>JAFLCT010000117.1 GCA_017302335.1 Caulobacterales bacterium | reverse complement strand
GGCGGCGGCGCGGGCGCGACCGGTTTCGGCGCGGGCGGCGCCGGTGCGGGCGGCGTTGTCATCCTGACCGCGATCGGATGACGGCCATGACCGTCGAACGAAACCCGGACCACCGCGTGCCCGATGTCGAGACCTGGGACGCGCCCTGCCGACTGAACCCCGACGACTGTCGCGTCGAAATCGGCGGCCGCGATCGCGAACCGCCCCGCTTTGATGAAGAGGACGATCAATGAGCACGCCCGAATCCCTTCCCCTGGCCGAGGCCCGATGGCTGTGGCGACGGCTCTATGTCTATGTCGTCAGCGGCCTGGCCTGGGGTCTTCTGGCCTGGGCGGTCGGCCGCGCCCCGGTCGAGGCCCTGCCGGTTCTGGCGCATGGGCTGATGATCCTGCTGGGCGTCACCATGGTGCTGTATCTGGTCGCGCCCTCGGCCCAACAGTTGGTCAGCCTGCTGGCGGAGATGCGCCTGCGCCTGGCGACGGGGGGCGGACGGTGAGCTTCGCCCTGTCGGCCCGGTCGCGCGCGCGGCTGGACGGCGTGCATCCGGCGCTGGTCGGCGTGGTCGAACGCGCGATCGCCCTGACGCCCGTGGATTTCGTGGTCATCGAGGGGCTGCGCACCCCCGCGCGTCAGGCGCAACTGGTCCGCGCCGGGGCCAGTCGGACGCTGAACAGCCGCCATGTCACCGGTCACGCCGTGGATGTGGCGGCCCTGGTCGACGGCGCGGTGCGCTGGGACTGGCCGCTGTATCCGCGCATCGCCGGGGCCATGAAGGCGGCGGCGGCCGAACGCGGCGTGGCCCTGATCTGGGGCGGCGACTGGAAAAACCTGAAGGACGGCCCGCATTTCGAACTGGATCGGCGGGCGTTTCCATGAGGCCGCCGATCCTGAACCTCCTGACCCCCTGGGGCTGGGCGGCGGCGGCCTTGGCGGGTCTGATCGTCCTGGTCCTGGCGGCCGGGGCGCTGGGCTTTCGTTGGGACCCCTGGCGTCTGAGCGAGAAGCGTCTGGAGCAGGCCCGCGCCGAACGGGACCTGGCCCAGGCCGACGCCGCGGCGCGACGCCTCGAACGGACAGCCGAGATGGAAGGCCGCGCCCGTCTCGACGTCCACCACCGACAGACCATGGCCGTGACCGCCCTGACCGTCGCGGCCCAGACCGAAGCCAGGAACGCCCCCGATGCCGATCGCCCCCTCGACCCTGAGCGTGCTCGTCGCCTGCATGAGCTTGACCGCGGCCTGTGCCGCCTCGCCCCCGATCTCGACGGCTGCGCCGCCGCGTCTGACCCTGCCGATGGAGGCGGTTCGGCCGTGCGCCCTGGCGACCCTGGCGACAGAACCGACCCTGGCGGACCTTGAGACCGTCTATGCGGCGCGCGGCCAACAGATCGCGGCCTGCGACGCGGCGCGAAAGCTGGCGGTCGAGACGCTTCTGGCGGAACGGAAGGCGATCGACGACTGGCTCGCGGGACTTTGAGGCGTCCGCACCCGGCAGAAATCGCCCGGCGCCCGGCAGTTTCTGCCCAGCCCGGCAGTTCTTGCCGAGCGAGGGGTGTGGTTAAGGCAAGGTAACGTATAAAAAACAATACATTGCGCGGATGGCGAAATTCCGCCCTCTGGTCCGCTCCTTGCTGCGAGAGGGCCGAGCAAAATGCTCCCGGCAGCCAAAATGGCGTCGGACACCTTGAAAGAAGGACTACGTGCCATGGCGCTGAACAGCGTTAACACGAACATGGGCGCGATGATCGCCCTGCAGAACCTCCAGTCGACCAACGACGAACTGGCCACGGTTCAAAATCGCATCAACACCGGCAAGAAGGTCAACTCCGCCAAGGATAACGGCGCGGTGTGGGCCATCGCTCAAGGTCAGCGCGCCGAAATGGGCGCCCTGAACGCGGTCAAGGACAGCCTGCAACGCGGCCAATCGGCTGTGGATGTCGGCATCGCCGCCGGTGAAACCGTCTCCGACCTGTTGTCGCAGATGAAGGAAAAAGCCCTGGCCGCGACCGATGCGTCGTTGACCACGGCCGCCCGCAACGCCCTGAATGAAGACTTCGTGGCCATGCGCAAGCAGATCGCCTCGACCGTCTCGAACGCCAAGTTTAATGGCGTGGCCGTGATCTCCGGCACTGCCGGCTTCAAGGCCCTGGCGAACACCGGCGGTTCGACCACGATCGACATCGCGGCTGAGGATATGTCTCTGTCCGGTTCGGTCGTGACCCTGGGATCGACGGCTCAGATCACCACCCGCACGATGGCTCAGGCCCGACTGACGGCGGTGAACACCTCGATCGACAACGTCTCGGCTTCGCTGGCTCGTCTGGGCACCGGTTCGAAGGCCCTGGGCACCCACCTCAGCTTCGTGGGCAAGCTTCAGGACACCATCGAGTCGGGCATCGGCAACCTCGTCGACGCCGACCTGGCCAAGGAGAGCGCCCGCCTCCAGGCGCTGCAAACCAAGCAGCAACTGGGTGTGCAGGCTCTGTCGATCGCCAACTCCTCGACGTCCATCCTGCTCGGCCTGTTCCGCTAAGGAACAGATCGCGGAAGGGCGGGGCTTTCAGCCCCGCCCGACCCGCCGAGCATTCTCAACCGGAGACGCCGGGTAAGGTCCGGCGGCTGGAGACATGAATGCCAATCCGAAAATAGCACCCGTCGCGGTCGCGGCGGTCGGTTCAGGAGGAGCCTTCGAGGGCTTCGACGCCCGACAGTCGTCTGCGGCCCTGGAGGCCGAACGCGCTGCTCGCTACAGACTGGTGATCGAGGAAGGCCCCCAAAAGGGGTCGTTTGTCTATAAGACCCTCGACCGCATCACCGGCGAAGTCGTGCGCCAACTGCCCCGCGAAGACGTCGTCCGCATGATGGACGAGGGGCGCTACAGCACTGGCACGGTGGTCGACACCAGCGCCTGAGCTGACATCCGCTTCAAGCCTCGACGCCGCGCAGGAGCGATCCGCGCGGTTAAAGCACGTGGTGAATCGTCGTTAACCATACGCACACGACTCGCCCCTTAGCCTGACGTGGAATCAGACCCTTGGGGCTTCGAGAATCGAATGACCAACAGCGTTCACACCAACGCCGCCGCCGCCATCGCGCTGCAAAATCTGACGAAGACCAATGAGCGTCTCGGCGATGTTCAGAACCGGGTCTCCACGGGCCTGAAGGTCCAGGGCGCCAAGGACAACGCCGCCATCTGGGCCATCGCCCAGGGCCAACGCGCCGACATCGGCGCCCTGTCGGCGGTGAAACAGAGTCTGGACCGCGCGACCTCGATCGCGGACGTGGCCCTGTCGGCGGGCGAGTCGGTCTCGGACCTACTGAACCAGTTGAAGGAAAAGGTCGTCGCGGCCAAGGACCAGTCGCTGAAGACTCAGTCGCGTCAGTTGCTGGACGCCGACTTCAAGGCCCTGCTGCGCGCGATCAAATCGGCCGTGGACAACGCCGCCTTCGACGGCGGCAACATCCTGAACGGCACGCTGACCAACGGCATCCGCTTTCTGGCCAACGCCGACGCTTCGGCCTTCGTGACCCTGTCGGGCAAGAATCTGACGCTGGGCGGTTCGATCATCGAGCTGTCGCTGTCCGACAGCCTGCTGACCATGACGGGCGCGACCACGGCCCTGAACAAGCTGGACGATTCCATCACCCAGTTGAACGCGGCCCTCGGCGAACTCGGCGCCCAGGCCAAGCAGATCACGGCTCACAACTCCTTCGTCTCCAAACTGATGGACACCTTGGAATCGGGCGTCGGCAATCTGGTGGACGCCGACCTGGCCAAGGAAAGCGCGCGGCTTCAGGCCCTGCAAGTCCAGCAGCAGCTCGGCGCTCAGGCCCTGTCGATCGCCAACTCGGCGCCGCAGATCATCCTGTCGCTGTTCCGCGGCGGCTAAGAATAGCGCGGCGGCGCGGATCGGCCGATCAGCATCGGCGCGGCGGTTCGACGGCGGGGGGATTTGGTTCCGAACCCATACAGGGCCAGGACGGATTGCAGCACGCTAAGCGGAAAGAGCATCGGACGGCACTCCCAGCGGTATACGCGGCTTAACGAAAGTCGTGATTCTCCGTTCCCGTCGAATCCTCAGCCTGTCTTAACCCCTGTGGATCATGCTGACGGTTGGAGCCTTCCGTCTTGATCAACAACAGCTATCTGCTTGGCCTGTACGGCCTGTCGGGTTCGCCCGCACAGGATGCGACCACGGCCGCCTCGCTGTCGGCGGCGGCCAGGAAGAAGCAGCCGACCCCGCCCTGGGACGCCAAGGCCGCGGTTCCCAAGCCCGACGCCCTGGTGCGCGCCGCCCTGGGCGGGCGCCGCATCATCGATGAGAGTTCGGCCAGGCTGGACCTGGCGGGCGCCTCGGCCGACTACAAGAAGCTGTTCGCCCTGTACCAGGGACTGGACACCCTGACCGCCCTGACCAATCGCGCGGCGGTCAAGGGGGTGGCCTCCGGCGAGATGAGCCTGTTGGACAAGCGTTTCGCCTCGGGCCTGGCCGAGGTTCATGCCTATCTGACCACGATCAAGCTGGACGGCGTGCGCATGGTCGCGGGCGTTTCCTCGACCACCAGCAAGTCCACGGCGGGCGTGCCGCGCGACAGCGCCCGCTCCCTGACCGGGCCGATCCATGAAGGGTCGCCGGACGACGCTGTGGCCGCCTTCGCGGGCGATGTGGCCTTCGACATCACCTTGAAGCGGACGTCGGGCGACGTGACCGTCAACATTGACTTGTCCGAGATGGGGGCGACGACCCGCAGCCTGACCGAGGTCCTGGGCTACATCAACGGCAAGCTGGAGGCGGCGGGCGTCGAGACGCGCCTGGGCCGCGAACGGATCAAGGCCGAACCCAAGACCGTCATTGTGGGCGGAAAGACGATCACCCTTCCAGCCGGCGCCGACCGTTGGGCCTTGGCCATCCGGGGCGTAAGCACCGAGACGGTCGGCTTCGCGGCCGCCGACACGTCCGACGCCGCCTATGTGGTCCAGGGCTTCGGAACGGCGGGCGGGCGACAGGTGTTGAAATTCACCGCCGACGCGACCGGCGCGACCCGCATCGGCGAGACCCAATGGGTCGACGGCCGGGTGTCGCAGACCGCCTTGCCGGACGGGATCGACGCCGTTCGCGCCTCGGCCGCCGCGCCTGACGGCGGGGTCTGGATGGTCGCCGACCTGACCGCCGGTCCTGACAACCAGCCGATCAAGGGTCAGAAGGACGTGGCCCTGATGAAGCTCGATTCGGCCGGGCGCGTGGTCATGACGCGCACCATCGGCGCCGCCTCGACCGCCTCGGGCTACGCCATCGCCGTGGATCAGAACGGTCGCGTCGCCGTGGCCGGATCGGTCGTCGGGGCGTTGGAGCCGGGCAAGACCGGCGACGTGGCGACCCTCGCCGACAGTTTCGTCACCGTCTTCGACGCCGAGGGGCAGGAGGTCTGGACGCAGCGTCGCGGCGCCCGCGCCGAGGACGAGGCCGCGGCCGTCGCCTTCGGCCCTGGCGGCACGGTCCAGGTCGCGGGCCGCGCCAGGTCGGCCATGCCGGGCGAGGCGGCCCAGGGCGGTTGGGACGGCTATCTCCAGACCTTCAGCGAAAGCCAGGCGCACATCTATGCTCCCGTCGTCGCCACCGCCTCGGCCACGCGCCAGTTCGGCACGACCGGCGACGATTCGGTCCAGGCCATGACCGTCGAGGGATCGGACCTCTATACCGCCGGGGTCGAGGACGGACGGCTGATGGTGCGGCGCTTCACCCTGGACGGATCGGGCGTTCCCACCCTGGTCGCCAGCCGCGACCTGGGCCTGGCCAGCGGCGAGGCGGCCGCTATCTCGGCTTCGGGCGGCCAGCTTCTGCTGAGCGGGACGACGCGCAACGCCGCCCTGGACGTGGCGACGACGACCGAGGCCCACCACGGCGGCCAGGACGTCTATGTCGCCAGTCTGAGAACGGATCTGGCCGCCGACGCCGCCGACCGCGTCACCTATGTCGGCGGGGCGGGCGACGATACGGCGGCCGATGTGAAGGTGGTCGACGGCAAGGTCTGGCTGACGGGCGTCAGCGACCGGGCCGAGGGCGCCAAGGCGACCGACCCGACCCGCGCCTATCTGACCCGGCTGGACGCCGTCACCGGCGCCGTCGACTGGACCCGGACCTGGTCCGGCGACAATGAGCAGGCCGCGCCGATGAGCCTGGCGGTGGTTTCGAACGGCGCCAGCGTTCTGGATCGCCTCGGCCTGCCTCAGGGCGACATCGACCAGAAGGATTCCAAGCGGCTGATCGACGCCACCTCGCTGCGCGTCGGCGACCGCTTCTACGTCTCGCCCGCCTTGGGCGGCCGCACCATGGCCGTGACCATTGAGGCGCGCGACACGCTCCAGACCCTGGCCCGCAAGATCGAACAGGCGTCCGGGACCAAGCTGAAGGTCACCCTGTCGTCCGACAGCGAGACCAAGGCCGAGGCGGGCGCGCTCAGCGGCGTGGCCGGCGGTTTTCAGCGCCTGACCCTCACCGCCCGCGACGGCAAGGTCGGCGCCGTCATCTCGGCGGGCGAGGGCGGGCGCGACGCCCTGGCCGGTCTGGGCCTGTCGCCCGGCTATGTCGGCCCGTCCAGCGGCGATGATGCGCTCCAGACCTTCGGCCTGAACCTGTCCAAGACGCTCAATCTGGCGAACCCCGCCTCGGTCAAGGCGGCGGGCGAGGCGCTTCAGACCGCCTTGAAGGCCGTGCGCGACGCCTATCGCGCCCTGGCGCCCAAACCGGCGGCGTCCGCTTCGTCGGGGACCGTGCCCGCCTATCTGACCAATCAGCTCGCCAACTATCAGGCCGCCCTGGCGCGCCTGGGCGGCTGACTTGATCCTTCTCCCTCGAAGGAGAAGGAAGTCCGCGCCGCGTCGAAACCCTGGTTGACGTGACGCCGCCTGGCGGGGTTATTGACCCCATGCAGCAGCGCACGAGCCTTTGATGTCGGCCTCCAACGACAAACGCATCATTATCGCCGTCGGCGCCGGACTGGCCGTCCTGGCCGCGGTGGTGCTGGCGCTGGTCTTTTCAGGCGGGCGTCAGGGACCGGCTGAGCCGCCCCCGGCGTCCAAGGGCGGCCTGACCGTCGATCTGGCCGACGCCCCCGCGCTGGAGCCGACGCGCCAACTGCGCTGCTTCGTCGAAGGACAGTATGTCGGCATGGCGACCCTGACCGAATGCGCCCAGCGCAACGGCCTGGCCACGGACGCGCTGGATGTCGGCATCGACGCCACCGGC
>JAFLCT010000116.1 GCA_017302335.1 Caulobacterales bacterium | reverse complement strand
CCTTCGAAGGCGGCGGCCGCACGGCGCGGCGTCGCGACCGGCGCTTCAAGCGCCTCGGCGGTGGCGTCCAGCACGTCCCGCACATCGGCGCCGCCGAAGGCTGCGAACGGCTGGGGCGCGCCGAACGGCGCGGTCTCGCCGACCGGATCGGCCGTGGTCTCGAACGCCGGGGCGAAAGGCGTCGTCTCGACCTCGGCGAAGGCGGTCGGCCCCGCGTCCCCGGCCGCCTCATCGGTCCAGCCGGTCGTATCGAAGCTCGGGTCCTGGAAGGCCGCGGAGCGCCAGTCGGGGGTCACCACCGTCTCATCGCGCGTCGGCGACGGCTCGGCCGACGTCGTGGACGCCAAGGAGGACGGCGCGGCGATCTCAAAATCCGGCAAGGGCGCGGGCCGCGATCCATCGACGCGCCGTTCGATGCTGTCCCGCGCCTCGGCCAACAGTTTGGCGGTGCGCTCTTCGGACAGGCGCATCCGTTCGGCCAGTTCGCCCGAGGCGCGGTCGTAGCGCTGCTCGATCTTGTCCGAACTGTCGACCAGGCGCTTGCCGATCTCTTCCAGGGCCTGGGCCGATTTGCGTTCCGACTGGGCGATCCGCTCGGACAGGCGATCCGAGATGCGGGTGATCTCGCCGCCCAGCTTCTCCAGCGCCAGGGCGTGCCGATCGTCGGCGGAAATCAATCGTTGCTCGACAGCCTGGGCGTAGCGGCCCAGGTCGCGCTCGACCTTGCCGGACAGGGTTTCGCCCAGACGGGCCATCTGCTCGGCGCCTGTGCTCTCGGCGCGTTGCATCCGCCCGTTCAGATTCTGGGCGATGCGCAGCACTTCGCGGCCCAGGGTCTCGATCGACTGGGCCGCGCGCTGTTCAGCGGCCTTGGCCTGATCGCCGACCGACAGCAGGGTGCGCTCCAACCGGTCCATTCGGCCTTCCGCCTCGGCCGCATCCATCCGGCGCATCATTTCGGCGCGGTTGGACTCGACTTGCCGGGAAAGCGTCTCGGCCAGTTTCTCGAAACGGGCGGTCTCGCGCGCGCCGACCGGCTCCATTCGCGTCTCGGCGGCGCCCAGGCGGCGGTCCAGGTCGGCGAACGATCGTTCCAGGCCGCGCAGGGCCTCGGCCGTGCGATGCTGGGCCTGGTCCAGGCGCGCGCCGACCTGATGCAGCAGCTCCTGGCCCGGCGCGGCCTTTTCGACCGCATCCATCCGCTGGCGCAATTCGTTGACGGAGGTGCGCTGCCGCTCCTCCATGTCGTAGAGGCGGCCCGCCAAGGCGCCCAGGGTCGTCTCGACCTTGCCGAAGGTCTCGGCCGTCCTCGGTCCGGTCTCGGTCTCGAACCGGCGAAGGCGCTTGTGGCCTTCCTTCAGCTCTTCCGAAATGTCGTCGATGCGGCGGCCCCAGGCGCGCTCGCCGACGGTCTGTTCGTCCAGGCGCCGCACCAGACCGGCCACGGCCTGATCCACGCCCTGGATGGCGGTCTGCGCCCGGCGTTCCGACGCCTCCAGCCGTGCCGCCAGGGCCTCGACCGAGGCCGACACCCGCTGCACGCCGTCCTCGCCCGCGCCATAGGCGTCTTCGACCCGGCGGCTGCGGCCGCGACGCTCATAGCTGTCGGCGGCGTGGGCGCGGCGCGGCAGCGGCGTATAGCCGTCGTCGTCGCCATCCTCGATGATCATGGAATTCAACCATTCGCCCAGGGTCATTCCCGACCGGCGGGCCAGGTCCTTGGCGATCTCGCGCGCCTTGGGGTCGATCCCCTTCACGCTCCACGGAGCGGCTGCGCTCACTGATTCGCCTCCCGACCTATACGCTTTACGCTAATCGCCCAGATCAGGGGTGTAAACGGACCGTTAACCCCAAGATGTTGGGGCCGACCAACGATCTGTGGAAATCCCGCCGACCGCCCCAACGGATCGCCCGGACGTGGTTAACAGCGCGTGAAGATTAACTTCCCGGCAAGGAATTCCGCTTGCGCAAACGGGCCGCACCCGCCACCTCCCGCGGCATGGACCTGACCCTGACCTTGATCCTGCTCGCCGCCAGCCTGGCCCTGACCGTCTTCGCGGGCTGGCGCGGGGCGCAGCCCCCGAACCTGATCAAGGGTCCGCGCATGGTGCCGTGGCGTTTCCTGATGGTGATGGGCGCGGCCCTGGCCATGCTGCTGCTGATCCACCTGGCGACCCTGGGCGGCATGAGCCGACCCGACTGGGTCTAGGGCGCGCGTCAGTCCTCGCCTAGCCCGCGAAACACCACGCCAGCACCGCCTTCTGGGCGTGGACGCGGTTTTCGGCCTCGTCCCAGACCAGCGAGCGCGGGCCGTCGATGACCGCGTCGGTCACCTCCTCGCCTCGGTGGGCGGGCAGGCAATGCAGGAAGACCGCGTCCGGGGCCGCCGTCTCCATCAAGGTCTCGTCGACCGTATAGGCGTCGAAGGCGGCAAGCCGGGCCTCATAGTCCTGATCGCCCATCGACACCCAGGTGTCGGTGACCACCACATCGGCGCCCGCAACGGCTTCGCGGGGGTCCGAGGTCAGCATGACGTGGTCGCCGCCCTTGGCCAGGTCCATCAGCTCGGGATGGTATTCCGCCGGGCAGGCGACATTCAGCCGGAAGCCGAATTTGGGCGCCGCGTGGATGAAGCTGTGACAGACGTTGTTGCCGTCGCCGACCCAGGCGATCGTCTTGCCCGCCACCGGTCCGCGATGCTCCTCGATGGTCAGAAGATCGGCCAGAATCTGGCACGGGTGCGACCGGTCGGTCAGGCCGTTGATCACCGGCACGGTCGAGACGCGGGCGAAGCGTTCGACATCTTCATGGCTGTTGGCGCGGATCATCACCGCATCGACCATGCGCGAGAGCACGCGGGCGGTGTCCTCGACCGGCTCGCCGCGGCCCAGTTGCATATCCCCGGCGTTGACGATGATCGCCTGGCCGCCGAGCTGGCGGATGGCGGCGTCGAAGGAGAAGCGGGTGCGGGTCGAATTCTTCTCGAAGATCATCGCCAGCACCCGGTCGCGCGCCGGGGCGTCCGCGTCGGCCCGACCCTGCGGCCAGCCCTTGCGGGCCTGTTTGCGCGCGTGGGCGTCGTCCAGGATGGCCCGCAGTTCGGCCTCCTCCAGCCGATGGATGTCGAGGAAATGCCGCACCATTCGTCTGCTCCGCGGACCCCCGACACGGCGGGGATTCAGTGCTTTGGGCGCTGTGTCGCCACAAGGATTGCTCGGCGCTCGTCCCAGCCCTCAGGCTTGGCGAGAGAGGATGAGCGGGTGTTGGTTCAGGCCGCCGCCGCCTTGGCCCGCGCCGCGTCCAGCGCGCCCTCGAATTTCGAGATCGCCAGCCGCGCCTCGTCCAGCGTCAGGTTCAGCGGCGGCAGGATGCGCACGCAGTTGTCGCCGCCGCCCGCCACCAGCAACTGCTGCGTATCGCGCGCCAGGGCCATGAATTCGCGGTTGTTGGGGATCAGCTTGACCCCGATCAGCAACCCCTTGCCGCGCACGTCGACGATCTGGTCGGGATAGCGTTCGGCCAGGCCGACAAGCTGTTGCTTCAGATAACCGGCGACCTCGTTCACATGGACCAGGGTCTCGGGCTTGGAGACCTCGCCGAAGGCCGCCAGGCCGACCGCCATGGCCAGGGGGTTGCCGCCGAAGGTCGAGCCGTGCACGCCCACCGTCATCCCCTTGGCCGCGTCCGCCGTGGCCAGGCAGGCGCCGATGGGGAAACCGCCGCCCAGGGCCTTGGCGACGGCCATGATGTCGGGCGTCATGCCCGCCCATTCGTGCGCCCACAGGCGGCCGGTGCGGCCCATGCCGCACTGGACCTCGTCGAAGATGATCAGCACGCCGGTCTCGTCGGCCTTTTCGCGCATCCAGCGCAGCTCCTCGACCGGGGTCTCGCGGCAGCCGCCCTCGCCCTGGACCGGCTCCAGGATGACGGCCGCCGTGGTCGAACTGTTGAACGCCGCCTCCAGAGCCGCCCTGTCGCCCCATTTGAGCTGGTGGAAGCCCTGCATCGGCGGGCCGAAGCCGTCGGTGTAGTTCGGATTGGCCGCCGCATTGATCGCGCCATAGGTGCGGCCATGGAAGCTGCCGTCGAAGCCGTAGATGTCGATCCGTTCCGGCTGGCCGTTGGCGACATGATGCTTGCGCGCCGTCTTCAGCGCGCACTCGACCGCCTCGGTGCCCGAGTTGGTGAAGAAGACCACGTCGGCGAACGACTTTTCACACAGGGCGTCAGCCAGCGCCTCCTGGCCCGGAATGCGGAAGATGTTCGACACGTGCCACAGCTTTTCGGCCTGATCCTTGACCGCCTGGACCAGCACCGGATTGGCGTGACCCAAGGCGTTGGTCGAAATGCCCATGACGCAGTCCAGGTATTCGGTCCCGTCCCTGCCCCACAGGCGGGCGCCCTGGCCGCGTTCCACCTCCAGCGGCGCGCGGTTGTAGACACCCATCAGATGGTCGGACATGACAGTCTCCGAAAAGCGAGACGGCCCCGGCGCAGGAGGCGTCGGGACCGCTTGAAAAAGGCGTCAGGCCTTGTCGGACTTTAGGCCCGTCTGGTCAACACCGGCTCCGTTCCATCTACGCCGCTCGTCTGGATCGAGATAACGCGCCTGCAATGCCTCCAGCAGCCGACATCACAATCCCCAAAATCAGGTACGGGGCAATCAATAGAACGGCTTGCCACCATTCCCAGCCCCAGCCCTTTGTCGCGCCAATGTATGCGACAATTGTCGTGCCGATGGTCCCGAAGGGAATCATGCTCAGAATGAAAAAGACGAGCACGGCCCCGAAGATGTTCCAGCCGAGCCAGACATCTACCCCCTCAGCAAAGGCCAAGAGCTGAGCCACCCCAAGCACGATATTCAACAACACTAGGGCAACAGGCCCCAAGGCCATCAAGCGATCACCCATGTTTCCCTCCCGATCACAACCGGAGGTGAGCACCTATGCCTCTTATTGTCCAGCTTGCGGCCGAGCTGCGAGATCAAGCCAGTTTGTGTGCCAACTCGTCCGCCAGATCGCCTTTGCCCGTCGTCTCCACCCGCTCCAGCCCCAGCCAATCGGCCATCAGGACCAGTTCCTGCGCCAGCCGCGCCGCGGTCTCCGGGCCGGTCTGCTCTTCGCGCCAGGCCGCCTGCACCCGCAGCACGCCCGCCTTGCGGTCGGCCTTCAGATCGACGCGGGCGGTGATGGCCTCGCCCTCGAGGAACGGCAGGACATAGTAGCCGTGGCTGCGCTTCTCGGCCGGGGTGTAGATCTCCAGCCGCACCCTGACCCCGAACAGCCGCTCGGTGCGGTCGCGGGTCCAGATCAGATTGTCGAACGGCGACAGCAGGGCCTGGGCCTGCCCCCGTCGCGGCCGTTTCGCCTCGGGCCAGACATAGGCCGGATGTCTCCAGCCGCGCACCCGAACCGGCGTCAGCTCGCCCGCCTCGACCAGATCGCGCACGGCCTGCCGCGCCAGATCGACCGGCAGGCGGAAATAGTCCCGGATGTCCGCCTCGGTCGCCACGCCCAGCGCCCGCGCCGAGATCCGCGCCAGATCGCGACAGGCGTCAGCCTGGTCCGGCGTCGGCGCATCGCGCACCGCGCGCGGCAGGACCCGGTCGGTCAGGTCGTAGACCCGTTCGAAGCCGCGCCGCGTCTTGGTCGTGATCTCCCCGGCCCAGAACAGCCATTCCAGCGCCCGCTTGCCGTCCGACCAGGCCCACCAGCCGGGCGCCCCGCGCGGACCCTCGGCGAAGTCGCCGCCGACCACCGGCCCGCGCCGCTCGATCTCGGCCAGCACCCGCTGGATATGGTCGCGCCGCTCGCGCCCGAAACGGGCCAGGCCGGTCCACATCCGGCCCTCGCGCGCCTGGGCCATGCGCCAGCGCAACAGGGGCTGGGTTTCGACCGGCATCAGCGAGGCCTCGTGGCCCCAGTATTCGAACAGGCTGGGGGTCTTGCCCCAGGCCTCGGCCTCCAGCGTCTCGCGCGGATAGGCGCCCAGCCGCGAGAAGGGCGGCAGATAATGGGTGCGGCTGACCACGTTTACGCTGTCGATCTGGATCACGCCCAGCCGCCGCGCCGCATCCCTGAACTGTCGCGTTCCCGCCGCGTCCGGCCGCGCACGGGCCAGACTCTGGGCCGCCAGGGCCATGCGGCGGGCGGCGTCCGGGCCGATCTCCTCGGGCGCCGCCACTGATCCTAGCTCTTCAGTCGCCAGCCCGAGCGGAACACCGCCCAGCACGCCCAGGCCAGCACCAGGGTCAGGCCCCCGCTCATGACGACGCCGATCGCCACACTGCCCTCCGCATGGCCGATGAAGCCGGCGCGGAACCCGTCGATCAGATAGAAGAACGGGTTGAACCGGCTGATCGCATCGAACGGCGCCGGCAGGTTCTCGACCAGATAGAAGGTGCCCGACAGAAAGGTCATCGGCATGACGACGAAATTCTGCACCGCCGCCAGGTGATCGAACCGTTCGGCCCACAGTCCGGCCAGAACCCCGGCCATGCCCATCATCAGGCAGGCGATCAGGCCGAACCACAGGACCAGACCCAGGTCGGCCACGCCCAGTTTGGCGAAGGGCAGCACGCAGATCGCCGTCACCAGCCCGACAAGCAGCCCGCGCGTCGCCGCCCCCAGCGAGAACCCGATCGTCAACTCCAGCGGGCTGAGCGGCGGGGTCAAGAAATCGGTCGCCGTGCCCATGATCTTGGCCTGGATCAGGCTGGAGGAAGCGTTGGCGAAGGCGTTGTTCAGCATGGCCATCATGATCAGGCCCGGCGCCACGAATTCCGCGAAGGGCGTGCCGTGCAGCGGCGGCCGCGCGCCCTTCAGCGCCACCACGAAGACCAGCATATAGAGCAGGGTCGTGACCACCGGCGCCAGCACCGTCTGGGCGCCGACCTTCCAGAAGCGTTGCACCTCCCGCAGATACAGGGTCCAGACCCCGATCCAATTAATCCCGTCATAGCGGCGCGGTTGAAGAGGCGTGATCGCGGCGTCGGTCATGCCCCGCAGATGCGCGCGCCCGGCCCTTTGCGCAAGTCGCTCATGCAGAGAGCCGCCGTTTCGCCGAACAGCGATTCAACATCTTGTTTCTGTGGACAGGGTGATTCGCATATCTTGCGGTCATTAAGGTCTAGTTTACGATTAGTGGTGGGCGCCGGGCGCTGAGGAAGCCACCCGACCCCACATATTGAATCCACCGCCCGGGAGGGGACGTCATGACCGCAGGCTGGACCGAAGACCGCGTCGGCACGTTGAAAAAACTCTGGCTGGAGGGCCAATCGGCCAGCCAGATCGCCAAACAACTGGGCGGCGGCGTCACGCGCAACGCCGTGATCGGCAAGGTCCACCGTCTGGGCCTGTCGGGCCGCGCCGCGCCGTCGCAACCGGCGCGCACCACCTTCCGCGCCGCCC
>JAFLCT010000115.1 GCA_017302335.1 Caulobacterales bacterium | reverse complement strand
CCGGACTCAAAATCCGGTTCCGCAAGGAGTGTCGGTTCGAGTCCGACCACCCGCACCAACCGCCTTTCGCGCGATTTCTTCGCCGTCGCCGCCTTGCGGCGCATGGCGAACGGCCACATCTGGTTCCGATGACCCCGCCCATCGCCGACGCTCCGCCGAAAGGGCCGGGCTTTCCCGAATTCGTCTGCCTGATCGCCTGCCTGATGGCGCTGAACGCCCTGGCGATCGATTCCATGCTGCCCGCCCTGCCGATGATCGGGGAAGCCCTGGGCGTCGTGCGCGAGAACGACCGGCAATGGATCATCACCGCCTATCTGCTGGGCTTCGGCGTAAGCCAGGTGGTCTATGGGCCGCTGGCCGACCGCTATGGCCGCAAGCCGATCCTGATGATCGGCATCGGACTCTATGTGCTGTTCAGCGCCTTGGCCGCCTTCGCCCCGACCTTCGAAACCCTGATCCTGGCGCGCATCGGCGCCGGGATCGGGGCGGCCTCCCTGCGCGTGCTAGCCGTCTCCATCGTCCGCGACCGGTATGAGGGGCGGACCATGGCGCGGGTCATGTCGTTGAGCTTCCTGGTCTTCCTGGGCGTGCCGATCTTGGCGCCCAGCGTCGGGGCGGCGGTGTTGACCGTCGCGCCCTGGCCGTGGATCTTCGGCGTGCTGGCCCTGGCCGGGTCGGCGGTGATGATCTGGGCCGCCCTGCGTCTGCCCGAGACCCTGCATCCCGAGGACCGCCTGCCGATCCAGCCTGCGCGCATCGCCGACGCCTTCCGCCAGGCGCTGACCAACCGGCAGTCCATCGGCTACACCTTGGCCATGACGGCGATCACCGGAGCCTTGTTCGGCTTCATCAACTCGTCGCAGCAGATTTTCGAGCACGTCTTTCACGCCACCGACGTCTTCCCGCTCGTCTTCGCCGGAATCGCCGGAGGCATCGCCGTGGGCACGCTGCTGAACGCGACCTTCGTCGAGCGGCTGGGCAGCCGACTGATCGCCCATTCGGCCCTGATCGCCTTCACCAGCGTGGCGGCGATCCACGCCGTCGTCTCGGCCCTGGGGTTCGAGACGATCTGGACCTTCGCCCTGCTGCAAGGCCTGACCATGTTCTGCTTCGGCTTCATCGCCGGAAATCTCGGCGCCATGGCCATGGAGCCGATGGGCCATATCGCCGGCACAGCCAGTTCGGCCCAGGGCTTCGTCTCGACCACCTTCGGCTCCCTTCTGGGTTTCGCCATCGGCCAGCAGTTCGCGGGTTCGGCCACGCCGATGGCGACGGGCGTCGCGATCTGCGGCCTGATCGCCATCGGCTTCTCGTTCTGGGCCGAAGGGGGGCGGCTGTTCACGGCGCGCCACGCCCGGCCTCACGCGCCCGCGACTTGATCTTTCGTCCGGTTCGGGGCGTTGTCCGCACCGAACGAAGACGAGGAAACGCTCATGCTCCGCAAGACAGTCGGTCTGGCCTCCGCCCTGATGCTCTCCACCAGCCTGGGGGCCTGCGCCCAGTTGAGCGGTCTGATGCCCGCGCGGGGCGACGTGACCGCCGCAACCGCCGCCGCGACACCGACGCCGACGCCGTTCGAATACGTCCGCGACATCCATTCCCACGCCCGGCCCGAGATCGCCCGCGTGGTCCATGTCGATCTGGATCTGACCGCCGACTTCGACGCCAAGACCCTGTCGGGCGCGGCGACCCTGGACGTCACGGCCGAGCCGGGCGCGACCGAGCTGATCCTGGACGCCCGCAATCTGGACATCCGCTCGATCAAGGACGAGCAGGGCCGCGCCCTGACCTTCACCACGGGCGAGGACGACCCCATCCTGGGCCAGGCGGTGCGGATTCATATCCCGCCCTTCGCCGCCGGGGAACGTCGCCGCATCGTCGTCGACTACGCCACCCGGCCCGACGCGGCGGCCCTGCAATGGCTGAACCCCAGCCAGACGGCGGGCGGGCGGCGACCGTATCTGTTCAGCCAGGGCCAGGCCATCCTGACCCGCACCTGGGTCCCGACCCAGGACAGCCCCGGCATCCGCCAGACCTGGAACGCCCGCATCACGGCGCCCTCGGACCTGAAGGTGGTCATGTCGGCCGAGGCCCTGACCCCGAACGGCGAGAGCGCCGGCTCGGGCCGCACGGCCTGGCGCTTCCGCGAGCCGAATCCGGTGCCGCCCTATCTGATCGCCATCGGCGTCGGCGACATCGCCTTCGAGGGCATTGACGAGCGCACTGGCGTCTGGACCGAGCCGTCGCGCCTGCGCGCCGCGCACGATGAACTGGTCCCCACCGCCGACATGGTCGACAAGGCCGAGGCGCTGTACGGCCCGTACCGCTGGGGCCGCTACGACCTGCTGGTCCTGCCGCCCAGCTTCCCGTTCGGGGGGATGGAGAACCCCCGCATGACCTTCGCCACCCCGACCATCATCGCCGGGGACAAGTCGCTGGTCAGCCTGGTGGCGCACGAACTGGCGCACAGTTGGTCGGGCAATCTGGTGACCAACGCCACCTGGGCCGACTTCTGGCTGAACGAGGGCTTCACCGTCTATTTCGAGAACCGGATCATGGAGTCCGTCTACGGCCGGGATCGCGCCATGCAGGAACAGGTTCTGGGCTGGGGCGATCTGCAACGCACCCTGGCCGCCCTGCCGGCCGCCGACACCCGGTTGAAGATCGACCTGACCGGCCGCGATCCCGACGATGGCCTGACCGACATCGCCTATGAAAAGGGCGCGGCCTTCCTGCGCACCATCGAGCGCATCGCCGGGCGAGACCGGTTCGACGCCTGGCTGCGCGGCTATTTCGACCGCCACGCCTTCCAGCCCATGACCACGGAAGGCTTCCTGAAGGACATCCGCGACAACCTGATCAAGGGCGACGCGGCCCTGGAAGGTCAGTTGATGATGGACGCCTGGATCTATCAGCCGGGTATGCCGTCCAACTGGGTCCCGCCGACATCCGACGCCTTCGTCGCGGTCGACGCCGCCGCCCGCGCCTTCTACGCCGACAAGGGTCCGGCCTCGGCCATTCCGTGGGCCGGTTGGAACACCCAGCAGCGCCAGCGTTTCCTGAACTGGCGTCCGCAAGGTCTGGCGGCCGGAACCGACTGGCTGACCGAGACCCAACTGGCCGATCTGGAGCGCACCCTGAACCTGGCCGACGAGGGCAACAGCGAACTGACCTTCGCCTGGCTGCAGATCGCCCTGGCCCACCGCTATCAGCCCTCGGTCGTCACGGCCGAACGGTTCCTGACAACCATGGGCCGACGCAAATTCGTCCTGCCCCTGTTCACCACCCTGTGGAACGAGGGCGACTGGGGGCGACCGATCGCCACCCGCCTCTACGCCGAGGCTCGGCCGCTGTATCACCCGGTCACCGTCGGCTCGGTCGACGCCGTTGTAGGCAAGCCGCAGTGAGGTCCGCCGTCGCCCTGACCGCCATCGCCCTGCTGGTCGCCGCTCCGGCGGCGGCGCAGGATCTGCTGATCCGGGGCGGGCCGATCTATACCGGCGTTGACGGCGCGGCGTCGGCCGAGGCCGTTCTTGTGCGCAACGGCCGCATCGCCTGGGTCGGCGCCCTGTCCGACCAGCCCGCCGTTCCCGCCGACATCCCGACCGTCGATCTGAACGGCGCCGCCCTGTTTCCCGGCTTCACCGACGGCCACGCCCACCTGGACGGCGTCGGCTGGCGCGAGCTGACGCTGAACCTGGAAGGCGCCGCCTCGATCGCCGAGGCCATGCAGCGGCTGAACGCCTGGGCCGCGGCGCATCCGAACGGTCCCATCGTCGGCCGCGGCTGGATCGAGACCCATTGGCCCGAGGGCCGCTTCCTGAACCGTCACGACCTGGATGCGGCCGCGCCGGGCCGGGTCGTTCTGCTGAGCCGGGCCGACGGCCATGCCGTCGCCGTCTCGACCCCGGCGCTGGAGGCCGCCGGGATCACCGCCCAGACCCAGGCCCCCTTCGGCGGCGAGATCCATCGTGAAGCTGACGGCGCGCCGACGGGCCTGCTGATCGACGCGGCCGAACAACTGGTCGCCCGGCTCATGCCCCAGCAGGACGCGGCCGCGAAACAGAACGCCTATCGCGCCGGTTTCCGGGTCGAGGCCGCCTACGGCTGGACCGGCCTGCATTTCATGAGCGCGCCCTGGGGCGACATCCCGATGCTGGAGCGAATGGCCGAGGCGGGCGAGGCCCCGATCCGCGTCTACAACAGCATCACCCCCGATGGCGCTCGCGACCTGATCGCCCAGGGTCCGCGCAGCGTCGCCGATGGCCGGGTCGTCACCCGGGCGATCAAATTCTACGCCGACGGCGCCCTGGGTTCGCGCGGAGCGGCCCTGTTCGCTCCCTATTCGGATGCGCCCCACACCTCGGGTCTGATGCAGACGACGGAGGCGGAGATCCTGCCCCTCTATCGCGACGCCCTGCGCGCGGGCGTCCAGATCGCCACCCACGCCATCGGCGACCGGGGCAATTCCGAGGTTCTGAACTGGTATCGCGACGCCATGAGCGAGGTTCAACCTGACGACCGCGCCATCCGCGATCCGCGCTGGCGCATCGAGCACGCCCAGATCGTGCGGCCACGCGACTATATGATGTTCGTCGCAATGGGGGTGATCCCCTCGATGCAGCCCAGCCACGCCATCGGCGACCTGCATTTCGCCTCGGCCCGGCTGGGCGATGCACGACTGGACGGGGCCTACGCCTGGCATAGTCTGGCGGCGCTGGGCCTGCCGGTCGTCGGCGGATCGGACGCCCCGGTCGAGCGCGGCGATCCCCTGATCGAATTCTACGCCGCCGTCGCCCGCCGCGACCTGAACGGCTTCCAGGGACCAGACTGGCGCCCGAGCGAGGCGGTGGACCGCGCCACGGCCCTGAAGATGTTCACCCTGTGGCCCGCCTACGCCAGCTTCCGCGAAGACGAGCTGGGCACCATAGAGGTCGGCAAGCGCGCCGATCTGACCGCCTTCTCGGTCGATCTGATGACCGCCCCCTTCGCCGACATCCCCAAGGGCCATGCGGTGCTGACGGTCGTCGACGGGACGGTGGTGTATCGGCGCGAGCCTTGACCCTTCAGCCGATGCGGGCGCGGCGACCAGAGCGCGTTGCCCCTGATCGTCGCATCGTCTAAGCCCCACTCAGAATTCGTGGGAGCGCATGATGGCTGTTTTCGGTTCGGGTCTGGTGACCGTGTTCGGCGGCTCGGGCTTCATCGGCGCCCAGGCCGTGCGCGCCCTGGCCAAGAAGGGCTGGCGCATCCGCGTCGCCGTGCGCAACCCGGTCACCGCCAACGAGCTTCAGCCGCTGGGCGACGTCGGTCAGATCCAGTTGATGCGCTGCGACGTGACCAGGCCGGAAGACGTGGCCTTGGCGTTGCGGGGCGCCGACGCCGCCGTCAACCTGGTCGGCACGCTGTATGAAGCGCCCGGCCGCAGCTTCCGCAAACTGCACGTCGAGGCCGCCGAGACCATCGCCAAGGCCGCCCGGACGGCCAAGATCGACCGCTTGGTCCAGGTCTCCTCCATCGGCGCCGACAGCCACAGCCCCGCCGCCTACGCCCGCTCCAAGGCCGAGGCCGAGATCCTGACGCGCCGCATCCGCCCCGATGCGGTGATCCTGCGTCCGTCGATCGTCTTCGGCATGGGCGACGGCTTCCTGAACCGTTTCGCCTCCATGGCGACCTGGTCGCCCGCCCTGCCTCTGATCGGCGGCGGCGAGACCCGGTTCCAGCCGGTTTATGTCGGCGACGCCGCCGAGGCGATCGCCCAGGCCGTGATCCGCCCTGACGCCGCGGGCCAGACCTATGAACTGGGCGGTCCGGCCGTCTACAGCTTCAAGGCGCTGATGCGGTTCATCCTGCGCGAAACCAATCGCGATCGGCTCTTGCTCCCCATGCCCTTCTTCGTCGCACGCATCGTCGGCTCAGCCGCGCAGATGAGCGCCCTGGTGGGCGTCGCGCCGCTGCTGACCCGTGATCAGGTGGTGATGCTTCAAGCCGACAACGTCGTGGTCCCCGGCGCCAAGGGTCTGGCCGAGCTGGGCATCCAGGGCACGGGTCTGGAGGCGATCGCCCCGTCCTATCTCTGGCGCTATCGCGTCGGCGGCCAGTTCGCCGAACGCCCGGCCCTGTAGTTTTCTTCTCCCCCGAAAGGGAGAAGGCTTCCTCTAAAGCGTTCCGGTCCAGATCAGGGCCAGCCCCAGCACGCCGACCACGATCCGCCACCAGGCGAAGGGGGTGAAGCCGTGCTTGCCGACGAAGTCGATCAACGTCTTCACGATCACCAGACCGCTCAGAAACGACACCACGAAGCCGATCGCCAGCGTCGGCAGGAAGTCCGCCGTCATCAGATCGCGGCTTTCCCAGAAATCCAGGGCGAAGGCGCCGACCATGGTCGGTATGGCCAGAAAGAAGCTGAACTCGGCCGCCGCCTTCTTGTCCACGCCCTGAAGCAGGCCGCCGACGATGGTCGCGCCCGAACGCGACACGCCGGGGATGATCGACAGACATTGCCACAGACCGATGCTCAGCGACGTCTTCCAGCCAAAGGCCATGGCGTCATGGCTTCTTGGCGGCGGCGCCCAACGGTCCACCGCCATCAGAACGAAACCGCCGACGATCAGACTGACGCAGACCACCGTCGGACTGAACAGCACCGTCTTGATGAAGTCGTGGAACAGCAGGCCGACGACGGCCGACGGCAGGAAGGCCAGCAACACCGAGATCGTGAACCGCCGCGCCGCCGGGTCCTTGCCCGGCAGGCCGATCAGCACCTTCCACAGGCGGCCGAAATAAAGCACCACCACCGCCAGGATGGCGCCGAGCTGGATCATGACGATGAAGGTGTTCCACGGCTCGTCGGGCAGGCTCATCAGGGCTTTCGCCAGCAACAGATGGCCGGTGGAAGAGACCGGAATGAACTCGGTCAGGCCCTCGACCAGGCCCAGGATGATCGCCGCCAACCAGTCCGACATGACGCCCCGCTATCGTGGAAAGGCCCGGCTCAGTTAGCGCCGGGTTCGGGTCCCACATAGCGCAGTCGCGCCCGAATAGGCGAGCCGTCCGCCGCCTGATCCAGCGCATGGGCCAAAAGCCCAGCCAGTCGCGCGATCAGCAGCAGATCCAGCGCCCCTTCACGCGGCAGTTCCAACTTCCTGCCGACCAGAGCCAGGGCGAAGGCCAGGCCCGAGGGCCGCCCCGCCAAGGTCTCCGCCCGTTCGCGCACCGCCGCCAAATCGGACGGCAGGGCGGCGTGCGCCAGCAGGGCCGCCGCGCGCGGATCACCCTGGGACCAGGCCGGATCGATGAAATCCAGGCCCGCGATTCGCTCGACCTCCAACCGTCGACCCGCATCGCGACGCGCGTCGACGACCACGGCGGTCGCCGCCTCCACCGCTGAGGCGGTCGGACATCCGGCCAGGGTGGTCAATCCGGCCAGGGCGGCCCCGGCCAGGGGCGCGCCTCCAGC
>JAFLCT010000114.1 GCA_017302335.1 Caulobacterales bacterium | reverse complement strand
GCTCGGGATCGACGAAGCGGGTGACGCCGACCAGGACGGCCTCGCCACCGACATAGGCGGCCCGTCGCGCGTCGCGGGCCTGGGCCACGCGCGACTGGATCGTTCCGCCCTTCAGGGCGGCGATCAGCCCCCCCTCGTCCTCTATGCGCTGAAACTCGGCCCAGCCCGCCTGGGCCAGGTCGCGGGCGCGGGCGTCCAGGAACCAGGCGCCGGCGGCCGGATCGTCGACCCGGCCCAGATGCGCCTCGTCCATCAGCACCAACTGCGTGTTGCGCGCCAGGCGTCGGGCGAAGGCGTCAGGCGCGCCGATCGCGGCCGTGAAGCCGTCCAGGATCACCGCATCGGCCCCGCCGACGGCGCCCGCGAAGCCCGCCGCCGTCAACCGCAGCAGATTGGGCCAGGGATCGCGCAGACCCAGCATCCGCCCTGACGACCGGGTCTCGATCGTCGCCGACGTCTCCGCGCCCGCCGCCCGGGCGAACGACCGCCACATCAGGCGCGCGGCCCGCAGCTTGGCCACGCCATCCAGATATTCCGCGTCGACCGACAGGCCCAGAACCGTCCCCGTCAGGGTCCGCTCGACCGACAGGCCCGCCTCAGCCCCCGCGCGCAGCCAGGCCGCCGCCGAGGCCAGGGCGAAGCCCAATTCCTGGCCGATCGTTCCGCCCGCCTCGTGCGCCGCACGGCCGGACGCCAGGAACAGGGTGGCGGCCGGATAGGGCTGGGCGTGGCGCGCCGCCGTGGCCGCCGCCTGGGCGACCTCGATCTCGATCGCGCGGGGCGCGCCGCCGTCGCGGGCGAAGGCTGAGATCGGATCGAGATGCAGCATCAGGCGCGCGCGGGGCGACCCCTTGGCCGCCACGGCCAGGGCGCTGGCGGCGGCCGCGCCGTGAATCCCCGCATCGAGACCGATCGGCGCCAGTTCCAGCGCCACGCCCTCCAGCGCCCTGGACATGACGTCAGGATCGACCAGGGCCGCGCCAGTCAGCACGGCCGAGGCGGCGCCGCCGGTCAGTTCGTCCAGAACGACGGCGTTGGTCTGGGCCGCCGCGTGCGCCTCGACAAGGACCCGCAGATCCCAGGTCCGCCCCCCGACCTGGCCCGAACGGGGCGCCGACAAGGCGGGCGCATCGTCGTCCACATACAGAGGGGCGATCGTCAGCCCATCGCCGTCCGTATGCGTAAGCCCTTCCAAAGGGGCGTCCTTCAACGCCTTGCGCGCCAGGGCGGCCCAGCGGTCGATGGTCGGCGATGGGAAGTGGGCGGCGGTCATGGGCGCTCCGAAACCTGCGCCTCCGGTAGCCGAGACCAGCGGCCTTCGTCCAGTTCGTGTCGGATGTCACCGGTTGACAAGCGCCCGCCCGACAGGACACGAAGCACAGGCGCAAGATTACGAAACGGTAACAATGAAAACCGACGCATCGGAAATCGACCTGATCGCCGACCCCGCGCAGATCCGCTGTCTGGCCGGCGCCCGGCGGTACGACATCCTGTCCCGACTACAGATCGCGGGCGCTCTGTCGGTGCGTGAACTGGCCGAATGGCTGGGGGCCAAGCCCTCGGCCCTGTACCACCACATTCAGCAACTGCTGGACGCGGACCTGATCCGCACCGACGGCCATCGCGTCGTCAATCGCCGTCGCGAGCAACTGTATTCGGCGCGGTCGCCGCGCATGGGCATCAGCCGCGACCTGAAACAACCGGACGTGCGCGACAGCCTGACCGAGGTGGCCGCCGCCTTCTCACGCCAGACCGAACGCGATTTCCGTCGCGGCTTCGCCGAGAGCACGGTCCAGGCTTCGGGTCCCGGACGAGCCTTGGGCTTCGGCCGGGCTTTCGGACGGCCGGACGCCGAGCGGCTGAAACGAATCAACGCCCTGTTGGACGAGGCCACCGCCCTGATGGCCCAGGATGACGGCGAAGCCGGATCGGCCGTGGTGCTGAGCTGGGCGCTGACCCCCGCCCTGCGCGGCGACGACTGAGGCGGCGCCTCGTTTCGTCAGGAACCGCGGCACGCCCGCGAAAGTTAAATCTTAGTCAGAATGAGACGCAGGTGTTGATCCGCCCGAAGCGGAGGATCAAGATCATGCATCACGTGCACATTCGCAAACGATGCACGGACCGCACGGCCGATTATTACAGTCTAGGCTGGCCGTTTGCTTGCTTGTTGCAATATTTGCACAGACGCAAATCGTATCATTACAGCGATTTAAGCAAAATCTATTCAATTTTAGAGCAATTCTTGTGCTACAGAGCGCCAATCAAAGCGTTCTCATTGACTTCAGTATTCGAGACCTAAGAGGTGACACATGAAATTGCGCGCGACGATCGTCATCGACATCGATGCGGCCGATTTCGTCGAGGCGGCCGATCATCAACGCACCATCGAAGGCTTTCTGATCGATCTGAAGCGGAACTACGGCGACGCCGCCCTGGACTTCCGTGAAAGCCGCACCACGCGCCGGGGCCGCCAAAAGGCGCCGTCTCGTCTGCTGCCGCAAGGCCAGGTCGTGGGCCGCATGAGGCCCTATGTCGATTGAGGCGGAACTGCGCGCCGCGACGGCGCCGACATCGACCGGGCGTCGGCGCGACGCCGTCCTGGCCGCCTTGGAGATTTTCCGCGTCCTGGACGTCGGCATCACCACCAACAACATCGTGACCTTCCTCTATCTCTGCGAGAACGAAGGCATCAGCGTCACCGAGCTGGCGGCCCTGGCGGGCTTGAACCCGGCCACGGCCTCGCGCTCGATCCGCTCGCTGGCGGCGCCGGGCGCGCGCTGGTCGTTGCCGCCGCATCTGGGCCTGATCGAAGTGCTGGGCTACGGCGCCAGCCGCAATTCCAAGACCCTGCGCCTGACGCCCCTGGGCGTCGAGGTCCGCGACCGCATCAACGCCTTGATCGAACAGGGCGTCCGCATCGAAACCTGAGGCGTCGGCCGCACCGCGTCGATCAAGGCCGTCCCTTCGCAGGGGCGGCCTTTCGCATGGCCGAGACGCGGCCGCATATCGGTTAAGCATGGCCAACGTCGCCGCCGACGGCCGGGCATGAAAACGGCTGTCGTCCTGTCGAGAGTCCTGTCGAACGGTGACGGCGGGTTCAGCCCAGCGCCCTTCACGTCCGCCCATCCGCGCGAAAGGGGAAGCGGAAATGGGCGAGACCCATCCGCCGACACGCCGTGCATGGGGTCAAGAAAAAGGGGCGGCTCATCAGAGCCGCCCCAAGTGTTCCAGTGACGCCTTTGGGGGGTTTACCAGACCTTGTAGTTGAAGTTGACGAAGAAGCGGCGGCCGAACATATCGAAATTGTCGTTGGTGTTCCGACCCAGCCAGCGCGCCGGCTCTTCGTCGAAGGCGTTGACCACGCCGGCGCGGACCCGCAGATCGTCATTCACCTGATAGGCCAGGGTGAAGTCGTGCTGGCTGAAGTCGCCGGTCTCCAGATATTTGCGCGAGGCGCGCAGATCCAGGTTGGCGACCAGGGCGTCGGCGTCGCCGATCTCCTGGCTGCCCTGCCAGTCCCAATCCCACGACAGGGTCAGGCGGTCGCTGGGCTGCCACGAGACGGTCGACAGGAAGCGGACATAGGGCGAACCGATGCCGTCTTCGAAGTCGGTCGAGTCCGTCGGATCGCCGATGTTGACGAAATCATGCTGCTCGATGGTGTAGGAGCCGCGCAGGTTCCAGTTGATGCGGCCCCAGTCCTGACCGATCACATCGACGATGTCGAAGCGATATTTGGCCGAGAAGTCGACGCCTTCCGCGGTCAGCTTGGCGTAGTTCAGCGAGCCTTCGATGAAGGTCGAAATCATCCAGGTCGTCGGGTCGCGCGTGATGGTGTCGCACGCCGCCTGGTTGATCGTATTGCCGTTCACGCACTGGACGGCGTTCTGAAGCCCGGTGGTGGTGTCGATCGCATCGTCGATCTCGATCTTGTAGTAGTCGAGCACCAGCGAGAAGTTCGGGAAGTACGACGGCGTCCACACCACCGAAGCGGTGAAGGAGTCCGAGGTTTCCGGGACCAGGAACGGGTTGCCGCCCGACAGGCCCGAGGTGCCGACCGTGCCGTAGGTCGGCTGGAAGGCGTCCGGCGCCGAAGGGTCGTTGAACGAGAAGTTGAAGCCCGCCGCCAGCGACAGGGCGCGGCAGTTGGCCCGGCGATTGGCCTGGACCGTGGGGTCCGCGACCGCATTGATCACAGTCACGACGCAGGGGTCGTTGCCCAGGAAGTTCCTGAACGTCTCGCCGGCCGGTTCGTACAGCTCGCCCAGGTCCGGCACGCGAATGGCCGTATTCTGGGTGAAGCGGAACAACAGGTCGTCGATCGGACGCCACGAGGCCTGGATCGAGTAGGTGTCCTGGATGCCGACGGTGGTGTAGTCGGCGGTGCGATAGGCGCCCGAGATTTCCGCCGACTTGCCCAGCCAGCTATCCTGGAACAGCGGCACGCGCAGCTCCATGAAGGCCTCGCGGGTCTCATAGGACACCGCCGGGAAGTCCGGGCCGGTGTTCAGGAACAGCAGGCGACCGGCGGTGTCGCGGTCGCGACCGGTGCCCGAGGTCGATTCCTTGCGGCTTTCGACGCCGACGGCGAAGCCGATCGGACCGGCGCCCCAGAAGTCCCACAGCTCGCCGGACATGAAGCCCAGGAAGTCCTGCTGACGGTTCTGGTCGGTCACCCGGATGGTGGCGTTGATGTAGTCCAGCGCCGCGTCCGAGAAGCCGCCCTCGCCGAAGATGCGCACCGGCACGCAGTCATTGACCACGGCGCCCTGGCGCGAATAGCCCGCGACATCCGGCGCGGGCGTGCCCTGGGCGCGCAGAAGCTGCACGCGGCAGACAACCTCGCCCGGGCGGCCGTTGACGATGCCCGCGGTGTCGACGACAGCATCCGCCGCGGCCTGCATACGGATGGAGTCCGCACCGGTCTCGGCGTTCTCGTTGTTCATCTCGCCGTAGGTGTAGCCGACTTCCCAGTTCAGGTTCTTGATGAAGCCGACATCGCCCGCATCGCCGCGCAGGCCCAGGACATAGCGTTGCAGATTGCGGTTGTTCAGTTGCGACCGCGTCGTCGGATACGATTTGTGCTGGGCGCGCGGGTCGGCGACGGTCGAGGTGACCACGCCGGCAGAGTTGAAGATCTGGCGCATATTGTTCTGGATCGCCAGACGCACGTTGGACGGCAGATAGGCGTTGTCCAGGCCGATCTCGAACACGTTCGAAGACGAGATGCCGCCCATGGTTCCAGGCGCGAGCTGACGGATGTTGAAGTCGTAGAAGGTGCGCTGACCTTCGTCGTAGGTCTCTTCCTCGGCGTATTTGGCTTCACCGAAGGCGGTGACGTTGTCCGACAGATTCCAGGTGAACCCGGCCTGGGCGCGCCATTCCTCCGACTGCGGCAGACGCGAGGCGCCGCCCTGATCAGTGTTGAGGGGCTGGCCGTTGCCGCCGTTGGAGACGATGCGGTTGCCGGTGCCCTGACGGATCGAGCCGAAGACCGGCGCTTCGGACTGGCCCTGATTGTTATAGACGAAGGCGTTGTTCAGATTGTTCGACGGCGCGACATAGAAACAGCCCGCCGAGAAGGTCACCGACGAACAGCTCACGGCCGTCACATCCGGGTCGCTGGCCGGAGACGGCTGCACGCCGGTAGCCAGGATGGTGATGCCGCCGCGGCCCGGGCCACGCTGGAAGGTGCGGGCGTTGTTGATCAGGATGACGTCGGTCACGCCGTCGCTGTTCGGCGTGGTGGGATCCGCGTCGACGGTCAGCAGGGTCCAGCCTTCGCGCAGCCAGTCCAAGTCGGCGTCGATGACCTGATCGTTCTGCTTGTACTCACCCGTCAGATAGACGTTCAGGGTGTCGTCGAACAGGTTTTCGCCCCACAGGAAGCCGATGCGCTGGGAGGTCTGGCCGTCCTGGTTGATCTGCGAATAGGCGCCGTCGATCTCCAGACCTTCATAGTCGTCCTTCAGGATGAAGTTGACCACGCCCGTGACGGCGTCCGCGCCATAGACCGAGGCGGCGCCGCCGGTGATGACTTCGACGTTTTCGATCAGCAGACGCGGGATGGTGTCGACATCGACCGCCAGCGAGGCCGGCGCCGAACCGACGTGACGACGACCGTTGACCAGCACCAAGGTGCGGGCGGCGCCCAGGCCGCGCAGGTTCAACAGCGACAGGCCGCCGTCGTTCAGGTTCGACCCGGTGGTGTCTTCCGGCACGGTCGAGAAGGTCAGGGCGGGAATGTCGGCCAGATAATCGACGACGTTGGCTTCACCCGACTGATCCATCTCCTCGCGGGTGACCTGGATCAGCGGCGTCGGGGCGGTGGTGGCGTCGCGGCGAATGCGCGAGCCGGTGACGACCACCTCCTCGACCTGGGTCGCCGCTTGCCCGTCCTGGGCGGCGGCGACGGCGGGCAAGGCGCCCAGGCCCATGGCGACGGTCACGCCGGCGATCATGGTGGTGTTCAGCAGTCTGGATTTCGTGATGGCCACTTGTGGCTCCCCCAATATCGAACGGCGCCGACGTTCGGGCGCTTGAGGTCACAATATTGCCCTGCTTCATACTAGCAACGAGAAAGCTTCATTTGTGACACGTTGCTGTTCAAATTGATGCACGGCGATCACAAGTTCATATCGGTACCAGTATTTATAGGCAATGCCAACTATTTTGTACTTTATTTGTATTTCGGCATTTACCGATTAGTACATTTACGGCCTTCCTAGTCGCGTACCAGCCGGACCAGCTTGCCGTCATCCTCGTCGGTGATCGCCCAGACGGCGCCGTCGGGTCCCACGGCGACATCACGGATGCGCGCGTCCAGTTCGGTCAGCAGACGCTCCTCGCCCACGACCCGGCCGTCGCGGAT
Source organism: Caulobacterales bacterium (assembly GCA_017302335.1). Taxonomy (GTDB): domain Bacteria; phylum Pseudomonadota; class Alphaproteobacteria; order Caulobacterales; family Caulobacteraceae; genus Brevundimonas. The sequence continues at coordinate 799 of JAFLCT010000114.1, read as the reverse complement.
GACCAAGCGGGCGATGTGTTTCTCCTTCAAGGCGGCGATCAGCAGGTCGCCGCGCCATTCGGGGAACAAGGCGCCGTCATAGAAGACCGCCCCACCCGGCGCGATCACCGGGTCCCAGTAATAGACCGGCTGTTCCACGTCCTCGCGCGCGGTGACGCCCTGGCCGAGCGGAGCGCCGGAGTATTCGACGCCATAGGCGACATCAGGCCAGCCGTGGTTCGCCCCCGCGCGCGGCCGGTTCAGCTCGTCGCCGCCGCGCGCGCCGTGTTCGACGGTCCACAGGGCGCCGTCAGGACCGACGGCCGCCCCCTGGACGTTGCGATGGCCCAGCGACCAGATCTCGGGCGACGCCCCCGCACGACCGACAAAGGGGTTGTCGTGCGGGACCGAACCGTCGGCGTGGATGCGGATCACCTTGCCCAGGTGCGAATCCAGCCGCTGGGCCTGGACCCGCATCGGGCGATCCGATCGCTCGCCCAGGGTGACGAACAGGGTTCCATCCGGCGCAAACGCCAGGGCCGATCCGAAATGCAGCCGCCCGGCATAGGTCGGCTGGGCGCGGAAGATCACCTGAACCTCGTCGACCCGGCCGCCATCGTCGGACAGGCGCCCGCGCGCCACGGCCGTGCCGTTGCCGCCCTGCCGGGGTTCGGCATAGCTCCAATAGATCCGCCGGTCGGTCGCGAAGGTCGGGCCGACGGCCACGTCCAGCAGGCCGCCCTGGCCCTGGGCGTCGACGGCGGGCAGGCCCTGGATCGGCGCCCCGACCGCGCCCTGGGCGGTGACGATGCGCAACCGC
>JAFLCT010000113.1 GCA_017302335.1 Caulobacterales bacterium | reverse complement strand
GACAGGCGGTGTCTAATCGCGGATAACTATAGGCGGCTGTCATGAAATGACGGCCCAGGGGACAGGAAATGCGTTTCGGCGGCATCGCTACAGCGCTGGTTCTCGCGGGGGTGTTGGGCCTCGCCGACGCCGCCCTGGCGCAATCCCGCTCGACCGCTTCGACCCTCAGCCTGACCGACGCCCAGCGCGCCCAGTCCGCGCCGACCCCGTCCGCCCAGCGTCGCAGTCTGCGCTGGGTCGATGGCGGCCGCTGGGGTCTGGACTTCAACCTCAACCAGCCGGTCGGCCGCGAAGCCGACTGGGGCGACGTCGAGGCCGGGGCCTATTATCGCGTCAGCCCGCGTCTGCGCCTGGGCGCCTCGGCCGGACTGGCCGCGCCGCGCGTCGATCCGGCCCGCGCCCCCGAAACCGACGGCCGCGCCCAGCCGCGCGTGCGTCTGGAATCGATCTTCAAATTCTGACTTCCGTTTCCGGTCGGGGGCGCGTCGCGCCGCAGACTTGGAATGGCGAAACAGGGTTCAGTCCCCGCTGAAGGCGTTCCGCACCGCCTCCACGGCCGCCAAGCCGCAGACGCCGCTGCGCGTCAATCGCCCGGCCGTCTCCGCGTCGATCCCACCTAGCGCATAGGTCGGCAGGCCCAGAGCCGTCACCCGCGCCAACCCGTCCAGCCCCAAGACCGGCCGCGCCGAGGCGCTGGTCGTGGGAAACACAGGCGAGGCGACCAGGGCGTCCAGATCCCGGACCGGAAACTCCGCCCGCGTCTCGTGAATCGCCGCCGTGATCAGCCAGTCCGGGTGCGCCGCCCGCAGCCGCGCCGCCTCGCCCGCCAGCCGCTCCGGCAGGTGAATCCCGTCGGCCTCGACCGCCGCCGCCAGATCGGCGTCCGCCCCGATCAACAGTCGAATCCCGGCGTCCCGAGTCACGGCCCTCAACCGTTGCGCCGCCTCGACCGCCTCGACCTGTCCGAAGCCGCGAAACACCACGCCGGACCCCGTCGGCATCCGCGCCGCCGTCTCCCACGGCCGAGGCGTCCGCTCGGGGTCGGTGAAGAACAGCAGGGGCGGCAGCCGTCCCGTCGCCGGGCTGACAGCCGCCGCCCGCAGGTTTAGAGCCTGAGCCTGGCGCCACAGCCGCCGCGCGTTCTCGCCGAGATCCTCCGCCGTCATGACCGTCTCTTCGCCCGCCGCGCCCTTTTCGTCCATCGCCGACCGGTTGGCGGCCGCCCGCGTCCGCATCGTCGAAGCCTGTATCGCCGCCGGACGCGCGCCCGACGCTGTGACGCTGACCGCCGTGACCAAGACCCAGCCGCCCGAGACCGTCGACGCCGCCCTGGCCGCCGGTCAGCGCGTCTTCGGCGAGAACCGGGTGCAGGAGGCGCAAGGCCGCTGGTCCGGTCGCGACCGGACCGGCCTGGAGCTTCGCCTGATCGGCCCGCTCCAGACCAACAAGGCCGAGGACGCCGTGCGTCTGTTCGACGTGATCGAAACCCTGGACCGGCCGAAACTGGTCCAGGCCCTGGTCCGCGCCGCCGACAGGACCGGCCGACGCCCCCGCTGCCTGATCCAGGTCAACATCGGACTGGAGCCGCAGAAGGCCGGGGCCGCGCCCGAGGACGTCCCGACCCTGCTCGACCTGGCCCGCGACCACGGCCTGACGATCGAGGGCCTGATGTGCATTCCCCCGGCCGATGAAGACCCCGCATCCCATTTCGCCCGACTGCGCGACCTCGCCGCCCGCCTGGGCCTGGGCGCCCTGTCGATGGGGATGAGCGGCGACTATCCGGCCGCCATCGCCGCTGGCGCCACCCACATCCGTCTGGGTTCGGCGTTTTTCGGAGACCGAAACCCGCCCCGCGAGACCGCCGAGGGCTGAAATCTCGTCCTTTCGCCTTGCGTCAGCGGCGCGGGTCGCCATTCTCTGCCCATGCCCACGCCCAAGACCCTGCTCATCATCGACGACGACGACGACCTGCGCGAAGCCCTGGCCGAGCAATTGGCCCTGCACGAAGAGTTCCGCACGGTCCAGGCCGCCACCGCCGGAGACGGCGTGCGCCAGGCCCGCGAAGTCCGCGCCGACCTGATCCTGCTGGATGTCGACCTGCCCGACATGGACGGGCGCGAGGCGTGCAAACTGTTGCGCCAGAGCGGCCTGTCGGCCCCGATCATCATGCTGACGGCCCAGGGGTCCGAGGCGGACACCGTGCTGGGTCTCGATTCGGGGGCCAACGACTATGTGACCAAGCCCTTCCGCTTCGCCGTGCTCCTGGCCCGCATCCGCGCCCATCTGCGCAGCCACGAACAGTCCGAAGACGCCGTCTTCGCCATCGGTCCGTATGAGTTCCGCCCGGCCGCCAAGGTGTTGCTGGACCCCAAGGGCAAGAAGATCCGACTGACGGAAAAAGAGACCAACATCCTGAAATACCTCTATCGCGCCGGGGCCAAAGCGGTGTCGCGCGAAGAGCTGCTGACCGAGGTCTGGGGCTATAATGCGGGGGTCACCACCCACACGCTGGAAACCCACATCTATCGCCTGCGCCAGAAGATCGAGCCGGAGCCGGGTCAGGCCCGCCTGCTGCTGACCGACGCGGGCGGATACCGGCTTCAGCCCTGACCTAGACGTCCAGCTCGACCGTCACCGGAGCGTGGTCCGAGGGCCGCTCCCATTCGCGCACGTCGTCATGAATCCTCGCCGCGCCCTTCACCACCGCGGGCGTCAGGCCCGGCGAGGTCCAAATGTGGTCCAGCCGCAGCCCCCGGTTCGACTTGCGGAAGTCCTGGGCGCGATAGCTCCACCACGAGGCCAGCTTCTGCGGCTCCGGGAAGGCGTCGCGGATCACGTCGGCGAACCCGCCCGCGTCCTGAAGCCGGTACAGGGTCTCCACCTCGATCGGCGTGTGGCTGACGATCTTGGACATATACCGGTGGTTCCAGACATCGTATTCGCTGGGCGCGATGTTGAAGTCGCCCGCCAGCACCAGAGGTCGGCTCCGGTCCCGACGCGCCATCTCGGCGGTCAGCCGCTCGTAGAAGTCCATCTTGTGATCGAATTTCGGGTTCAACGCCCGGTCGGCCACGTCGCCGCCCGCCGGGATGTAGAAATTCTGCATCTCGACCCCCGCCACCGTCACCGAGGCGCAGCGGGCGTGGCCCTCGCGGCAGACGTCCAGCCCCGGCGTCTCCTCGATCGGCAGGCGCGAGGCCGTGGCCACCCCGTGCCAACCCTTCTGCCCCTGCACGTTCAGATGGGGCAGGCCCATGTCGACGAAGGCCTGGCGCGGAAACTGGTCGGTCGTGCATTTGATCTCCTGCAACATCAGCACGTCGGGTCGCCGCTCGGCGACGAAGCGAGCGACCTGATCGATGCGCAGGCGGACGGAGTTGATGTTCCAGGTGGCTATTCTGAGGGTCATGCCCCGCCTCTAGCACGCTCTGGTTCGAGGCCAGAAAAAAGCGCCCGGCGGTGAAGCCGGGCGCTCAAGGTGTCTTTCTCGCCGCCGGGAGGGGGATGAATCCGTAGCGGTCGGACGGCCGCCGCCGTCCTGTGTTCAAAGTGTCACGTCTGTCGAAAAACGTCAATGGGCGCGCGTCGGATTCTGGCCTGTGCCCGGCGGAACACGGATCGCCTGGTCAGTTCCGTCCGGGACGCCGCGTCGGATCGCGCAGTTGGAACAGGCTGGCGGCCAGGCCCGACGCGGGGGTCAACGAGGTCAACTGGGTTCGCGTCCTGGCGCCTTGGGCGTCGGTGATGGTCCATTCCTGCAAACGCAACGGACTGCCGGCGAAGGCCAGGATCACCGAGCCTTCATTGGGGCGTCGGGCGTCGCGGGCGGTGATGGCGAAGGCGCCGGACTGCATCCGCGTGACCCGGTCGATGCGCACCCCCTGGTCCAGCCGCACGGTGCGGGCCAGGAAGGTCGACAGGGGCGTGGCCGACAGCGGCACCTGGCGGAACACGTTCAGACGCGGATCGTAACGATTGACGTTCGACCCGTCCGACACCACCAGCAGGCCCGCCGGATCGCTGTATTCGAACCGCATCTTGCCGGGGCGTTGCAGCCAGAAGCGGCCGCGCCGCGTCTGGCCGCCCGGTCCCGTCTCGACGAAGTCGCCCTGGGCCGAGGTCAGGCCTTGCAGATAGGCCTGGGCGCGCGCCAACACGGCCTGATCCTCGGCCGACAGGCCGGATTGGGCCAGGACGGGCGCGGCGGCCAGTCCGGCGATCACGGGCAGGCCGAAGGCGAGGGCGCGGCGGGTCAAGGTCATCAGGGTCTCCCGTGGGAACGACGGATCCAAGCAGGTCTCTTAGCCCAGGGCCGGGGCGAGGGCGTGACGCCAGCCTGACCATATTCCGGCGCCGCGATGAAGCGTCGTTCATCGTTCCGGGCCGTGAATTTCAGTCGTTGCGTCGGTGGCGCGCGACGGAGCGGCGCCCTACCAACGTGGATATCAGGTGTGTTCTGGGGGAGTGACCATGCGCGGACGGCGAATCTGGACGGCCATCGGCCTGATGACGGCGGCTCTGCCCGCCCCTCTGCTGGCCCAGACGCCAGACGTCGCTCCGCCGTCCGCCGAGCGGCCCCAGGCCTATCGCCAGCCCCAGGCCGTGCTGGCCCGCCTGGCCGACGTTCCCATCGCCCTGGACGCGCCGGGCCTGGTTCCGGGCCGCACCACCTTCACCAGCCAGGACGAGATGCTGGCCCATCTGGCCGCCATCAAGGCCCGCGCGCCCGGCGTCTTCCTGGGATCGTTGGGCCGCACGGCCCAGGACCGCGACATCCCCTGGCTGATCTTCACCAAGGAAGGTCTGCAAGACCCGGCCGCCGTCCGCCGCCTGAACCGCCCGGTCGTCTGGCTGGTGGGTCAGCAGCACGGCAATGAACCGGCGGGGGGCGAGGCCATGCTGGCCCTGGCCTCGGCCCTGGCCGATGGCGAGTTGAAGCCCCTGTTGGACCGCGTCGCCGTGGTGGTCGTGCCGCGCGTCAATCCCGACGGCGCCGCCGCCTTCCAACGTCGCAACGGCCTGGACTACGATCTGAATCGCGACCATCTGCTGGCCGCCCAGCCGGAAACCCAGGGTCTCCAGCGGGCCATGACGATCCTGCCGCCCGACGCCGTGGTCGACGCCCATGAATACGGCGCGACCGGTCCGTTGCGCCGCTTCAACCGTCTGGCCGCCGCCGACCAGACCATATTGGACGCCACCCATCCGGGTGTTCCGACGCGCAGCACGGCCCTGGCCCGAGACGCCTATCTGCCGGCCATGGAAGCGCGTCTGGCGGCGGCGGGACTGAGTTCCGCCGTCTATCTCAGCGGTATGCCCCAGACCGGTCCCATCCCCACCGGCGGCACGGCGCCAGGCATTTCGCGCAACTATTACGGACTGACCGGGGCGGTGTCCTTCCTGTTGGAATCGCGCTCGGCCGGGGAACGCGACGCCTTCCAGCGCCGGGTCGCCAGCCACTATCTGGCCGCCGCCGCCGTATTGGAGACCGCCGCCCGCGACGGCCGCACCCTGCGCCGCACCACCGCCCAGGCGCGGCGCGACCTGGCCCGCGCCCGCGCGCCAATCCCCGTCGCCTATGAGCCGCCGGTCCTGCCCGGCGAACTGGCCCTGATGGATCGCGAAACCGGCGAACCCAGCCATGAGACCATCGACCTGCTCGATTCTCGCCAGCTCCGCGTCACCGAGACCCGCCTTCGGCCGCGCGGCTATCTGCTGGCGCCCGACGCCCAGTCCGCCGTCGACGCCCTGCGCCTGAAGGGGGTCAAGCTGTGCGAGGCCGCGCCGCAGACGATCACGGCGGTCGCCTTCCACGTCACCCGCACCCAGCCGGTCACCCGCGCCACGCGTGAGGCTTCGACCCTGTCCGAAGCCCTGGAGGTGCGGCTGGAGGCGCGCGAGGTCGCGCCGGGCGTCGGCTGGCTCTGGGTTCCGATGAGCCAGCCGACCTCATCGATCATCGCCGCCTCGCTGGAGCCGGACTCGGTCGGCAGCCAGGTCCATGTCGGCCTGGTTCCGATCGCCGACGACGGCGTGGTTCCGATCTACCGCGTGATCGACCGCGCGCCCCGCACCGTCGGACGCTGCTGACCTTCCGGGCGCGGACGCGCGCATAGCGGCCGCGTCAAGCAGCGAGCGCCCGCGGCGCGAGCGGCGGCGCCCTAAATGATGGGCGGCGGTCCGGCCAGGATGTCGCGCTTTCCGGCGTGGTTGGCCGGGGTGACCAGACCTTCCTTCTCCATCCGCTCGATCAGGCTGGCGGCGCGGTTGTAGCCGATCTGGAGCCGACGCTGGATATAGCTGGTCGAGGCCTTGCGGTCGCGGGTGACCACGGCCACGGCGCGGTCGTACAGGTCGTCGCCGGACCCGCCCTCGCCGCCGCCGAAGTCGCCGCCTTCATCTTCGTCGTCGCTGTCGGTGACCGCGTCCAGATAGTCGGGCGAGCCTTGGGCGCGCAGATGGGCGCAGACCTGTTCGACCTCCTGGTCCGTCACGAACGGCCCGTGCAGGCGGGTGATGCGGCCCCCGCCGGCCATGTAGAGCATATCGCCCTGACCCAGAAGCTGCTCGCCGCCCTGTTCGCCCAGGATGGTGCGGCTGTCGATCTTGGAGGTGACCTGGAAGCTGATCCGGGTCGGGAAGTTGGCCTTGATGGTGCCGGTGATGACGTCGACCGACGGCCGCTGGGTGGCCATGACCAGATGGATGCCCGCCGCCCGCGCCATCTGGGCCAGACGCTGGACCGCCCCCTCCACGTCCTTGCCCGCGACCAGCATCAGATCGGCCATCTCGTCCATGACCACGACCAGATAGGGCATCGGTTCGGGCCGGATCTTCTCGGACTCGTAGACCGGACGCCCCGACTCGTCGAACCCGGTCTGAACCGTGCGTTCGAAATGCTCGCCCTTCGCCTGCGCCTCGCGCGCGCGCTCGTTGTAGCTGGCGATGTTGCGCACCCCCAGCTTGGACATACGGCGATAGCGGTCCTCCATCTCGCGCACCGTCCATTTCAGGGCCACGACCGCCTTCTTGGGGTCGGTGACGACGGGGCTGAGCAGGTGCGGAATGCCGTCATAGACCGACAGCTCCAGCATTTTGGGGTCGATCATGATGAAGCGGCATTCCTCGGGCGTCAGCCGGTACAGGATCGACAGGATCATGGCGTTGACCCCGACCGACTTGCCCGAGCCGGTGGTGCCCGCGATCAAGAGGTGCGGCATACGCGCCAGATCGGCGACATAGGGTTCGCCGCCGATGGTCTCGCCCAGGGCCAGCGGCAGCAGGTGCCCCGGCTTGTCGTATTCGGTCGAGGCCAGGAGGTCGCGCAGATAGACGGTCTCGCGTTTCGAGTTCGGCAGTTCGATGCCGATGGCGTTGCGGCCCTGGACCACGCTGATGCGGCAGGCGCGGGCGCTCATCGAGCGGGCGATGTCGTCGGCCAGGGCCACGACCCGGCCATGCTTGACCCCCGGCGCCGGGACCAGTTCGTACAGGGTGACCACCGGGCCGGGGCGAATCTGGTCGATCACCCCGCGCACGCCGAATTCCTGGAGCACCCCCTCCAGCATCTTGGCGTTCTGTTTCAGGGCCGCTTCGTCGACGGCGGCGGCGCGCGCCTGGGGCTTGGCCAGAATGCCCAGCGACGGCAGGTCGAAGCCGCCCTCGCCGCCGAAGTCGAAGGCGACCTGGCGATCGTCGACCTTGCGCGGCTTGGGCGCCTTGGCGGCGGCCACCTTGGGTTCGACCTCGGCGGGGC
>JAFLCT010000112.1 GCA_017302335.1 Caulobacterales bacterium | reverse complement strand
TGGCCGGCGACGGCACGGCGCGCGCGGTGGCGGCCAGGGCCGGGCCGGACGGGCCGCTGATCGCCCCCCTGCCGGGCGGCACTATGAATATGTTGCCCAAGGCCCTGTACGGCACCACGGACTGGAAAGCCGCGCTGCGCCAGGCGCTGGAAACAGGCGAACCCCAGTTCGTCGCCGGCGGCCGCGTTGATGGCGAAGCGCCGTTTTTCTGCGCCGCCATCTTCGGATCGCCCGCGCTGTGGGCGCCCGCGCGCGAGGCCTTGCGGACCGGCAAGTTCAAACTGGCCTGGGACCACGCCCAAAAGGCCCTGAAACGTGCGTTTTCGGGTCGCCTGCTCTACAGTCTGGACGGCGCACGCGGCAGGCGGACGGGAACCCTGGTCCTGATCAGCCCGGTGATTTCCAAGGCCATGGACGAACCGGTCGGCCTGGAGGCCGCCGCCATGACCCCGGCCGACCCGGCCGAGACCTTGCGCATGGCCGCCCACGCCCTGTTCGACGACTGGCGTCGCGACCCCGCCGTCTCGACCCGCCCGGCGCGGCGCATCTCGGTCGGATCCCGTTCGCGCATCCCCGCCGTGATCGACGGCGAGCCGACCATGCTGGATCGCGAGGCCGTGGTGACCTTCCTGCCGCGCGCCTTCCGCGCCCTGGCCCCCCGCACGCACACGCCCGAGACCGCCGATTGATGGGGCGGCTGCTGCAATTCTCTGACGTGCATTTCGGCTGCGAACACGGTCGCGCCGTTCAGGCCGCTCTGGACCTTGCTCATGCCGCGCCGCCGGACCTGATCCTGATCACCGGCGACATCACCCAGAAAGGCCGACCGGACGAATTCATGGCGGCGGGCGACTGGGTCCGCGCCCTGCCCCAGCCGGTGTTCGTCACCGTCGGCAATCACGATGTGCCCTATTGGGACCTGGCCGCGCGCCTGTTCTGGCCCTGGCGCGCCTTCGAGCAGGCCATCGGCCACCCGGCCCATGACCATGAGTTCAAGTCCGACGCCGTCATGGTGCGCGGGGTGACGACAGCACGCGGCTGGCAGGCGCGGCTGAACTGGTCCAAGGGCGTCATCGACCTGGACCAGACCCGGCGTGCGGCCGAGGCGCTGCGCAACGCGCCCGTCGGCGCCTTGCGCATCCTGGCCTGCCATCATCCGTTGATCGAGATGATCGGCGCCCCTGTGACCGGCGATGTCAAACGCGGCGCCGCCGCCGCGCGCATCTTCGCCGAGGCGGGGGTGGACCTGGTGCTGACGGGTCACGTCCATGTGCCGTTCGCCGCGCCCATCGACCTGTCGGACCGTCAGTCCTACGCGGTCGGCTGCGGAACCCTGTCGCATCGCGAACGCGGGGTTCCGCCCAGCTTCAATCAGATCGAATGGGACGCCGAGACCGTGACGGTCACGGCCATGGCCTGGATCGACGGCGTCTTCGCCCCGCATCGGACATGGAGCCTGCCGCGCCGTCAGGATACGCGACGCGCCGAGACGGCGCCCGATCCGGCGGTTCCGGGCGAACTGGAGGCCGCCGTCCGCTGAGACTGGCGACGCAGGTCGAGAATCTCAGGCGCGAGGTCCGCCGCGTCGCAGATCGGCGGTGATGAAGGACACGGTCACCAGCAGTAGAAAGACAAGGAACAGGCCATAGGCGACGCTCATCGAGGGCGCTCCGATCACGCCGCCGACGCCCAGGACGCCCGTGACCAGGGCCAGGACCAGAAACACAAGGGCCGCACGCAACATGAAACCCTCCTTTGGACGGATGGGGGATCAACGCTACTGGGTGGGCGACGTTCCAGTGATCCGCCTCGACGGTCAACGTCGGCGGCGTTGCGGCCTCTCGGTGAAGGCCGCCGCGACCATGGTCGCCAGAGCGGGGTTGCGCAGGAAGATGAATCCCCCCGCCAGAGCCGCCACCGCGCCCAGGATCGGGCGCTGGCGGAACAGGGCGAAGGCGCGTTCGCCCAGACCCGTGGGTTCGATCTCTTCGTCCTCCTCGTCCTGACGGGCCAGATAGATCAGGGCCGTGGCCATGGCGAGAACGGCGAAGGTCAGGGCCGTCAGGGCCGCAGCCGCCAACGGCGGCAACACCAGGCAAAGGGCGTAGAACTCCGTCGCCCCCAGGGCCACGATCACCACAAAGGCGCACGCCGCCACGATCGCCGCGGCGACCGCCTTCTTCACCAGCCCTTGACCGAACATCAGCGACGACGGCCGGCCAGGAGCAGACCTAGGACCAGACCCACTCCGAGCGCGATGGCCGTCGACTGGACCGGACGCTCCTGCACCCGCTCGGTCAGATAGCGTTGCGCCTCGTCCAGGCGCTCGGCGGCGTCATCGTAATATTCGCGGCCGCGCACGCGGGCTTCTTCGTAATAGCCGCGGGCCTGATGGCCCAGCTCTTCGCCGCGCGCCCGCAACTGGGCGCTGGTTTCAGCGGCCTTTTCACGAATCCGGGCCTCGGCGACGCCGGCCTTCTCACGCAGGCGCGCGGTCTCTTCGCGCGCGCCGACCTTGAGATCCTCCTTGAGGGTCTTCAGGTCGTTCTTGATGTCTTCTCTCGCCTTGGTGGTGGCCATGATGCGCGCTCCGGTCATAAGCTTGACGTTAGATAAGCAACCCTGCCGGAAAACGCCACACCACAGCGACGGTTCCCGCAACGCAACATCGTCGCGGGCGTTGACAGCGGCGGCGGCGGACGCCACGCCTCGATCCCATGACCTGGCCCATGACCTGGCTGTTCCCGCCCGCCGTCGTTCCGTCGCTGCCGATCCTGGGCCAGGACGCGCGGTTTCCGGTTCGCCGCATTCTCTGCGTAGGCCAGAACTACGCCGCTCACGCCCGCGAGATGGGCCATGAGCGGGCCGAACCCTTCTTCTTCTCCAAGCCCGCCGACGCCCTGGTCACGGATGGCGCGGACCCCGTCTATCCGCCCGCCACCGCCGATCTGCATCACGAGGTCGAACTGGTCTGCGCCCTGGGCGAGGGCGGACGGATCATCGGCTGGGCCGTCGGTTGCGATCTGACCCGGCGCGACTTGCAGGCGGCGGCGAAGGCCAAGGGGCGGCCCTGGGACGCGGCCAAGGGGTTCGACCAGTCGGCCCCGTGCGGCGCCCTGACGCTGGGCGACCTGCCCGATCCGGCCGCCGCGATCGGCCTGTCGGTGAACGACGAGGTCCGTCAGTCGGGCCGGTTGGACGACATGGTCTGGACTCCGCCCGAGATCGTCGAAAAGGCGGGGACGCTCTGGACCCTGCGGCCCGGCGACCTGATCTTCACCGGCACGCCCGAGGGCGTCGGCCCGATCCGTTCCGGCGACCGGATCGAGGCGCGCATCGACGGCCTGTCGCCCCTCGACTTCACGGTGCGCCCATGATCCTGCACGGCTATTGGCGCTCCGGCACCAGTTATCGCACCCGCATCGCCCTGAATCTGAAGGGTCTGACCTATGAACAGCGCGGGGTCGACCTGCGAGAGGGCGACCAGCGATCGGCAGCCTATCTGCGCCTGAATCCGCAAGGGCTGGTTCCGTCGCTGGAAGTCGACGGGACCGTCCTGACCCAAAGCCCGGCCATACTGGAATGGTTGGAAGAGACCTATCCGACGCCGCCGCTGCTGCCGACCGATCCGGTCGCCCGCGCCCAGGTCCGGGCCATGGCGGCCCTGATCGGCTGTGACATCCATCCGCTGAACAACCTGCGCGTCGGCAAGGCCCTGCGTGAAGATTTCGGCGCCGATCAGGCCGCCGTCGACGCCTGGGCCGCGCATTGGATCGCGCCGGGCTTCGCGGCGCTGGAAAGCCTGGTCGCCGAGTATGGAAACGGCTGGTGCTTCGGCGACGCCCCCACCCTGGCCGACTGCTATCTGATCCCGCAGATCTATTCGGCGCGGCGGTTCAACGTCGCCCTGGGGGCCTTTCCGCGGCTGCTTGCGATCGAGGCGGCGGCGGGCGCCGACCCCGCCTTTCAGGCCGCCCATCCCGACCGCCAGCCCGACGCGGACTGATCCCGACCCGCGTTCGCTGGGTAAGGGTTCGTAAGGGTCTCGCAGACGGTCCCTTAAACATTGTTCGGCAATGTCGGAGGGTGAGCTTCCCCTCCTCGCCCTCTCCCGTCGACCGCCTGGCACTGGCGGTTGTGACCGAGCCGGAGCGCGCCCTTCCGGCGCCCGCCGGCGCGCGCGAAGACGCCATGCGCCATCTGTTGCAGACGGCGGCCGAGGCCGGGGTCGGCCTGATCGCCACCCGCCCCGACGGCGACGGCGAGCGGCTGCTGGGCCAGGCCTGGCCCTTCCCTTCGCCCTTCCGCGTCAGCGCGCGCACCGTCTCCGTCTCCGAAGGCGTCGACCGGGTCGAGGCCCGCGCCCGCCGCTCTCTCGAACGTCTGGGTCTGCCGCGCGGCGACCTGCTGCTGGTGTCGAACGCCAATGACCTGGCCGGGGCCGAGGGCCGCGCCCTGTGGGACCGTCTGACCGCCCTGAAGGACAAGGGCCTGTTCCGCCGTATCGGCGTCTGCGCCGAGATGGACGACAGCCCCGTCGCCCTGGCCCGACGCCTGTCGCCCGATGTGGTGCAACTGCCCTGCAATCTTCTGGACCAGCGCGCCGCGACCGAAGGCGTCATCGCCGCCCTGGCCGCCCAGGACTGCGCCGTTCACGTCTCTTCGGTCTTCGCCGGAGGCGTGCTGTTCGCCGACAGCGAGGGACTGCCGCATCATCTGAACGGGCACGCCCTGGCCCTGTCGCGCACGCGGCGGCGTCTGGCCGAGGCCCGGCTGGACCCGATGCAGGCGGCCCTGGCCTTCGCCCTGGGGCTGGAAGGCGTCGCCGCCGTCGTGGCCAGCGTCGCCTCGGCCGCCGAACTGCGCGCCATCCTGGCCGCCGCCCACGCTCCGCGCCCCGATCTGGACTGGTCGGCCCTGGGGCTGGAGGCGCCGGCGGCCTTCGCCGCCGACGCCCGCGCCGTCATCAGTAGCGCAGCCTGATCCCGACATAGGCCGAACGGCCCGCCTCGCCGTAACCCAGCAGTCGCTGATAGTGGGTGTCGGTCAGGTTCTCGATCCGCGCGGTCAGGCTGACCCGGTCATTGATCGCCCAGGCGCCGTTCAGGTGAACGACGGTGAAGCCGTCGCGCATCCCGCCCGAATCCGGCATTTCGCCTTCGGCCCGCACGGTCAGGGCGCCCGACAGGCGTTCGCCGGTCCAGCCCAGGGTCGCCGAACCCGAATGCTCGGCCACGCGCAGGATCGGCGTTCCGGCGCCCAGGTCCGTCGCATCGGTCCAGGCATAGGCCAGATTCAGGTCCCAGCCCCCGCCCAGGTCGGCGAAACCCTCGAACTCCAGCCCCTCGGTGCGGGTCCGGTCGATGTTGACGTAGTAGAACTCCCACGTCCCCGGATTGAAATAGCCGTCGATCTGATCCTCGACCTCCAGCCGGTACAGGGTCAGCCGACCGTCGATCTTCCGGTCGGCCGAGGTCCAGCCCAGGGCGATCTCGCCGCCCCTGGCCGTTTCCGGGACCAGGGGCGCCGGATGGGTGGTCGGCAGAACAAAGCAGAAGTCGCACACCGACTGCGCCACCGACGGCGCCTTGAAGCCGGTCCCATAGGCGCCCGACAGGATGAAGCCCCCGTCCAGGGCGAAGGCCGCCGAGGCGCGGCCGGTGGTCTCGCCGCCGAAGTCGTCGGTGTCGTCATGGCGCAGGCCCAGGTTCAGGGTCAGCCGCTCGCTGGGCCGATAGCGCGCCACGCCGAACACCGAGGTGGTCCCCAGCCCGGCCGACCGGCCGTTCAGATCGGCCTTGGTCTCCTCGCGCTCGGCTCCGAAACTGTAGGCGAAGACCGCCGCCTGATCCCGGCTGTCGGCCTGCCAGCGCCACAGGTCGCGCTCGCCCCGATAGACGGAAGGATAGGCGCTGACGCTGTCGCGCTCGATCTCGGAGGCGGCGACCGTGATCTGATGATTCAGGCCCAGAACGTCGTCGGCGCGCAATCGGGCGAAACCGGAACGGGTCTCGGTCGCGGCCGTGTCCGCCGCATCGACCGGCCCAAAGGCGTCCAGCTCGGCGAAACTGTCGGACCAGCGAAGACGAGCGTCGACCGACAACCTCTGATCGAAGGCGAAACGGCCGTTCAGGCCGATGGTGGTGTTTTCGAAACCGTCGCCCTCGGTGTTTCCATTGACCTCGTCGGCCGCCGAGACGCCGTCGGTCTCGAAACGCGAGACAGAGGCGCCCAAGGCCCAGCGATCATTGGCCCGGCCGAGGGCCAGCCGTCCGCGCAGGGTGTCGTATGACCCGGCCTCGGCCTCGGCGCGCAGGCCGTCCAGCTCGCGGCTGGTGAAGGCGATGACCCCGCCGATGGCGTCCGAACCCCACAGCGACGACTGCGGCCCGCTGAGCACCTCGATGCGCTCGATGTCGCCCAAGTCGAAACCGGAGAAGTCGAAACCCCCGGCCGGTTGCGAAGCGTCGTTGACCGGCACGCCGTCGACCAGCACCAGCGACTTGTCCTGGCTGACGCCGCGAATGCGCACCGAGGCCACCCCGCCGAAACCGGCGCGATAGACCGACAGACCGGGGATGTCGCTCAGGATGTCCGTGGCGAAGATCGCGCCGCGTTGCTCGATGCGCTGGGCGTCGATGACGCGGGCGCCGGGCGCGGCGGCGACGACGGCGGGCAGGCGCGTGGCCATGACGATGACCTCAGGCAGGGTGTCTGGATCGGTCTGCGCATGGGCGGCGGACAGGGGTAGGGCGGTCGCAAGCGCGACCGTGGTCAAAAGGATGGACCGCATGGGTTCCGTCTCCGTCAGGCCCGGACGCGGCGCGCGCCTGGGCGTCGAGGATGCGACCGATCCGCCGGTCCCTGAGCGGGCCGGACGACGCCGGATCGGGTCGCTTCGACGGACAGCAAGTCCCCGCGCCTCTGCCTGGTCCCGGACAGCGAACGAGCGACGTCGGCGGCCAGGTTTCCTGGCTTGCGGGTCATCCCCCGCCGTTCACGCCTTCCCGGTCTCCCAGTGGCGCCGGGGATCGCACCCCGGATCGAACGACGACGTCGCCGCCTACAGTTGCGGGCACAGCCGCGGTGTCTGACCGCGTTCCCTTAACCGCCTGAGGGGCTTTTGGCAGGGCGGAAGCATCGTCGCAATATCAATCCTCCCCCCGTTCTTCACGGGGGAGGATCTGCAAGCCGCTTGAGCCGGGGCCGCCGATCCGTCACCTTGCGGCCGACCCATGAACGCCCCGCTCGTCCCACCGCCCGTTCCCGCGTCCCCCAAGGTCGCAGACGCCCAGACCACGCCGGTCATGGCGCAATTCCTGGCGGCCAAGGCGGCCCAGCCGGACGCCATCCTGTTCTTCCGCATGGGCGACTTCTACGAGCTGTTCTTCAGGGACGCCGAGATCGCCGCCGCCGCCCTGGGCATCACCCTGACCAAGCGGGGCAAGCACGGCGGCGAGGACATCCCCATGGCGGGCGTCCCCGTCCATGCGGCCGAGGGCTATATCGCCCGCCTGATCCGTCAGGGGTTCCGCGTCGCCGTCTGCGAACAGTTGGAAGACCCCGCCGAGGCCAAGAAACGCGGATCGAAAGCCGTGGTCCGGCGCGACATCGTGCGCGTCATCACCCCCGGCACCCTGACCGAGGACAGTCTGCTGGACGCGCGCGGGGCCAATCGGCTGGCCGCCGTGGCCGTGCGCCGGGGCCGGGCCGCCGTGGCCGTGGTCGAACTGTCCGGCGGCGCGGTCGACAGCGTCGCCTGCGCACCC
>JAFLCT010000111.1 GCA_017302335.1 Caulobacterales bacterium | reverse complement strand
CGGGGCAGCAGGTCCTGACCGCCGCCCCCCGCCCGGCGGTCGCCGCCGTGGACGTGCCGACCGCGACCAGCTGGGCGAGCGGCCGCCTGACTTTCCGGGAGACGCCGATCGGCGAGGCCGTCGCCGAGGTCAACCGCTACAGTCCGCGCCCGATCGAACTGGAGGCGACCGAGTTCGCCGCCATCCGGGTGAGCGGCGTCTTCGACACCGGCGATGTCGATGGCTTCGTGGCCGCCCTGACCGATCTCTATCCCCTGCGGGCGACCCGATCGGCGGACGGGAGCATCGTCCTCTCGGACAGCGCCCCAAAATAAATCGCATACGGACTTAGGGGGCCCCGCGCGCCCGGTCGTCTCTTCCCCATCCCGCATGACGACGGGTAGAAAACAGGGGGAAGACCATGCGTATCGGTTTCAGTTCATCCGCGCTGGCCGCGTTGCTTTTGGCCTCGGCGCCGCCCGCCTTCGCACAGGCCGCCCAGGAGGCCGCCCGGCGCTACGAGATCGCGCCCGGCCCGCTCGATCAGGCGCTGCCCGCCTTCGCCCGGCAGAGCGGTCTGCAGATCCTCTACCCGGCCGCCCTCGTCGCCGGGCGCCGGTCTCCGGGGCTGAGCGGGACCCACACCCCCGAAGCGGCCCTGGCGGCGGTGCTGAAGGACACAGGCCTCGCCTGGCGCCGCAGCCGTCCTAACGTTTTCGTCGTCTACGACCCGGCCGCGCGGGCCGAGGCCGGCGCGCCGGAGCCCGAGCCCACGACGCTGGACGAGGTGGTGGTGACCGGCAGCCTGATCCGGGGGGTGGCCGACGGCCCCTCCCCGGTCGTCATGGTCACGCGCGAGGACATCGATCGCAGCGGCTACGCGACCGTGGCCCAGGCGCTCGCGGCCCTGCCGCAGAATTTCGGCGGCACGGCCAATGAGGGAGCGCTGCAGAACGGCGCCGACCGCAGCGCCACCAACGGCACCTTCGCCTCGGGCGTCAATCTGCGGGGCCTGGGCAGCGACGCCACCCTGGTGCTGATCAACGGCCGCCGCATGGCCGGCACCGGGGCCATGGGCGACTTCGCCGACGTCTCGACCCTGCCGACCAGCGCCATCAAGCGCATCGACGTGCTTCTGGACGGGGCCTCAGCCTTGTACGGCGCCGACGCCGTCGGCGGCGTCGTCAACATCATCCTGCGCGACGACTACGAGGGCGCCGAGACGCGGGTCCGGCTCGGCGGGACCGCCGACGGGGCCAGCGACGAGTATCAGTTCGGCCAGACCTTGGGCCGGCGCTGGTCTTCCGGCGGCCTGCTGGGAACCTACGAATTCTACGAGCGCGGCGCCCTGCCCGTGTCGGAACGGCGCCTGGCCGGGGACGCGGACCTACGATGGCGTGGCGGCTCCGACCGGCGGCTCAACTACGCCAGCCCCGGCAACATCGTCGTCTTCGATCCGGTCAGCGGCGGCTATGTCTCGGCGTACGCCATCCCCGCCGGACAGGACGGGACGGACCTGGAGCCCGGCGACTTCCTCGCCGGCCAGACCAACCTGAGCAACCAGCGGCTCGGCATGAACGTCCTGCCGCGGCAGACCCGGCACAGCCTGTTCGCGGCGCTGCGGCAGGACTTCGGGACGCGGATCGTGCTCACCGCCGACGCGCGCTACGGCCTGCGCGAATACGAGACCGTCTCGACGCCCTTAGCCACCCTGCTGACGGTCAACGGCGGCAACCCCTGGTTCGTGTCTCCGACGGGGGCGAGTTCGCACACCATCGCCTATTCCTTCGAGAACGACCTCCCAAACCCCGAGATCACCGGCGAGGCGGAGAGCGTCGGGGCCTCGGTCGGGTTCAAGGTCGACCTCTTCGACGACTGGCGGCTGGACGCCTATGTCGCCTACGCCTCGGAGGCGGGCGAGAACCGCACCCGCGGCACGCTGAACTCGACCTTCCTGCGCGAGGCCCTGGGCGCCGTGGCCGACAACCCCGCCACCCCGTTCAGCGCCGCGCGCGACGGCTATTTCAACCCGTTCGGCGACGGCGGCGGCAGCCCGGCGGCGGTGCTCGACTTCATCAGCTCGGGCCGCACCGCGACCTTGAGCAAAACCGGCGTCGCCTCGGCCAACCTGCAGGTCGATGGAACCGTGCTCACCCTGCCCGGCGGCCCGCTCCGACTCGCCGCGGGGCTGTCCTTTCGCGAGGAAACCTTCTGGCGCCGCAACGACAGCTTCACCTCGGGCGTGACGCCGACCACCGGCGTCCCCATGGACTCGAGCCGGCGGGTGGCGGCCGTGTTCGGCGAGCTGCGAATCCCGCTGTTCGGAGCCGACAACCGCCGGCCCGGCTTCGAGCGGCTGGAGCTGTCGATGGCGGCGCGGTTCGAGGACTATGAGGACATCGGCCAGACGACCAGTCCCAAGATCGGCGTCGTCTGGGGCCCGACCGAAGAGCTGACCCTGCGCGCCAACTACGGCGCCTCCTACCGGGCCCCGGCCCTGCGCGAGCTCAACGACGCGGCGCGGGCCAGCCCGACCTTCCTGCCGCGCGGGTCGCAGCAGGTTCTGTCGATGATCCTCTACGGCGGCAACCCGGACCTCGAGCCGGAACAGGCCGACACCTGGACCCTGGGCGCGGAGTATCGGCCCGCCTTCGTCGACGGCCTGCGTCTCAGCGCCAACTGGTTCCGAACCGACTTCGACAACCGCATCGGCCAGCCGACCTTCGAGAACATCCTCGCGGCCCTGACCGACCCGGCCCTGTCGCCGTTCATCCAGCTGGTCGATCCGCTCAACAACGCTGACGACCGGGCCGCCGTCCAGGCCATCCTCGACCTGCCGACCACCGGCTTCGCCGACGCCTTTCCGGCGACCTCCTATGGGGCGATCGTCGACGCCCGCTACGTCAACACCGCCCGCGTCGAGGTCGAGGGGGTCGACGTCAGCGCCGGCTACGATTTCGAGGTCGGGGCCAACGCCCTCGACCTGAACCTGGCCTTCTCCTATCTTGGCCGGTTCGACAGCCAGGCCACGCCCAAATCGGCGGCCGTCTCCCTGCGCAACCGTCCCAACTATCCGGTCGGGCTGCGCGGCCGGGGCACGCTGGCCTGGTCGCGCGGCGACTGGGGCCTGTCCTCCTCGGTCAACTATGTCGATGGCTACGAAGACCTGGCCGGCGCCCGGATCGACCCCTGGGTCACCCTCGACCTGCAGGTCCGCTATGAGCCGCAGTCCGGCCCGCTGCAGGGCACGACCATCGCGCTCAACGTCCAGAACGCCTTCGACCGCGACCCGCCCTTTTACAACGCCCCCGAGGGCATCGGTTACGACGCGGCCAACACCAACGTCATCGGCCGCTTCATCTCGCTGCAGCTGACCCGGGCCTGGTGATGCGCCGTTTACTGGGTTGCGGCATGGCCGTCGCGCTGCTGGCGACGGCGGGTCCGGTCATGGGCCAGGCGCCTGAGCCGGTCACCCTCGAGGCCCTGCTGGACCAGGAGAGCCTCGGGTCGGTGCGGATCAGCCCGAACGGGCGCTGGATCGTGGTCGAGCGCCGGGCCGCCTGGTCGGCGGCGGCGACCTACCGCTTCGGGCTGATGACCCCGCACCTGCTCAGCGGGCTGGGGGTGCATACGTCCGCCGGGGTCCTGGTGCGCTGGCTGGAGGACCCGGGGCACGCCAATGGCTACGTCTCCGGGCCCTTCTCGCCCAGCGGCGAGCAGATGCTGGTCGTCCGCCTGCGCGAGACCGCCCGCACCCTGGGGGTCATGACCCTGGCCACGGGCGAGGTGCGCTGGCTGCCGCTGACCCCGGAGTTCACCGAGCTGGGCCGCACCGTCGCCTGGCGCTCGGAGACGCAGCTGGTGGTCATCGCCCGTCCGGACGGCGACCTGCCGCTGGTGTTCCGCCTCGGCGCCCAGACCGAGACGCGCAAGACGGGTCTGTGGCGGGCCTTCGCGGCCGGCCACGCGCCGTCCGCCGTGGTCATTCCCAGCGGCGCGGCTCGCGACAGCCGCGAACGGTCGGCGGCGCCGCGGCTGGTCCTCTTCGACCTCGCCCGCGGCGAGGAGCGGGTGCTGGCGCGCGGCGAGCTGTTCGACCTGGAGCTCTCCCCGGACGGCGGCGCCGTCGCGGCCCTGCTCAACGCCGAAGACCTGCAGGCGGGCGGGGAGACGCCGGTCGATGTCGGCACGCCGAGCCGGCGGCGACGCCTGCTGCTGGTCGACCTCGACCGGGGCGCGCCCGTCGAGCCCCTGCCCGATCAGGATTTCCTTTCGCACCTGCTGTCCTGGTCGCCGGATTCCCGGCGGCTGATCGCCTTCGGCCGCGACGCCGGGTCCCCCTGGCCCGACGGCCGCTTCTGGATCCTCGATCGCCGCGGGTCTGCCGAACCCCTCCGGCTCGGCGAGGCCCGCCCCTGGCTCGACGCCGAGGTCGGCCGGATTCCCATCGCCCGCGCCGGCTGGAGCGCTCGCCATCCGGTGGCCCAGGTTCGCACCCCCGGGAATGAAAGGGTCTGGCTTCGCGCCGGCCCGGGGTCGGGGTCGGCCCCTGTCCTCGAGCCGCGCGAGACCCTGGTCGAGGTCGGCGGACGCACCTGGATCGAGCGCGCCGACGGACTGCACCCTTTCGCCGCCGACCCGACCCCGCCCGTCCTGCCGGGTCGGCTGTGGGACCGCGAACGGGCGGCGGACGGCGGCAGCCGACAGGGCTGGAACCCGGACGGCGTCCAGCGGGGCCGGCGCGGCCTGGTCGGTCCGGACGGTTGCGTGACCCGGCCGTCGGTCCCCGCGGCGCGGACCTGCCCCGCGCCGCTGGCGGCCGACGAAATCCTGGTCGCCGTCAGCCCGACGCGGGACTTTCTGATCGCCCAGCGGCGAACCCAGGGCGGATCGACCGCCCTGCGCCTGCACGCGCTCGACAGCGTCCGCCCGTTGGCGGCGGTCAACGCCGCCTTCGACGCCCTGGCCTGGGGGACGATCACGCCGATCGCCCATACGGGCCGCGAGGGCCAGGCCCTGACCAGCTGGCTGCTGCTGCCGCCCGGCGCCGCGCCGGACGACCGGCTTCCGGTCGTCGTGATCGTCTATCCCGGCGCGGCCTACGCCGCCGCCCCGGTCTGGCTGCGGCCCGGCGGCGAGCGTCTGCACATCAATCCGTCGGTGCTCGCCGCCGCCGGCTACGCCGTCCTCGTGCCGAGCCTGCCCAAGCCCGCCGGCGCCGGTCCCAGGCTGGACGACCTGGCCGACCGGATCGGGGCGATCGTCGACGCCGCCGCCGTCCAGGCCCCCATCGACCCTGCCCGGGTCGGCCTCGTCGGCCACAGCTACGGCGGCTACGGCGTGCTGCTGGCCGCCTCCCAGAGCGACCGGTTCCGGGCGGTGGTGGCGGCGGCCGGCTACGCCGACCTGTCGCGGGTCTACGCCCTGCCGCCCCACTTCCTGGTCTCGCCGGACGACGGCGTGCCGATCAACGCCCTGGTCGGCTGGGCCGAGACCGGCCAGGGCGCGATCGGGGCCTCGCTGCCCAACCAGCCCCAGGCCTATGTCGCGGGCAGCCCGCTATACGTCGCCCGCCGGATCCGCACGCCGACGCTGCTCATCGAGGGCGACCTCGATCCCGCCGGGGCCGACGTGCTGTTCGGCGTCCTCTACCGACTCGGCCGCGAGGCGGCGCTGGTCACCTACGCCGGCGAGGGTCATGTCTTCGTCAGCCCGGCCAACCTGCGCGACCTGCACGCCCGCATCCTGGACTGGCTCGACCGCCATGTGCGCCCGGCGGATGTCGGCGATCCGCGCCTGCCAGCGCCGGGCCCAGACCTCCAGCACGGCGCCGACCAGTAGCCGGTTGTAGCCGGGGCTCCAGATCAGCCGGGCCTCCGTCAGCTCGGCCTCGAGCGCCTTGCGGTCGAGCAGGCCGTGGGCGGACTGCAGCCCGTCGAGCAGCAGCGGCGTCAGGGTCGGCAGGCTGGCGCGGGTCACCTGGCCGTAGAAGTGGCTGAGGTCGCCCTTGCTGCGGCGTTCGACGATCATCGGCGGCAGGCGGGGCGAGAAGGCCTGCCGGGCCAGCCCCCGGTCCCGCACCCCGGCGATCAGCCGGTCGGCCGGAATGGCCAGGCAGTACTCGGCCACCGGCTGGCTGAGGAAGGGGTGCAGCAGGTCGCCCGCCCGGGCGCGCAGGCAGTCGCCCCAGAACAGCTGGGCGTTGACGAACTGCCGCAGTTGCCGGGCCTTGGCCGGCGGCAGGTCGTCGATGTCCTCAAGCCAGGAATGGCGGCGGGTCCCGGCGTCGGTCCGCTCGCCCGACGGGGTGCCGAGGGCGTAGCCGAGCACCGTCCAGGCCGAATGCCGGGTCCAGCGCGCCACGGCCGCGATGAAGGCCGGCGACAACCCGGCCAAGCCCTCCCGGCGACGGCGGTCGACGACCACGGCGGGATCGGGGGCCTGGAAGAACACCGCGTCGCCGCCCTGGCCGGTGAGCAGTCCGGTCGCCCGGCGCCGGCGCATCCGCCCGGAGACCTCGATGTCATAGGCGACATCGACGCCCTGCAGGGCGGGCCGGACGCTGTCGCCGAGCGGATTGAGCTGGGCCAGGGTGATGGCCTCGACCGGCTTTCGCACCGTGGTCAGGTCCAGACCCAGCTGCGCTGCAGCCGCCAGGGCGTAGGGGCGCTCGTCCCCCTCGCGCCAGTCGCCGTGGAAGTTGAGGAAGCCGGCGCGCTCGGCGTGGCCCACCGCCTTCAGACTGGCGGCGGCGACGGCCGAATCCAGTCCGCCGGAGAGCTCGGCCGCCAGCCGCCGATGTGGCGCGACCAGGGCCGCCACGGTCTTGTCCACCATCGCGACCAGACCCTGGTGGCTCTCGTCCCACCCCCGCCCGGGCCGGCAGAAGTCCGCCGGTCGCCAGACGGCCGTGGCCTCCGCCGTCTCGCCGATGACGCTGACCGCGCCCGGATTGACGGCGGTCAGGCCGCGCAGGGCCAGCCGGTCGCCGAGCAGTTCCGGCGTCCTGGCGATCTCGCCCAGCACCGGCCAGTCGATGGCGAGGTCGGCCGGCAGCAGGGCGTCGACCAGGCGCGGCCGCTCGCGGGCGGCGATCACCGCCCCGCCATAACGCCACCAGACGCAGTCCAGGGCGCCGGTGGGATCGCGCAACAGGGCGAGGCGTCCCGCGTCGTCCCGCCAGACCAGGATGTAGCGGCCCCAGCCTGATCCAACCGCGCCCCGGGCCAGGTCGGCCGGACCGGCGCTGCGCGAGATCACCGTCGACAGGAAGCCATCGGTCCCGCGCCAGTCGCCGATCAGGAGGTGCTGGCGGCCGACCTGGCGGACGGCGTAGCGCGCGCGCGGCGCGAGCAGGACCTGGATCTCCTCGATCGGACCAAAGGCTCGCCAGCCAGCCCGTTCGAGGGCGGCCAAGGCCCGGTCGAGCGCGCGTCGGTCGTCCTCGCCGGCGCGCCGCCGATCGATCACCAGATAGCCGTTGTCGGCGGGACCGGGGACCTTCATCGGCAGTAGATCGGCGTATAGGCCCAGAGCCGCTCGACATCGTCGTTGAGACAGACCTCGCCGGCCTGGACCCAGCAATGGGCGTTGAACGGCCAGAGGCGCACGCCGAACACCCAGTCGGCGGCCAGCCCGCGGCGGCGCAGGAAGGCGATCAGCATGGCCGAGCGCGGCAGGCATTCGCCTTCGACCGGGAGCCAGGGGCTGATCTTCCAGAACAACCGCGCCGCCGCCAGCACCGCGTCGGGATCGCGCGACAGCTCGCTCCGGGCCTCGGCGAGAGCCAGAT
>JAFLCT010000110.1 GCA_017302335.1 Caulobacterales bacterium | reverse complement strand
GATGGCGGCGGCCTGGTCGGCCGTGGGCGGCGGCGCGGTGTCCAGGGCGGCCAGGGGCGGCGCATTCAAGGCCTCGGCGTTCGCCAACTGACCGAAATCCTCGAACAGCATGACCCGGACATAGTCGATGGCGCCCCGGTCGCTGAACAGCTTGACCCGCCAGGAGCCGTCGACGCCCTTGGCGACCACGCCGATCGGCACGCCGCGCGGAATGCCGCCGCCGTCGCCCGAACTCAGCACCCGATCGCCGCTGCGCACCGAGTCCTGGCCGCGCACATATTCCAGTCGCGGATTGCCGCTGCCGTCGCCGGTCAGCATGGCGCGGGCGTCCGAACGGTCGATGAGCACCGGTATGCGCGACGCCACGTCGGTGACCAGCAACATCCGGCTGACGCCCGGCGCCACGCCCACGATCCGCCCGACCAGCCCGTGCTCGTTGATGACGGGATTGCCCACCTTCACGCCCTTGGACGATCCGGCGTCGATCAGGCGCGAATTGACGAAGGGACCGCGTGCTTCCGAGATCGACCGCGCCGTGGCCATGGCCACCGGCGGCTCTGTGCGCAGACCCAGCAGGGTCTCATAGCGGGCGTTGACGTTCTTCAGCGCGATGGCCTGGTCGCGCCAGGGTTGCAGCTCGGCCAACTCACGCTTCAGTCGACGGTTCTCTTCCACGGCGTTGAAATAGCCGCCGACATAGTCCGTGACATGGCCCGCCCAACGCACCGGCGCGGCGAAGACGCCGCCGACCGATCCGGCGCCGGTGGTGAATCCGGCGCGCACTGGCCCAAAATGGTCATCCGCCTCGCCCGACTTTCCGTCGGCGAGCAACAGCATGATCGAGGCGATCAGGCCGACGCCGACCACGGCCATGGCCGTCCAGACCAGCGGGACCTTGAGATTCTCGAACGGTCCGTCGCGAAACGCCACGGCCAGCCTTCCTGATAGAGGGAATCGACACGACGCCTCGTGCCGACTTTTCGCAGCCTATCGCAAATTCCGTGCCGCCTGGGAACCTGAGCGGCCGACAGCGTCACGAGGAATTGCGAGACCGGGTTTACAGCGCCGAGTCGAGCACGCCCTTCATCCAGCGCGGATGCTCCAGAACCCGTCCGCAGCCCACGGCGACGCAGCTCAACGGGTCGTCGGCGACCGAGACCGGCAGGCCGGTGTGGTCGCGGATCTCGGCGTCCAGGCCGCGCAGCAAGGCGCCGCCGCCGGTCAGCATAATGCCCTTGTCGGCGATGTCGGCGGCCAGCTCGGGCGGGGTGGCTTCCAGCGCCACCTTTACGGCCTCGATGATCTGGGTCACCGGTTCGGCCAGGGCCTCGGCGGCCTGGCGTTCCGAAATGCGCACCTCGCGCGGCACGCCCTGCATCAGGTCGCGGCCCTTGACCTCGATCGACAGACCCTCGCCGTCGGCCGGGATGCGGGCGGTGCCGATGTCCTTCTTGATGCGTTCGGCGGTGGTCTCGCCGATCAGCAGATTATGGTTGCGGCGCATATAGCTGATGATGGCGTCGTCCATCTTGTCGCCGCCGACGCGCACCGAACGCGAATAGACGATGCCCGACAGCGACAGCACCGCCACCTCGGTGGTGCCGCCGCCGATGTCGACGACCATCGAGCCGGTCGGTTCGTGGATCGGCAGGCCGGCGCCGATCGCGGCGGCCATCGGCTCGTCGATCAGGCCCACACGGCGGGCCGAGGCGTTCAGGCAGGAATCGTTGATCGCGCGCCGCTCCACAGCCGTGGCGCCCGAGGGCACGCAGACGATGATCTTGGGGTTCACGAAGCCCTTGCGGTTATGAACCTTGCGGATGAAATGCTTGATCATCTCCTCGGCGACTTCGAAGTCGGCGATGACCCCGTCGCGCATCGGGCGGATGGCTTCCATGTGGCCGGGGGTGCGGCCCAGCATCTGTTTGGCCTCTATGCCCACGGCGTGCACGATCTTGCGCCCGCCCACGTTGCGCAGCGCCACCACCGACGGCTCATTCAGGACGATGCCCTTGCCCTTCATGTAGATCAGGGTGTTGGCCGTCCCCAAATCCATAGCGATGTCGTTGGAGATGGCGCCGAAGACGTTGAACATGGGGTCGGGTACCGTGGTTGAGGCCTGGTCGGGCGTCTGGAATGTCTGGTCAAGCCCGGCAACGCCCCGCCCCTGCGCATCCCCATACGCGAAGGCGTCCTGATCGTCTTTTTCGCCGCGCCGACCACCGGCCCGTTTGCCCGTATGAATCGACCGTGACAACCCCTTTCGCACGGGCCGGGACGCGATCACTCGATGGTGAGCGCCCCGACGCCGCGCTTCGGTCAGGCCGCGATCGGCTCCAGCCCCTCGGCCTTCAGCATCCGCGCCACCGCCGGACGCTGCTGAACCGCGTCCAGATGGGCGTTCAGCTTGGGATAGCGGGCCGGGTCCAACAGGCGAGCCTGCCGCGCCCACCGCTCGAAGACCATCAGATAGTCGTCGGCCAGGGTCCAGCGCGCGCCGAACACCCAGGGTCCCTCGACCAGGCGCTGCTCGGCCAGGTCCAGCTTGGCCAGGGCTTGGTCCAGGGCCTGATCCCTGGCTTCACCCTGCAACGGCGGATGACTGAACAACACCTTGCCCA
Organism: Caulobacterales bacterium; assembly: GCA_017302335.1. GTDB lineage: Bacteria > Pseudomonadota > Alphaproteobacteria > Caulobacterales > Caulobacteraceae > Brevundimonas. Next base: position 5,174 of record JAFLCT010000110.1, on the reverse strand, counting down.
GGGCCGGGTGCAACGACGACCCTAGGAACCCGTTGAAGGCGTTGAAGCGCGCCATTTCGAACGGATCGCCCACCGGCGCCAGACTCGCGTCCGGGAAGCTTTCGGCGACATAGCTCAGGATGGCGGCGTTCTGAGTGATGACGCCCTTGTCGGTGTTCAGGGCGGGCGTGGCCCCGGCTGGATTGATCGCCAGATATTCCGGCGTCCTTTGCTGGCCCGACTTCAGGTCGATCTTCTCCAGGACGAAATCGGCCCCGGCCTCTTCCAGGGCGGAATGCGAGGCCATGGCGCAGGCGCCAGGCGAATAATAGAGGGTCAGCATCAGGGTCTCTCCCGTTCGGCGTTTCACTGTGAACGCAGATAGAGAGCCACGCCTTCCGTCACAAGCGCTGTGTCAATTCAGGCGGCCGACGTCATCTTTTCCGCGGCGGGATAAAGGTCTTCGTTCTCACGCACGACCCGATCGACCAGGCCCTCCAGCAACAGGCCGGTCTCGCGGGAGAATTTCAGCGGGTCCGCGCGGATGGTCTCGACCGTCCAGCGTCTGCGATACAGGTTGAACAGATCGGTGATCCCGCCCATCTCGGCGCGGTAGCGCGTGGCCAGAGCCGACAGTGCATCGTCGCTAGACGCCATCATGGCGGGGTACAGATAACCGTCTTCCTGTTCCAGGTGTTCGACCAGCTCAGCCGTGAACGCCTCCAGTGTCGCCAGCACATCGACGATGGTCGTCGGATCGATCGCGGCCTTGGCCTGTTCCCCCAGGCGTGTTCCCAACTTCAGGATACGGGCGTGCTGTTGGCGAAACGGAAGGGTATTCATGGTCGCGTCCTTTCGCGACCCATCTCTGCCCTTGAATGGTGAATGAGTGCCTAAGACGGTTGCTATTCGCCGTCGCTAACGGTCCTCGCGACGTTTGACCCATTCGCGCACACCCAGCATCAGAGCAAGCCAGACCACCGCCACCGCCGCCAGTATGGCCGAGGTCCAGACGCCGTCTCCGCTGGCCGCCGCCGCCACCGCGCCGCCGAAGAAGGCCACCAGCGCGGTCTTGGGCAGGACCCCCAGAGCGCAGCCCAGCAGAAAGGCCGCAAACGACGCCCTCGTGGCCCCAAAAGCCATATTGACGACGATGAAGGGCGCCGACGGCACGTTTCGGATGATGAAGCTGGCGTAGAAGGCGTTCTTGCCGATGAAGCGCGTCAGGCGCTCGACCGTCGAACCGCCGAACCGATCCAGCATCCGCGCCGCCGGGCCGCGCCCCATCCAATAGGTCACCCCGGCCGAAATCACCGTCGCGGCCCAACTGTAGGCGAACCCCAGCGACGGCCCGAAGGCGACCACGCACGCGGCGATCAGAATGAATTGCGGAGCGCCGACGAAGGCGGCCGCGATAAACAGGATGACCGTGGCGACAAAGGCCATCGGCCCGCCCGAATACCCCTGGAGCCAAGCTTCCATCCGGTGTTCGGCGTCCAGGCCCAACATGGTCTTGCCGACCACAAGCAGCCCGGCCATAGCGGCCAGCAACAGCACGCCCGCCGCCAGCGTGCGCCAGCGGGCGGTCTCCATGCTCAGCACGAAATCGAGGAAACGGCGCATCACCCGCGCCATACCATCCGCCTCCGCCGGGCGCGAGCCGCGCGTGGTTTGATCGCCGGTCCTGCACAGCCTAAGGATGGCGTCTCCCCGGAGTCGCACTCGAACAGGTCCGTCCGTCGTCATGTCCAGCCTGCAATCCGTCGCCCTCGCCCGCGTCAAGCCCTCGGCCACCCTGGCCGTCTCCGCCCGCGCGCGCGCCTTGCAGGCCGAAGGTCGCGACATTCTGAGCCTGGGCGCCGGAGAGCCGGACTTCGACACGCCGGAGAACATCAAGGCCGCCGCCATCGCCGCCATCCAGGCCAACCGCACCCGCTACACCGACGCAGACGGCATCCCCGAGCTGAAGGCCGCCGTCGTCGCCAAATTCGCGCGCGAGAACGGCCTGACCTACGCCCCGAACCAGATCCACGTCGCACCCGGCGGCAAGCCGGTGCTGTACAACGCCCTTCTGGCCACCCTGTCGCCGGGCGATCAGGTGATCGTGCCCGCCCCCTATTGGGTCAGCTATCCCGACATGGTGCTGCTGGCAGGCGGCGAGCCGGTCGAGGTGGTCGGCCAGGAGATCGACGGATTCAAACTGCGGCCCGAGGTGCTGGAGGCCGCGATCACGCCCCGAACCAAATGGCTGATCCTGAATTCGCCGTCCAACCCGACCGGCGCCGCCTATACCCGCGCCGAGCTGGAGGGTCTGGCCGAGGTGCTGCGCCGTCATCCCCAAGTCTGGGTCATGACCGACGATATGTACGAACACCTGACCTATGACGGGTTCGAATTCGTCACCCTGGCCCAGGTCGCGCCCGACCTCTACGACCGCACCCTGACGGTCAACGGCGTGTCCAAGGCCTATTCCATGACCGGCTGGCGCATCGGCTATGCGGGCGGGCCGAAGCCCCTGATCGACCTGATGCGCAAGGTCATCAGCCAGACCACCTCCAACCCCTGCTCCATCAGCCAATGGGCGGCGGTCGAGGCCTTGAACGGGCCGCAGGACTTCATCCCCGAACGCGCCCGGCATTTCGAACGCCGCCGCGACCTGGTGGTCTCCATGCTCAATCAAGCGGCGGGCGTGACCTGCGCCCGGCCCGAGGGCGCCTTCTACGTCTATCCTTCGATCGCCGCCCTGATCGGCAAGAGCGCGCCCTCGGGCGTGGTCATCGACACGGACGAGACCTTCGTCACCGAACTGCTGAACGCCGAAGGCGTGGCGGCGGTGCAGGGGGCGGCGTTCGGCCTGTCGCCCTATTTCCGCATCAGCTACGCGACCTCGGACGAAATCCTGGAACAGGCCTGCGGCCGCATCCAGCGCTTCTGCGCCAGCTTGCGTTAGGCCGCTCAAGCCGCAGCTCGCATCTGAATTTGACCCAAAATAAACACTGTGTTTTTGTGTGTACGTAGTAGTCTTTTCGGAGGCTTTCATGTCGAAATATGAGCCGCTCACCCACTTCCTGAGCGCTAAGCGCACCGAAGAAGTGCCGATGACGTTCGACGAGATCGAAACCGTGGTCGGTTTTCGACTGCCCGAGAAAGCCAGCGGAATCCGCGCGTGGTGGAGCAACAACCCCTCCAACAACGTCATGACCAAGGCTTGGCTGGCCGCCGGCTATGTGACCGAACGTGTCGATATGGCTTCGCGTCGCCTGGTGTTTCGCCGCGCCAAGCCTCAGCCCCCCTCCCCCAATAACCCTGGTCAGTCCGGCCGAAGCCTGGGTTTCCTGGATCGCATCCGCGACCGGCTGGGCGGAACCGTGACGATCCCGGACGGCGTCGACATCTGCGCTCCGACCGGCGAAGTCTGGGACGTTGATCGTTGAGAGGCCGCCCGATCCTGCTCGACACCTGTGCGGCCATTTGGCTCTCGAACAGTTCGGCCCTGACCGATGAGGCGGAAAATGCGCTTCAGAAAGCCCAGAGCCTGGGCACGCAAATTCTGTTGTCGCCGATCACCGCCTGGGAGGTCGGTATGCTCGTCTCCAAGGGGCGACTACTGCTCACGCTGCCGCCGCTCAAATGGTTCGAGGCCATGCTAGAGAGCGGCGTTGATCTCGCCGAGCTTTCACCAGAAATTCTGGTGTCCTCGTCCAGCCTGCCGGGCCTGCCGCTGCGCGACCCAGCGGACCGGATCATCGCCGCGACGGCGCGCCTGGAAGGCTATACGCTGATGACCCGAGACAAGCCGCTTCTCGCCTTCGCCGCCGCAGGCCATGCGACAGCCATAGCCTGCTGACGTTCAGGCCGCCCGGCTGACGGCGAAGTCGGCCAGCTTCTCCAGCGCCGTCCTCCATTCGCTGTCGGGCAGGATCGCCAACGCCGCCTTGGCCGCATCGGCATAGTCGCCCGCCAGATCCAGGGTCGCGCCGATCGCGCCAGAGCCGACCACCAGTTCCCGCGCGCGCTTGAAATCGTCTTGCGAGCGTTCGCCCTTGGTGATGGTGCGTTCCCAAAAGGCGTCTTCGCGGCCGCGCGTGCGCTGCACCGCCAGCAGCAGAGGCAGGGTCGCCTTGCCCTCGTTGAAATCGTCGCCCGTGTTCTTGCCCAGCGCCGCCGAGGCGCCGCCGTAATCCAGCGCGTCATCGGCCAGTTGGAAGGCGATGCCCAGGTTCAGGCCATAGGCGCGCAAGGCGGCGACCCGCACCGCGTCCGCCCCCGCCCCCACCGCGCCGGCTTCGGCGGCGGCGGCGAACAGCTCGGCCGTCTTGGCGGTGATGATCTCCAGATAGGTGTCGCGGTCCAGGTTCAGGTCGTGGGCGCGCGTAAGCTGCAACACCTCGCCCTCGGCGATCACGCTGGACGCCTTGGCCAGAATGCCCAAGGCCCGCATCGAGTCCGTCTCGACCATCAGTTCGAACGACCGGGCGAACAGGAAGTCGCCCACCAACAGACTGGTCGGCGCGCCCCAGATCAGATGCGCCGCCACCTTGCCGCGCCGCAGCTCGGACCCGTCCACCACATCGTCGTGCAGCAGGGTGGCCGTATGGATGAACTCCACCGCCGCCGCCAGTTTGCGCGAGGCCTCGATGTCATGGCCCGTTCCCGCGGCTCGCGCCGCCGCCACGGTGATCAGCGGCCGCAGCCGCTTGCCGCCCGCCGCGATCAGATGTTCGGCCAGTTTCGGGATCACCGGCACCGGCGACTGCATCCGCGCGATGATATGGGCGTCGACCGCCGTCATGTCGGCCTGGGCCAAGCGGACCAGGGCCTCGACATCGCCCTTGTCGCGGGCGGCGGGGCTGACGGCTGCGTCCAAGACGGCACTCTTTTCTGAACGGCGGAACTGGGGCTGCTATTGCCCCTTTGCGAGGCGGCGCACAATGGTGAGCACGTCATGAGGGGTCAAGTCGCGTGACCGTCGCAGCCGACATCGTCGAGAACGCCCTGCTGGGCGGGCGGGTGCGCCTGCGCCAGCCCGCGCGCGGCTATCGCGCCGGACTGGACGCGGCCCTGTTGGCCGCCGCCATCGCCGCCCGGCCCGGACAGCGCGTGATCGAGGCGGGCTGTGGCGCGGGCGGGGCCTTGCTTCAGATCGCCGCCCGCCGCCCCGAGAGCCTGCTGACCGGCGTCGAGCGCGAAGCCCC
>JAFLCT010000011.1 GCA_017302335.1 Caulobacterales bacterium | reverse complement strand
CAGATCGGCCGGTCCGCTGCGCTGGTTGGGGGCTGCGCTGACCGGCCTCTTGCCAACCCCACCAACCCCAGCTCAGATCACCAAAGGACTCTCGTTATGGCTGGATGAGAAACGGGGGTCACGTCACACGCCATCGGATCACTTCGGCACCGATGGAGACCGGCTCTTTTTCGCCGCTGGGCCGTTCATAAACCCGGCGCGTGTCAGACGCGAAATTCGTCTGATTTCTCGACGGGTCGTGTTCGGCGGACTTGGCAACAGACGACCCTTTGGCGAGCCGCATCGGTCGGTCATCCGAAAAGCGGTCCAGAGGTTCATTATTACCAAGCCTGAATCGGTGCCGTCGTGGGTTCATCGATTGGCTGCTAAGGCGGGTTGACCTCAGATCATGGTCGCCGTGACGAATTTGCCGGACTCCACATTATCGCGGGTCGGTCGATTTGTGGGTTCAATCTCATACCGGATCAAAGCCTCGTCGGTAATCGACCACGCATCCTGGCCACGGGCGATCAGCAAGCCGCCTTCGCGCGGGATCACCCAATCGAAATGCTCATTGAGTAGGGCGTTGGCCTTCGCCCTGGCCGAATAGAGGTCCGCGTCTGAGGCTCCAGTCAGGCTTTCGAGCCATGCGAAAGCCGCCCTAAGGGCATCCTGACCGGACTTCGGTTGAGTCTGGGTTTCGACCTTCAGCGTGGTGATTTCGCGCTCAATTTCGACCAACTCGGCCTCCCGCTGGCGAAGGCGTTCTGTGATAGCTGACGACCCGGCTTCGACCTGATCTAGAAGGGCTTCGATTTTCTTCTGGAGTTCATCGCGGGCGGCGATCCGATCCATCAGATGACCGCGATCCGGGTTGAGGTCATGGTCATCGAGTTTGGCCGTGACAAGGAACGCCTCAAGGTGCTCCTCGACATCGCTGCAAAGGTAGCGGCGGCGGTTTTCACATCCGTGTTTGCGACCCTCTTGATAGCACCGGTAGTGTCTGACGGCTGACGAGTTCGCCCGTGAACCCAAGATGAGGGTTCCGCCACAATCCTCGCACCGGCCAAGTCCGATGAGGATGTTGGGGAAGGTCTTACCCCTCCGGCCCTTGCCACCGCCCCGCTTGTTTCGCCGTGCGATCATCCCTTGGGCACGGTCGAAAATCTCGTCCGAAACGACCCTCGGATAATATTCAGCGATCACGTCGCCATCGGCCCGGCGTTGCATCCTCTGGCCCGGACGGTTTGTCGTCAGCGTCGGTTGATAGAGGCCGGTCGTCGATGGTGATCGCAGGATTGTCAGCACATAGCCCTGATGCCAACCGTCTGACTTGGCGACGAATGGCGGAACCCCTTCGGCGTTCAGGCGGGAGGCGATGGCCGTTATGCCCAAGCCATCATTGCACTCGGCGAAGATACGCTGAACGACCGCCGCACGGGCGGGGATGAGATCGAATTCTTTGGTCGCCTCGTTGAAGAGGGTCCAGGCCGGTCCTCTTCGGCTCAGTTTCTCGCCGGTCTCTCTGGCCCGGCGTTTTTTGTCCGCCCATGCCGCCGCGATCTTCTTTCCACGGGACAGGTTTTCATTGTGGGCGCGGCTCATGACGATCACGGCCCGCATGATGTCCATCGCGTCGGACCCCTCATGATATTCGTGTCCGTCAGCGAGGGTGACGACGCGAATGCCCGCCAAGGTGATCGAAGTCAGGAGGTTGACCGCGACCATCTCGGTTTCACGGCTCAAGCGGTCGAACGACTCGACAAGAAGGTAGGACCCACGCGCGATTTCACCGGCTTCGACTTTTCGAAGGAAACTCGATAGGGCGCCTTTGACTCGGTGCTGGCCCTTGAAGGCACTGACACCGAGATCGCGGGTCGAGGTGTCGAGTTCGATATCGGGCCGCCCAGCTGCCCAATCTTGGGCCGCTTCAAGCTGACGCCTCAGAGAGTCGCCTTTTTTCTGAGCGACGCTGGAATAACGCAGGTAGGAATAGGCTTTGACCGGCATGATGACCCCATACGCCAGAGCGCATTAATGGTCGATCACATTATGAACTGCCAGTTGATCGGTCCCAGCTTGTCGCCGAGCGCCGTCAGCCCCTGGTCGAGGAAACGGCCGACGCTTTCACCGCCATCGGAGAGGATTTTCCGATTGGTGCAGAAACGGCTGGCCTTGACCGAGAAGACGAAGTCGTCGGGCGTCTCGTCGCGCCACTTCATCCAGGTGTCAACCTTGAAGCCGGAATAATAGGTGCCGTTGATCTCGATCGAGGTCAGGGCGCGGCTTGCGTGCGCCAGCTCCTTCTTCTGGCTGAGACCGTCGGGATAGAAGACCCCGCGCCACGGCTCATAAGTCCAGCCGCCGATGCCGACGCGCACGGTTCCGGTCATGATCTGCCCCTAGTAAGCGAAGTCGGAATACACCCGCGCGATATCGCCCCGCCACGGGCCGTTGTAGAGGTCGAGCAGGCGTTCGGCGGGAGTGACGCCCGAGTCGGCGATGTCCTCCAGCTCTGACAGATAGCCGCGCTCGTCGACCATGCCGCCCGAGAACCGGCGTCTGTTCTTCAGGCCGTCGCGCGCGATGCGGACCATGTCCTTGGCCACGTCCTGAACGGTGCGCCCGGCGACCATGGTTTTCAAACCCAGACGGGTGACGTCGCGGCGCAGACGTTCGTGGTCGGTGATGTCCCAGTCCTTGCACAGGTCCCAGGCGGCGGCCAGCGAGGGCGCGTCGTACAGCACGCCGACCCACAGGGCGGGCAGGCCGCAGATACGGCTCCACGGACCGCCGTCGGCGCCGCGCATCTCCAGATACGACTTCAGCCGCACCTCGGGGAACAGGGTGGTCAGATGGTCGGCCCAGTCCTGCTTCGTCGGCCGTTCGCCAGGCAGGGCAGGCAGTTTGCCGTCCATGAAGTCGCGGAACGACTGGCCTGAGGCGTCGATGTATTTCCCGTCGCGCTTGACGAAATACATAGGCGTGTCCAGCGCATAGTCGGCGTAGCGCTCAAAGCCGAAACCGTCCTGGAAGACGAAGTCCAGCATACCGGTGCGGTCGGGATCGGTGTCGGTCCAGACGTTGGCGCGGGCCGACAGGAATCCGTTCGGCCTGCCCTCGGTGAAGGGACTGTTGGCGAACAGGGCGGTGGCGATGGGCTGGAGGGCCAGGGAGGTGCGGAATTTCAGCACCATGTCCGCCTCGGAATCGAAATCGAGGTTGGCCTGGATGGTGCAGGTGCGCAGCATCATGTCCAGACCCAGCGAGCCGCGCTTGGGCATATAGGCGCGCATGATGTCATAGCGGCCCTTGGGCATGATCGGCACGTCCTCGCGCCGCCACATCGGATCAAAGCCCAGACCCAGGAAGCCCAGGCCGATCTGGTCGGCCACCGATTTGACCTCCATCAGATGCTGGCCGGTCTCGGAACAGATTTCGTGGATATCCAGCAGGGGGGCGCCGGACAGTTCGAACTGGCCGCCCGGCTCCAGGCTGATCGAGGCGGTCAGGCCGTCGGCGTTCTTACGCTCCAGGGCGATGACGTGGCCGCCCTCGGACACCTCGCTCCAGCCGAAGCGGGTCAGACCGGTCAGCATGGCCTGGATGCCGTTTTCGCCTTCATAGGCGGGGCGACGCAGGGTCAGGCGGTCGAAACCGAACTTCTCGTGCTCGGCGCCGATGCGCCACTGGTCCTTGGGCTTGATCCCCTTGGACATGGCGCCGATGAGGTCTTTCCGGGTAAGCGGCGCGGTGTCGGCCATCGTCTGTTTCAGCCCCTGTTGCGAAGGCTAGATGGGCGACGCAGCGGCTTCGCTCAAGAGGGTTCGGCGCGCCAATCGCCCAAGGAGGACTGCCACAGGGTCAGGGCGGCGACCGCGGCGGTGTCGGCGCGCAGGATGCGAGGGCCAAGCGAGACGGAGACGGCGAAGGGCAGGGCCAGCAGCCGCTCGCGCTCTTCCGGGGCGAATCCGCCTTCGGGACCGATCAGGACGGACCACGGACCGCGCGGCTGGGCGGCCAGTGTCTTTGCGGCGTCGGGACCGCCGGTCTCGTCGCAGAACAGCAGACGGCGCGAACCGTCCCAGCCGTCGAGCAGGGCGTCGAGCTTCATGGGGTCGTCGACCGGCGGCACGTCGAGACGGCCGCACTGTTCGGCGCTTTCCTCGGCGATGGCGTCGAGCCGGTCCAGGCGGATGTGGTCGGCGGTGGTGCGGCGGGTGCGGATCAGGCGGATGCGGCCGACGCCCAGTTCGGTCGCCTTCTCGACCGCGAACTCCAGCGGCGCCTTCTTGACCACGGCCATCAGCAGATCGACGTCGGGCGAGGCGGTCTGGGCGCGGACCTGTTCCTCGGCGCGCAGGATGACGCCCTTCTTCAGCACCTCGGCGACGGTCGCGCGCCACTCGCCGTCCGCACCGTTGAAGACCAACAGGTCGTCGCCCGCCTTCAACCGCATGACCTGAGTCAGATAACGCGACTGGTCCAGAGCGGGGGCGATCGCCGCGCCGGGCGCGAGGGGCTGGGGGATGTGGAGGCGGATCATGGGTTTCGCATAGTCCCCGTTTTAATCTCCGTCATCCTCGGGCTTGACCCGAGGATCAGACCATCCGCTCACTGGCTGCATGGAGTCCGAGCGCCGCCCGCTGATCGCGACCTATATGACCGCCAGCCGCCCGTTCAGTGTGATCTACATCGGCATGACCTCGAACCTGTATGCGCGGGGCGAGCAACACCGCGACCGAAAGACTAAGGTCTTTACCGCGAAATATGGTGTCGACATCCTCGTCTGGTTCGAAACTCACGAGTTCGTCACCGAAGCAATCCGGCGGGAGAAGGCTCTGAAGCGCTGGAACCGGCCGTGGAAGATGGAGTTGATCGAGCGGCGGAACCCGCAGTGGCTCGATCTCTATCCGTTCGTGCTCGGCACGGCGCCGGATCCTCGGGTCAAGCCCGAGGATGACGAGGGTGGGGTGGAGAGCTTCTTAAAGCGGCTGGCGAAGGGCGAGATCGAGGAACTCTAAAGCGTCCGCGCGATCAACAGCTTCATGATCTCGTTGGTCCCGCCGTAGATGCGCTGGACGCGGGCGTCCTTGTAGAGCTGGGCGATGGGATACTCGTTCATATAGCCGTAGCCGCCATGGAGCTGGAGCATCTCGTCGATGGTCTCGCCCTGGATGTCGGTGACCCAGTATTTGGCCATGGAGGCCGTGGCCGCGTCCAGTTCGCCCTTCAGATGCAGGCCGATGCAGTGGTCGACGAAGACGCGCGCGATGGTCAGCTTGGTCTTGACCTCGGCCAGTTTGAACTGGGTGTTCTGGAAGTCGATGACGCGCTTGCCGAACGCCTTGCGTTCCTTGACGTAGGCCAGGGTCGCCTCCAGCCCGCGCTCGGCGGCGGCGACGCCCTGGACGGCGATGTTCAGCCGTTCCTGGGGCAACTGCTGCATCAATTGATAGAAGCCCTGCCCCTCGACGCCGCCGATGATGTTGTCGCCGGGAACCTTGACCTCATTGAAGAACAGTTCGGAGGTGTCGTTCCCCTCCATGCCGATCTTGTGCAGGTTGCGGCCGCGTTCGAAACCTTCGGCGCCGTCGGTCTCGACGACGATCAGGGATACGCCCTTGGCGCCCTCGGCCGGATCGGTCTTGGCGACGACGATGATGAAATTCGCCAACTGGCCGTTGGTGATGAAGGTCTTGGACCCGTTCACCACATACTGGTTGCCCTGCTTCAGGGCCGTGGTCTTGACGCCTTGCAGGTCGGAACCGGCGCCCGGTTCGGTCATGGCGATGGCGCCGACCAGTTCGCCCGAGGCCAGACGGGGCAGCCAGCGCGCCTTCTGCTCGGCCGTGCCGTAGTGCCAGATGTAGGGGGCGACGATGGCGTTGTGCAGCGAGATGCCGAAATGGTCCGCGCCCTTCCAACCCAGTTGGCGCATCAGCACCACCTCATGCCGGTAGTCGCCGCCCATGCCGCCGTCCTCTTCCGGCATCGACAGGCCCAGCAGCCCGGCCTCGCCCGCGTCGGTCCACAACGAGCGTGGGACCGAGGAGTCGGCGATCCATTGCGCCACCTTTTCGGACGGGGCGTGCTCGTCGATCCATTTGCCGACGCTGTCGGAGAAGAGGGTGATCTCTTCTTCCTGCATGAAGTCGGGTTCGGGGACGTTGAGGACGTTCATGGTTCAGCTCGACGATCTCCCTCCCCAGAACGGGGAGGGTGGCCGCGAAGCGGCCGGGTGGGGGCGGCTGGGCGAAGCGAACTCGGTCAGTGGACTGCCGAGACCTCCCCACCCGGTCGTCGCTGTCGCGCCGACCACCCTCCCCGAAGCGGGGAGGGAGAGGGATCGTCAGAACGCCTCGGCCGGCATGGTCATCAGGACGTCGGCGCCGGTCTTCAGCTTCTTCAGATGGGCGGCGGCGTCGGGCAGGATGCGCTCGACGAAATAGCGGCCGGTCTGCAACTTGGTCGGATAGTAGGGATCGGTCGAACCCGCATCGATCTGCGTCTGGGCGGCGACGGCCATCTGCGCCCAGACGAAGGCCAGGGCGTTCAGGCCGAAGATGTTCAGATAGTCGGTCGAGGCGGCGCCCGCATTGTCGGGGTCGGCCATGCCGTTCTGCATCAGCCACATGGTGGCCTCCTGCAGGGTCTTCTTGGACTCGGCCAGACCGTCGATGAAGGGTTTGACGGCATCGCCCGCGCCGCCGTGTTCGGCCACATAGGCGTCGACGTCGGCGAACCAGCTCATGATCGCGCGGCCGCCGTTGGACGGCAGTTTGCGGCCTACCAGGTCCAGCGCCTGGATGCCGTTGGTGCCCTCATAGATCATGGTGATGCGCGCATCGCGCAGATACTGGGACGCCGGGAAATGCTCGGTATAGCCCGAGCCGCCGTGGACCTGCATGGCCAGCGAGGCGGCGTGGAAACCCTTGTCGGTCAGATAGGCTTTCAGCACCGGGGTCAGCAGACCCATATAGTCCTTGGCCTTGGTCGCCACGGCCTCGTCTTCGGACTTCTCCAGGTCGGCCTGGAGCGCGGTCCACAGGATGAAGGCCTGGCCGCCCTCGACGAAGGCGCGGGCCTCCAGCAGCATTCGGCGCACGTCGGGGTGGACGATGATCGGATCGGCCGGGCCGTCGGGGTTCTTCGGCCCGGTCAGGCTGCGGCCTTGCAGGCGGTCCTTGGCGAACTCGACCGCGGCCTGATAGGCGGCGGTGGCGATGGCCAGACCTTGCAGACCGGTGCCCAGGCGGGCCTCGTTCATGACCACGAACATATTGTTCATGCCCCGGCCTTCCTCGCCGATCAGCCAGCCGGTGGCGCCGTCATAGGCCATGACGCAGGTGGCGTTGCCGTGGATGCCCATCTTGTGTTCCAGGCCCGCGCATTCGACGGCGTTGCGCTCGCCCAGGGCGCCGTCGTCGCCGACCATGAATTTGGGCACCAGGAACAGGGACAACCCCTTGATCCCCGCCGGGGCGCCTTCGATGCGGGCCAGGACGGTGTGGATGATGTTGTCGGCGAAGTCGTGCTCGCCCGCCGAAATCCAGATCTTCTGGCCGGTGATGGAATAGCTGCCGTCGCCGTTGGGCACGGCCTTGGTGCGCACCATGCCCAGGTCGGTGCCGCACTGCGGCTCGGTCAGGTTCATGGTGCCGGTCCATTCGCCGGTCGTCATCTTGGGCAGGTATTTGGCCTTCAGCGCCTCAGAAGCGTTGGCGTGGATGCCCGCATGGGCGCCCGCCGTCAGGCCCGGATACATGGAGAAGGCCGCCGAAGCTCCGGCGGTGAACTGGCCCACGGCCGAACCGATGACCGAGGGCATTCCCTGGCCGCCATAGGCCGGGTCGGCGGTCAGGGACGGCCAGCCCGCCTCGACCATCTGATGATAGGCTTCCTTCCAGCCCTTGGGCGTGGTGACCACGCCGCCTTCGGCCCAATGGCAGCCCTCCTTGTCGCCCGGATTGTTGATCGGGGCGATGACCTCGTCCGAGAAGCGCGCGGCCTCTTCCAGAATCTGCTGGGCCAGCTCGGACGAAACGTCCTGGAAGCCGGGCTGGTTGGTGTAGCGGTCGATCTCCAGCACCTCGTTCAGAATGAACATCAGGTCGCGGACAGGCGCCTTGTAGGCCATGGTCAGGCTCTCGCTTTGAAGGGCTGGGGGTGGTGGTCTGGATTCAGGCGTTCGCGCAGCAGGCTGGCGTATTCCTCGGCGCCCGGCAGCAGGTCGGGACGATATTCGCCCAGCTTCTGCTCCATCCAGGCGCAGGCGTCTTCGGCCGTCTGGATGGCGCCTTCGATGTCGTCGCGCTGCTGTTTCAGGGCCTCGATCTGGGCGCGGTGACGGCGCAGGGCCACGGCCATCTGATGCGCGTTGTGGTCCTTGCGGTCGTACAGATCCAGCATCTCCTGGATCTCTTGCAGGGTGAAGCCGATGCGGCGGCCGCGCAGGATCAGCTTCAACCTGGCCCGGTCGCGCGCGTCATAGACCCGCGTCTGGCCCTTGCGCGCCGGGGTCAGAAGCCCCTTGTCCTCATAGAAACGCAATGCGCGCGCGGTCGCGCCGAACTCGCGGCACAGGTGCCGGATCGAATAGGTGCGATGATCGTCGGCGGTCGGCATGGCCGCCTGCATACCTCAAACTTGACGTGCACGTAAAGGGAAGCTTTCGCCCCCAAGCGTCACGCGCTCGGGCGACGCCCCCACAGCACCGCGCCGGTCATGGCCAGCAGGACCAGATTGACGGCCGCCAGGTCCCACTCGCCGCCGATGGCGTGGACGCCGGTCATGACGACCTCAAGCATCGCCAGTCCGGCGGCGGCGGCCAACAGCACCGGACGGCCGATCCGCCATGAGATCAGGGGCGTCAGCAAGGCCAGGGCCAGGCCGACCTCCAATGCGCCCAGACCACGCACGAAGCCGTCCGAGGCCATGGCGGGCCAAGACATCAGGGCGATCAGATTGTCCATCGGCTCGGTCAGCTTGGCGTAGCCGGCGGCGACGAAGAACATCGCCAGCCACCCTTGCAGGGTCCACAGGCCCAGGTTGCGGTAGGTGGCGCACAGCTTCAACTGCGCGGGGGTCAGGGTCTGGGTCGTCATGATCGGGGCCGGGGAGGGCATGGTTCTGTAACAGCAGCCAGATCAGATCGCGGACGCCGCCCTTCAAGGGCGACAAGCGTGACCGTAACCAAGCGTGATGCCTATCGCGTTAACGGCGCGGCCGAAACGTGGCCGCAATCGCCGAAAATGCGCGATTTGAGGGCGCAGATCGCCTGTCGGCTACTGACCGTTGCCGTCGGGCCACGCCCAGCCCGCGCGCGCGGCCTCCAATCGGGCCAGCTTGGCGTGGAAGGGCGACCAGTCGTCGGTCGTGTCGATGGCGGACCAGATCGCCTCGACCTCGTCGATCAGCATCTCCTCGGGTTCGGCGGCGGCGAACATGGCGTGCTCCAGCCGTTCGGGCCGGTCGGCTTCATGTTCGAACAGGGCGAAGCGGAAGGCGTCGAAAGTCTCGCCCTGATAAACGGCCCGCCGCGGCCCGCGCAGGGCGCGTTCAGACGAGGCGAAGCCGGTGAACCAGTCGAAGAACAGCGGCTCCCACCGCAGGGCCGCGCCGCCGTCGCGCAGCAGGGCCAGCGTCGTGTCCAGCAGGCGCTGATCGGCGGCCTCGCCCAGGCTCCTGACGCCCAGCCGGGCCAGGAAGGCGGCGCGCAGTTCGGCGATGTAGGCCGGGCCGAACCCGTTCAGCGCCTCGGTCAGGCGCTCGGCGTCCGCGACCGGCTTCAGACTGCCGGCGAACTGGGTCAAGGCCCAGAACACGGCCTCGGGCTGGCGCGCGAAGGCGTACAGGCCGAACTGGTCGAAATAGGCGGCGGTGAACCCCGGTTCGTAGTGCGGCAGGAAACGCCACGGGCCATAGTCGAAGCTCTCGCCGGTGACGTTCAGATTGTCGGTGTTCAGCACCCCGTGGACGAAGCCCGACGCGATCCAGCGCGCCGTCAGCCGGGCGTTGGCGGCCACGACCGCCGCCAGCAGGCCCGGGGCGTCGCCGGGGGCGACCGAGGGGTGGTACAGGCCGCGCACGTGTTCGATCAGGGTCTCGATCTGGTCGGCGCGCTCGAAATAGGCCGGGCGCTGGAAGGTCCCGAAACGGATGTGGCTGTGCGACAGCCGCACCAGTACGGCCGAACGGGTCGGCGACGGCTCGTCGCCGCGCTCCAGCGCCTCGCCCGTCTCGATCAGGCTGAGGGCGCGGCTGGTCGGCACGTTCAGCGTCTCCAGCATCTCGGCGGCCAGCACCTCGCGCACGCCGCCCTTCAACGTCAGGCGGCCGTCGGCTGTACGCGACCACGGGGTTTGGCCCGAACCCTTCGTGCCCAGGTCGAGCAGGCGGCCGGAGGCGTCGCGCATCTGGGCGGCCAGGAACCCGCGTCCGTCGCCCAAGTCGGGGTTGTAGGTGCGGAACTGGTGGCCGTGATAGCGCATGGCGACCGGTTCCGGCTGTCCCGGCAGGGGCTGGAAGCGGCCGAAATGGGCGCTCCATTCGGCGTCGGTCAGGGTGTCCAGGCCCACTTCGGCGGCGGCGCGGTCGTTGCGATGCCGGATGACGGTCTGGGGGAAGTCCGCCGCGCGCACGGCGTCGCCGAATGCATCGCCCAGATCGAAGAAGCGGGGGTCGGGGCGATAGGCGGGGGAAACGGGCATGGAGCGCAGATGCGGCCTGACACGCTCTGACGCAACCGTGATCCGTGGCTCTTGAACAGCGAGGCCGCATCCGTATGGTCCCGCACACAAATCGGGCCGCGTTCGCGGTCAGGCCGGCGCCGACAGGCGAACCCGGTCCCGGCGCCCGTCGATAACCGGGCGTCACGACAGTCCCATCGTTTTGTGGAGGCCGCCGTGGCGCGCAAGATCACCCTCGATTTCCTGAAGACCGAGGCCGGTTCCGGCGCCGTGCTGGGCCTGGCCGCCCTCATGGCGCTGATCGTCGCCAACTCGCCGATGGCCGACAGCTACTTCGCCTGGCTGAAGAGCGAGCATCTGTTGCAGCTCGGGCCTCTGACCCTGACGATGTCGGTGTCGGAATGGATCAAGGAAGGCCTGATGGCGGTCTTCTTCCTGGTCGTCGGCCTGGAGATCAAATACGAGATCCTGCGCGGCGAACTGAGCGATCCCAAGAAACTGGCGACTCCGGTCCTGGCGGCCCTGGGCGGCATGATCGCCCCGGCTTTGGTCTATCTGGCGGTGACGACGCCTTTGGGCGGGCCGCACCAGGGCTGGCCCGTTCCGCTGGCCACCGACATCGCCTTCGCCCTGGCCGTCTTCGCCCTGGTCGGGCGCAATCTGCCGACCTCGCTGAGGGTCTTCCTGCTGACCCTGGCCATCGTCGACGACCTGGGGGCCATCGCCCTGATCGCCCTGCTGTTCAGCCAGGGGGTGTCGTGGCAGCCGCTGCTGATGGTCGCCATCCTGTTGACCGTGGGCGGGGTGTTGGCCCGGTTTCGCAAGGTGCCGTCGCCGTTCTGGGTGCTGGGCTTCGCGACGGTCTGGTGGTTGACGGTCAAGGCGGGGCTGTCGACCTCGCTGACCGCCGTGGCCTTCGCCGCCATCGTGCCGATCCGCGCCCGCGCCGAGGACCGGCAAAGCCCGCTGAAGGAGGCGATGCACGACCTGCACCCCTGGGTGGCCTTCCTGGTCCTGCCGCTGTTCGCCTTCGCCAAGGCGGGGGTGTCGTTCGCCGGTCTGTCGCTGGACCAGGCCTTCGCGCCCCTGGTGTTGGGCATCGCCCTGGGCCTGTTCGTGGGCAAACAGACGGGGGTGCTGGGCCTGGCTTGGCTGGCGACCGCGCTGAAGATCGGCAAGCGGCCGACGGGAGCAAGTTGGATGCAGGTGTATGGTGTGGCCGTGCTGTGCGGCGTGGGCTTCACCATGAGCCTGTTCATCGGCGCCCTGGCCTTCCCCGGCGCCGTGGATTCGCCCGAGCAGATCGAGGTCAAGCTGGGGGTCATCGGCGGGTCGCTGATGTCGGTGGTCTGGGGCGCCTTGGTGTTGGCCTTGGCTGGGCGGGGCCAGAGCAAGGAAATCGCCGAAAACGAGCCGGTTTAACGGCTCAAAGGGTCGAATATTGACCTAAGGTCATCGCTTTTTGTCGCTTTCGTGTCACAGTTAGGGCGACCGTAAGGACAATTGGACGCGGGAAGCTTCGCCGCTGCTTGGCAGAGACTCGGGGTCGCGGTACCCATAAGGTTCGAGAATCCTCGCTCCACAGAAGGGCGGGGACAGGGATCAGGAACGTCTCGGCCGTCCTTCCGGCGGCCGAGCTATCGAGAGCCGGGAGAGCCGTCCATGCGTCGCGCCAATCTTCTATGTTGCACCGTTTCCGCCGCCGTCGTCGGCGCGGTCGCCTTCGGTTTCGCCGGGGCCGCCGCCGCCCAGGACGGGCCGACGACGGTCGATGACATCATCGTCACCGCCCAGAAACGCGAACAAAGCCTTCAGGACGTGCCGATCGTGGTTACCAGCCTGTCGCAGGAAGTCCTGCAAGACGCTGGCGTCAAGGACATCAAGGATCTGACGATCCTGACCCCGGGCATGACCGTGACCTCGACCACCACCGAAGCCTCGACCACCGCCCGCATCCGCGGCGTCGGCACCGTCGGCGACAACCCCGGCCTGGAAAGCTCGGTCGGGGTGGTGGTCGATGGCGTCTACCGCTCGCGCAACGGCGTCGGCTTCGGCGACCTGGGCGAAATGGCCCGCATCGAGGTGCTGAAAGGTCCGCAAGGCACCCTGTTCGGCAAGAACACCTCGGCCGGCGTCATCAACATCATCACCGAGGCCCCGTCGTTCACGCCGGGCTGGAACCTGGAAGCGACCGCCGGCAACTATGACGCCTGGGGCGTTTCGGGTTCGGTCACCGGTCCGATCACCGACCAGGTCGCCATGCGTCTGTACGCCGCCCGCCGTGAGCGGAACGGTTTCTACAACGTCGATGTGGGCGACGGCCCGCGCACCCTCACGGACGACGCCAATCAGGAATTCTACACCCTGCGCGGCCAGTTGTTGTTCCTGCCGAACGACGACGCCTCGATCCGGGTGATCGCCGACTACACGCGTCGCACCGAATACTGCTGCGCCGCCGTACAGGTCCGCACCGGCCCGACCTATCCGTTCATCGACGGCACCGCCGTCGGCACGGGCCAGCGTCCGCCGGCCCCGGGCTTTGGCCCCCTGCCGTTCTCGCGCCAGGCCTTCTCGAACCGCGACACCGGCCAGGAGATCATCGATCGCGGCATCTCGGCCGAAGCCAATATCGACGTCGACTGGTTCGGCGGCTCGACCCTGACCTCGGTCACCTCGTTCCGCGATTGGTCGACGACCAACGGCATGGACCTGGACTTCACCGGCGCCGACCTCGCCTATCGCAACCAGGACGGCGAGTTCCATTCGTCGCTGGACAGCCTGACGCAAGAGTTCCGCCTGGCCGGCGCCAATGACCGCCTCGACTGGCTGGTCGGCGTCTTCGCCAACCGCGAGAACGTGACCCGTCGTGACAGCTTCTACTTCGGCGCCGACTATGCGCCGGTGCTGTCGTTCCAACTGTCGGCGGCGCTGAACGCCGTGGTCCCGGCCTTCCCGGTCAGCCCGTCGATCATCCCCTGCTTCACCCGTACGGGCCAGACGGCCCTGGGTCTGCAGCAGTGCCTGGGCACCGGGGGCGCCGTCATGGCGGGCGGGCCGTCGTTCGCCGCGGGTCAGAGCCTGCGCGACAACTACGCCCAGGCGTCGGAATCGATCGCGTTGTTCACCAACAACACCTTCCACCTGACCGATGCTTTCGACATCACCGTCGGCCTTCGCTACACCTATGACAGCAAGCGTCTGGACTCGTTGCAGACCAACGTCGGAAGCAACGGCCTGACCTGCGCCGCCGGCCTGGCCAACCAAGCGACCATTGTCGGCGTCCTTGGCGCCGCCAATGCTCCGGCCATCCTGGGCCGTCTGTGCCTGCCCTGGTCGAACCCCTTCTACGCCAACCGCGCGCGCTCGGAAGAGGTCAGCGACAGCGAAGTCTCGGGGACGGTCAAGGCCAGCTACCGCCTGAACGACTCCGTCATGGTCTATGCGTCGTATGCGCGCGGCTACAAGAGCTTCGGCTTCAACATGGACCGGGTGCAGACGGGCGTGACCCCGAACGCCTCGCTCTACTTCCCGTCGGAAATCGCCGACAGCTATGAAGCGGGCGTCAAGACCACGCTGTTCAACCGCACCGTGCTGTTGAACGCCACCTACTTCGACCAGACGTTCAGCGATTTCCAACTGAACACCTTCCTGGGCACCGCCTTCGTGGTGGAATCCATCCCCGAGCTGACCGCCCGCGGCGTCGATGCCGACTTCATGTGGTTCACCCCGATCGAGGGGCTGAGCTTCTCGGGCGGCGTGACCTACACCGACGCGAAATACGGCGAGTTCACCGCCGCGGACCTGTTCAACCCGGCCAACTTCAACCAGTTGTCGTTGCTGCCGGGCAATCGCTCGTCCTTCGCGCCGGAATGGTCGGGCACCGCCTCGATCAACTTCGACCGTGAAATCGGCGGCGGTCTGCGCGCCGGCTTCGCCCTCTCGGCCAAGTATATGACCGAGTACAACACCGGTTCGGACCTGCTGCCCTTCAAGATGCAGGACGCCTTCACCACGGTGAACGGCCGCATCTCGATCGGCTCCGCCGACGATCGTTGGACGCTGGACCTGTGGGGCCAGAACATCACCGACGAAGAGTATGTCCAGGTGGCCTTCAACGGCTTCCTGCAAGGGTCGGCCTTCAATGGTCCGCTGAACACCGCGCCGGGTCCCTATCAGGGCAGCTATTACAACCCGTCGCTCGACAGCCAGACCTACGCCGCCTTCCTGGGCCAGCCGCGCACCTACGGCTTCACGCTGCGCCTGAAGTACTGATCCTCCCGACAAAGGGGGCTGATGAGACCGGCCGGGGTTCGCCCCGGCCGGTTTTGTTTTGGCCTCATGTCTGTGCGTGCCGGCCGCCCCCTGTACACGCTTCCGTTCCTCCTCGCGAAAGCGGGGACCGGGTCCTGTCTGGGGCGGCGCTGGCGTTTCAGGACTGTCGGAGGGGGCGGGCGCGCCTGCATCGCCAGAGGGTCTGCATCCCCCGCCTTTGTGGGAATGCGCGATGGAAGGGGGCGGGGCTGGCGTGGCCGCCGACGCCCCCGGACAGGTGCGCACGCGGGTGCGTCTCGGGACCTGGCGGGGCGACAAAAAGGGTCCCGGCGCGAACCGGGACCCTAACTGTGATCAGACGCGCCGAGCGGTCTCTATTCCGCCGGTTGTTCGCCGGTGTCGTGGGCGTGGCGGAGCTTGCGGTCCAGCACCCGTTCCAACCGCGCCTTGACCCCGTCGATCAGGCTGAAGGCCGCCGGGATGTACAGCAGCGACAGGGCGGTCGAGGTGATCAGGCCGCCGATCACCGCGATGGCCATGGGGCTGCGGAACTCGGTGCCCTCGCCGAAGGCCATGGCGATCGGCAACATACCCAGACCCATCGCCAGGGTGGTCATGATGATCGGCCGCGCGCGCTTGTGCGCGGCGTCGATAATCGCGTCACGCCGGGTCATGCCCTGTTTCATGGCGATGATGGCGTAGTCGACCAAAAGGATGGAGTTCTTGGCCGCGATGCCGGTCAGCATGATGATGCCGATCAGCGCCGGCATCGACAACGACTTGCCGGTGACCAGCAACAGGAAGAAGGCGCCGCCGAACGAGACGGGCAGGGCGGCCAGGATGGTGATCGGGTGGAAGAAGCTGCGGAACAGCAACACCAGCACCGCGTACATCAACAGGATGCCGGTGATGATGGCGAACATGAAGCCGGTCGCCGTCTCCTGTAGGTTCTCCAGCTCGCCCGACACCGCCTGAGTAACGCCGCCGGGCAAGCCGCGCATGGCCGGCAGTTCGTTCACGCGCTGAGACGCCTGGCCCAGGGTGATGCCGTTCAGCTCGGCCGTCAGGGTGGCGACGCGCTTGCGGTCCAGGCGGTCGATCTGGTTCGGTCCGGCGCCGAACGAGATGTCGGCCACGGCGTTCAACGGCACGGCCGCGCCGGACGCCGTAGGCACTCTCAGCGTCTCCATGACGGCCAGGTCGCTCCGCGCCTCTTCGCGCAGCATGATGCGGATTGGGATCTGCCGGTCGCCCAGGTTGAATTTGGGCAGCAGTTGATCGGCGTCGCCCAGTGTGGCCACGCGAGCGACGGAACTGATGTCCGAGGTGGCCACGCCTTGAAGTGCGGCGATGTCGGGTTTGGGCGTGATCAATATCTCTGGCCGCACAAGGGCGGCGGACGAGATGACATTGGCCAGGCCGGGGATCTCGCGCATCTGGCGTTCGACCGCCGACGCCGCCTGGGCCAACTGGGTCGGATCATCGCCGACCAGTTGGATCGAGACCTGGTTGCCGGAGCCGTCTTGGCCGAACTGAACCCTGGCGCCGGGGATGGCGCGCAGGACCGGTCCCATCTCCTGTTCGAACGCCTGCTGGCGGAGCTTGCGCTCGCCGCGCTTGACCAGGTTGACGGTGATGTTGGCGCGACGCACCTCGCCGGCCGATCCTCCGCCGCCTGGACCGAAGCTGACGGTGGCGGAGCCGACCGAGGCGTAGACCGATTTCACCTCGGGCCGTTCGGACAGAATGCGGCTGACCTGCTGGGACACCGCGTCAGTCTCGGCCAGGGTCGAGCCGGGCGGAAGCTGGACGGCGATGTTCGAGCGCGACACGTCCTCCGCCGGAATGAACTCGAACGGCAGCATGGCCGCCAACATGAATGAGCCGGCCAGGAACAGGGTACCGCCGCCCATGACCCACAGGCGATGGTCCTTGCGCCGCTGCAGCAGACGTTTGCCCAGCGGCCGTCTGTCGGTCTGAGCGCCGCGGAAATCGTTCAGCACCCAGTTCACCATGCGCAGGTAGCCGCGCATCCAGGCCGGGTCCGCGTGCTCCTTGCCCTGGTCGCGACGGAGCATATAGGCGCCCATCAGCGGGGTCAGGGTGCGGGCCACGATCAGGGAGAAGAAGACGCTGACGCACGCGGCGATGGCGAAGCTCTTGAAGAACTGGCCGACCACGCCCGGCATGAAGCCGGTCGGGGCGAACACGGCCAGCAGGGTCGCGGTCGTCGCCATGACGGCCAGGCCGATCTCGTCGGCCGCCTCGATCGCGGCCGGGTAGGGCGCCTTGCCGTCGCGTATGTGTCTGACGATGTTCTCGATCTCGACAATGGCGTCATCGACCAGGATGCCGATGGTCAGGGACAGCGCCAGCAGGGTCACGACGTTCAGCGACTGACCCCACATATCCATGATCCAGAACGTTGGAATCAGCGACAGCGGCATGGCGATGGCCGCGATCAGGGTCGCCCGCCAGTCTCGCAGGAAAACGAAGACCACCGCGATCGCCAGGCCCGCGCCCAGCAGCAGGGCTTCGACCGAAGCGTGGAAGTTGTTGATCACGTCCGAGGTGGTGTTGCTGACCTCCTCGATGGTGACGCCGTCCATCTCCTGATCCAGACGCGCGATCTCCGCCTTGCTCGTCTGATAGACATCCAGCTCGGACGACCCCTTGGAGCGGCTGACGCTGAAGCCGACGACCTCTGCGCCGTTGTAGCGCGCCCGTCCGCGCGGCTCGGACCATTGGTCCACCACCTCGCCGAGATCGCCCAGCCGCACGGCTCGGTTTCCGACCGGGATCAGGGTTTCGCGCAACTGTTCGACCGAGGCGGCCGAACCCATGGTGCGGATGGCCTGTTCCTCGCCGCCGATTTCGCCCCGTCCGCCGGGCAGGTTGATATTGGAGGCGCGCAACTGGTTCGACACGGCGGCGGCCGAAACGCCTTGGGCGGCCAGACGCGCAGGGTCCAGCTTAATGCGGATCTCGCGGTTCACGCCGCCGTCGCGGCTGACCTGACTGACGCCGTTCACCGACAGCAGGCGCTTGGCGACGGTGTTGTCGACGAACCAGCTCAGTTCTTCGGGATTCATGCCTGGCGCGCGCACCACATAGGTGGCGATCGGCATCTGGGTGAATTCGATCCGTTGGACGATCGGCTCCTGCACGTCGGCGGGCAGGTTCTGACGGATGCCGGCGATGGCGTTGCGAACGTCGTTGGTCGCCTTTTCCAGATCGACGCCAAGCTGGAAGGTGATCGAGGTGGTCGAAGCGGAATCGCTGACCACGGAATTGATGTCCTGAACCTCGCCCAGACCGGCGACGGCATCCTCGACAAGGCGAGTGACCTGGGTCTCCAACTCGGTCGGCGCCGCGCCTGACTGAACTACCGTCACCGCCACCACGGGCAGGTCGACGTTCGGGAAGTTGTTCACCGGAAGGCGGAAATAACTGAGCACGCCCGCCAGGGTCAGGATGATGAACATCAGGATGATCGGAATCGGATTCCGAATCGACCAGGATGAAATGTTGTTGAAATTCATGGCCCAGCCCTATTCGGTCGTGGCTGCGGCGCGTGTGGCGGTCGTCACGGGACGGCCGATGGCCACCAGATCGCCCTCGCCCAGGAAGCCCGCGCCCTGGACCACCACCTGCTGGCCCGCTTGCAGGCCCTGGAGCACGGCGACGGCGTCGCCCGACCGCGTGCCGGTCTTGACCGGGGTGAAATGCACGGCGCCGTTCGGACCAATGACATAGACGCCGGGTTTGCCTTCACGGAACACGACCGAAGCCGAAGGCACGGTCAGCATCGGCTGCTCGCCGACGTCGATGTCGGCGCGGGCGAACATACCGGACCGCAGACCGGCGCCCGAACCCAGCGAGATGCGGGCGACGCCGAGACGGGTCTGGGGATCGACCTCGGGCGTCACGATGCGGACGCGGCCGGTGGTCGCACCGGCCTGGTCGGAGGTGATGACGGCGGTCTGACCGGGGCGGACCAGGAGCAGTTCAGTCTCGGGCGTCTGGGCGTCCAGTTCCAACCGGCCTTCACGGACCATGCGGAACAATTCGGTTCCCGGTTGGACGATCTGACCGCGCGTGACGCTGCGGCTGATGATGCGGCCGGCGACCGGCGCACGCAGACTGGTCTGGTCCAGACGGGTCGCCGTCTCGGCGCGCGCGGCGCGGGCCGAGACCAGTTGCGCCTGGGCCGAACGCTGCTCGGCCACAGCCATGTCCAGCGAAGCCTGGGACAGGAAGCCGCGCTCCTTCAACTCATGGGCGCGGGACAGTTCGGCGTCCTCACGCGCGGCGTTGGCTTCGGCGGCGGTGACGGAGGCGTCCTGCTGGCGCAACTGGGCGCTGATCAGGCTGTCGTTCAGCTTGACCAGGATCTGCCCCTGGCGGACGAAGGCGCCCTCGTCGACATAGACGCCGGTGGCCTGAAGCCCGCCCGTCTCGGCGGCCACAGGCACCTCTTCCCAGGCCGAAACCGTACCCGAAGCGGTCACGATGCGCGGCAGGTTGACCAGGGTGACGGTCGCCGCCGTCACCGTCTGACGCGACGGCGCATGGGCCTTTTCGTCCTTCTTTTGGCCGCCGCAGGCCGCCAGCATCAGGGCAGCCGCCAGAGCCAGGCCCGCGCGGGCCGGTGTTCGGGTCGCAATCACCACGTCAGTTCATCCCCTGTGTGTCCGTCGGCGGGGAGGCCGGCGACGGTGGGCGCCCGGTCGCGGGCGCCGAAATCAAACGCTTTTCTTATGCTCGTTCGCGACTTGTTCCAAACCGACAAAGACACGCTTGTGTGAGATATTGGAAGAGGCGTGTTCCGCAAGACGCGCGATCGTCACATTGGCGATTTTCTTTGCGCCGTGCTAGGCGCGCGCCATGTCCACGCCTCCCATCGAACGCATCCGAAATTTCTCCGTGGTCGCCCACATCGACCACGGCAAGTCGACGTTGTCGGACCGCCTAATTCAGATCACCGGCGGTCTCAGCGCCCGCGAGATGTCGTCCCAAGTTCTTGATAATATGGACATCGAGAAGGAGCGGGGCATCACCATCAAGGCGCAGACCGTGCGCCTGAACTATAAGGCCAAGGACGGCCAGACCTATGTCCTGAACCTGATGGACACGCCCGGTCACGTCGACTTCGCCTATGAGGTCAGCCGGTCCCTGGCCGCGTGCGAAGGCTCGCTGCTGGTCGTGGATGCGTCGCAAGGGGTCGAGGCCCAGACCCTGGCCAACGTCTATCAGGCCATCGACAACAACCACGAGATCGTTCCCGTCCTGAACAAGATCGATCTTCCGGCGGCCGAGCCGGAGCGGGTCAAGGCCCAGATCGAGGAGGTCATCGGCCTGGACGCTTCGGACGCGGTGATGTGCAGCGCCAAATCCGGCATCGGCATCGAGGACGTGCTGGAGGCCATCGTCACCCGCCTGCCGGCGCCCAAGGGCGATCCGGGCGCGCCGCTGAAAGCCATGCTGGTCGACGCCTGGTACGATCCGTACCTGGGCGTGGTGCTGCTGGTGCGCGTGTTCGACGGCGTGCTGAAAGCCGGACAACGGGTCAAATTCATGCAGAACGGCTCGACCCATCTGGTCGACCGCGTCGGCGTCTTTCTGCCCAAGAACACGCCGGTCGAGAGCCTGGGACCCGGCGAGGTCGGCTTCATCACCGCCCAGATCAAGGAGGTCGCTCACGCCGCCGTCGGCGACACCATCACCGAGGAGAAACGCCCCACCGCCGAGCCGCTGAAAGGCTTCAAGGAGGTGCAGTCGGTGGTCTTCTGCGGCCTGTTCCCGGTCGACGCCGCCGATTTCGAGGACCTGCGCGCCGCCATCGCCCGCCTGCGCCTGAACGACGCCAGCTTCACCTATGAGATGGAATCCTCGGCCGCGCTGGGCTTCGGCTTCCGCTGCGGCTTTTTGGGCCTGCTGCACCTGGAAATCATCCAGGAGCGGCTGAGCCGCGAGTTCAACCTCGACCTGATCGCGACCGCCCCCTCGGTGGTCTATAAGATCGAGCTGCGCGACGGGACCCACATCGACCTGCACAACCCGGCCGATCTGCCGGACGTGATGCAGATCATCGAGATCCGCGAACCGTGGATCAAGGCCACCATCCTGACGCCCGAGGAATATCTGGGCGGGGTCATCAAACTGTGTCAGGACCGCCGCGGCGAGCAGAAGGAGCTGACCTGGGTCGGCTCGCGCGCCATGGTCGTGTACGACCTGCCGCTGAACGAGGTGGTGTTCGATTTCTACGACCGGCTGAAGTCGATCTCGAAGGGCTACGCCAGCTTCGATTACGAACTGGCCGACTATCGCGCCGGGGATCTGGTCAAGATGAACATCCTGGTCAACGCCGAGCCGGTCGACGCCCTGTCGATGCTGGTCCATCGCAGCCGAGCCGAGACGCGCGGCCGGGGCATGGTCGAGAAGATGAAGGAGCTGATCCCGCCCCATCTGTTCCAGATCCCGATCCAGGCGGCCATCGGCGGCAAGATCATCGCCCGCGAGACCGTCCGCGCCCTGCGCAAGGACGTGACGTCGAAATGCTACGGCGGCGACGCCACCCGCAAGAAGAAGCTTCTGGAGAAACAGAAGGAAGGCAAGAAGCGGATGCGCCAGTTCGGCAAGGTCGAGATCCCGCAGGAAGCCTTCATCGCCGCGCTGAAGATGGACGAGGATTGAGGCTGCGCGCGACAAGCTGCTCACCCCATAGGGTCCATGCCATGACCTCCGCCCCCCTTCCCGACGCCGGCCGCAACTGGGTGGATCGGTATGCGCCCGAGGCGTTGAAGCCCTGGCTGAAGCTGGGGCGGTTCGATCGGCCGATCGGGATATGGCTTCTGCTGCTGCCCGGATGGCAGGGGATCGCCCTGGCGCTGGCGCACTATCGCATTCGGCCGGGGGCGTATGAGGCGTGGCTGTTCCTGGGCTTCGCCCTGGGCGCCTGTCTGATGCGGGCGGCGGGCTGCGCCTTCAACGACATCGTCGATCGCGACATCGATCGTCAGGTGGCGCGCACGGCCGGGCGGCCGGTGGCCAGCGGGCGGATTTCGGTCAAGGGGGCGTGGGGGTTCGTGGCGGGATGTAGCCTGACCGCCATGCTGATCCTGCTGACGCTGAACGCCACGGCGATCCTGCTGGGGGTCGGGTCGCTGGCGCTGGTGGCGGCCTATCCGTTCATGAAGCGCATCACTTGGTGGCCGCAGGCATGGCTGGGACTGACGTTCAACTGGGGCGCGCTGATGGGCTATGCGGCGGCGGGCGGTTTCGCGTTCAGCGCCGCCCTGGCGCCGGTGCTAGGGCCGTTCCTGCCGCTGGTGTGGGCGGGGCTGTGGCTGTGGCTGGGCGGGGTGTTCTGGACCCTGGGCTATGACACCCTCTACGCGCTGCAAGACATCGAGGACGACGCCATGGTCGGGGTGAAGTCCTCGGCGCGGCGGCTGGGCGGGCGGGTCAGGGCCGGGGTCGGGGTCTTCTATGTGCTGGCCGTGGCGTTCGCCGCGATCGCGGGCTGGTCGGCCAATCTGGGGGCGGGCTTCTTCGGCGTGCTGGTCGCCTATGCCGCACATCTGGCCTGGCAGGTGCGCAGCCTGAAGCCTGATGACCCGGCGTTGGCGTTGCGGCTGTTCAAGTCGAATCGCGAGGCGGGGCTGATCCTGCTGGCGGCCATCGGCCTGGGGGCGTTAATCTAGGGCGAACCCCGGAGCCTGCCCATGTCCGCCTCGCGTATCGTCCTCGTCGCCTGCGCCGCCGCCCTGGCGCTTTCCGCTTGCAACCGGGATCGGGAAAAGGCCGCACCCGATGCGCCGTCGGCCGCGCCCGGCGCCGCGGCGACCGTCGCCGAGGCGGGGGCGCCCCTGGCCTATGAGAGCGGCACGCCCTACGCCACGGTCTCGCTGAAGCTGCCGCCGACGCTCAAGAGCCAGCCGGACCTGCACGCCACGCTGTACGCCGACGCCGTGCGCGATCTGCGTCAGTTCGTGGAGGGCGCACAGGCCGACCGCACCGAGGCGGGGACTGAGCCGGGTATGCCGCCCTATGAGAAGACCATCGAACTGCAACCCGCCGCCGAGACCGGCAAGCTGTTCAGCCTGAAGCGCGTCGACTACGACTTTACTGGCGGCGCCCACGGCAACAGCCTGTTCGCCGGGGTGCTGTGGGACAAGGCTCTGAAGCGGCAGATCACGGTCGCCGACCTGTTCAGGAAGGGCGCGGACGGCCGGGCGCTGGACCAGGCCCTGTGCGCGGCGATCAATGCGGCCAAGAAAGACCGCTCGCCCGACGCCGAGCCTGTGTCGCTGGAGGGCGCGCAATGGTCGTGCCCGCGCGCCTTGCAGACGCCCTTCGTGCTGACGCCGGGGACGGTTCCGGGCAAGGCGGGGGGGCTGACCTTCCTGATCGGGCCGTATCAGGTCGGACCCTATGCCGAGGGTCCGTATGAGATCGTGGTTCCGCAGAGCGTGTTCCGCGCCCTGATCGCCCCCGCCTATGCCGAGGAGTTCGCCGGGGCGCCGATCAAGTCGGGCGATGCGCGGCCGCAGCAAGGGTGACGGCTAAAGCGCCCAGACCGACGCGCGCTTGATCTCCTGATCCTCCAGCTCGCGCGTCGTCGGCACCCGGTATTCGGCCAGGAAGGTCAGGCCCTCGCGCGGGAAATAGGTGCGCCCTGGATCGCCGATCAGGACCTGCGCGCCCTGGCCCCTGGCCTGGGCCAGCCAGGCCAGGACGCGGTCGGTCATCGGTTTTTCGTAACAGACATCGCCCGCGCAGACGACGTCGGCCGGGGGCGGGGCGGCGTCCAGCAGATCGCGTTCGGTGAAGGTGAGGGCGACGCCGTTGGCGGCGGCGTTCAGGGCGACGGCGGCGGCGCAGAAGGGGTCTATGTCAGCGCACAGCACGCTGGCCGCGCCCGCCTTCATCGCTGCGATCCCGACCAGGCCCGAGCCGCAGGCGAAATCGATCACTCGCCGACCGGCTACCGTTTCGGGGTGATCCAGAATCCAGCGCGCCAGGGCCTGGCCGCCCGCCCAGGCGAAGGCCCAGAACGGCGGCGGCAAGCCCATCTCGCCCAGCTCTTCCTCGGTCAACCGCCACAGAGGCGTGATCTCGTCAGCCAGCCAGAGGTTGATTTCCGGCGCGTGCGGCACGGCTTGCAGACGGGTGTTGGCGGCGATGAAGGCCGCCGGATCGGCGATGGTCATGAAACGCGCGTCGCCGTTCTCAGCACCTGGGCATAGCCGGTCGCGGTTTCCATCCGTGCGCCCTCTGGCCGCGTGCGGAGCGCACGGTGCAGGTCGGGCAGACGCCAGCAGGGGACGTGCATGAACAGGTGATGCTCGGCGTGGAAATTGACCCAATAGGGGGCGATGAAGGCGCGCTCCAGCCAACGGGCTTTCGTCGTGCGCGCGGCGCGGAAGGCGTCGTCGGCCGAGCCTTGCACACAGGCGTGTTCGGCGATGTTGCGGATGCGGGTGACCATGGGGAACCAGGTCGCCATGGGCAGCAGCCACAGGACGAAATAGGCCCACCAGACGCCCGCCAGGGCGCAGACCGCCAACAGGCCGAGATTGACCAGCAGGAAGGGGGCGACCGACCGGCCCGTCACCACCGCACCCTCGGCCAGGTCTTCGTCGCGCGTGCTTCTAAACGCCTTCAGGGCGAACAGAACTCGCTGTTTGAAGAAGGTCTGGCCGCTCAGATCGCGGATCAGCTTGCGCCGCAGCGAAGCGGGCGTGACGGGAAAGGGCGCCGATAGGACGAGATCGGGGTCCTCGGGCTGTTGGGCGTATTTGTGGTGGGCCAGGTGATAGGGGCGGTAGGCGCCAAGGTCGGCGCCGATGGGCACGGCGCACAGCCAGTGGCCCAGAGCGTCGTTCAGCCGCGGGCTTGGCGTCAGGCCGCCATGCGCCGCCTCGTGCATCAGGATCGCCAGACCCAGTTGGCGCGTGCCGATGACCATGATCGACAGGGGAATCAGCCAGGGCCAGACCACGCCGACGACGACGGCCGCGATGATCGTCGTCCAGCAGTGCAGCACCAGCAGAGGCCCGATCCAGGCCGAGCGCCGCTGGAACGGCGCCCATTGCTCTGGCGTGAACAGGCGGGCGGCGGCGATGCGGGGCGCGGCGGGCATGGCGTCAGATTACGCCCTCGCAGCAGGTCTCGCAAAGGCCGGTCGATGTCAGGGCGGGCTGATATTTTGTCAGGTTGACATGACATAAGTGTCGTGTAAGGTTGTCCTTACAAAAGGAGATCGGCAATGGACATCGCTTCCGCCAAGGGCACGGCCCCCTATAAGAAATATCTGGTTCGCACCATGGCCTTCATGGGCGGCTATGTCGCGATCAATGTCGCGGCCATCTTCGGCGCATTCGACGATATCGGACATACGGCGGGTTTGATCTTGGGGCTGGTGGTCGCCGCGCCGGTGGGGGGGCAGATCTGGGCCACCCTGGCGCTGATGGGCGAAAGCGACGAGTTCATGCGCGCTCTGTTGGCCAAACGGTTCATCGTCGCCTCGGGATTGGCGATGGCGATCGCCTGCGCCTGGGGCTTCATGGAGAGCTACGGGGATGCGCCGCACATTCCCGCCTGGATGATCTATCCGCTGTTCTGGGCCTTGTTCGGCCTGGTCAGCCCCTTCATTCGGACCAGCCGCTGATGAGGAACCGTCTGAAGGTGCTGCGCGCCGAACAGGGTTGGACGCAGCAGGATCTCGGCGATCGGTTGGGCGTGTCGCGCCAGGCCGTCAACGCCCTGGAGACCGAGAAACACGACCCCTCGCTGGACCTGGCCTATCGCATCGCCGCGATGTTCGGGCGACCGGTCGAGGACATTTTCGACAACCCTCACGCCTGATGTGAAGTCGGGATAACCTTACAAGGATTTCGTCATGCCGTTCATCGCTCCCCCTGCGGGCCGCGCGACCCTGCGCGCCCTGATGATCGCCTCCGCTGTCGCCCTGGCGGCCGGAGCCGCCGTCTCCGTCGCACGCGCCGAGACGCCCGCCCAGGCCCAGGTCCAGGCGCCCTTCGTCTCGGACCGACTGTCGGTCGAGGTGGTGGGGTCGGGACCGGACATCGTACTGATTCCCGGCCTGGGATCGTCGCGCGAAGTCTGGCGCGCCGAGGCCGAGCGGCTGAAGACGACGCACCGGGTGCATCTGGTGCAGTTGGCCGGGTTCGCCGGGGAACCCTGGAGCCACGGCGACGGCGCCTTCCTGCAACCGGTGGTCGACGAACTGGCCCGCTATGTCGCTGAACATACGGATGGCCGCCCCGCCGTCATCGGTCACTCCATGGGCGCCCTGACCGGATTGCTGCTGGCCCAGCAACATCCTGAGCGGGTTGATCGGTTGATGAGCGTCGACAGTCTGCCGTTCTTCGGTTCGCTGTTCGGCCCGACGGCGACGGTCGAGACCGTGCGCCCCATGGCTGAACGGATGGCCGCCGGCCTGACCGCGACCTCGGACGAGGATTTCCTGGCCAGTCAACGGCAGACGGCCAACGGTATGTCGCGCAACCCGACGGAACGGGAGCGGATCGTGCAGTGGTCGCTGGCCACCGACCGTCACGCCCTGGGCACCGCGATGCGGGACGTCATGACCACCGATGCGCGGCCGGGTCTGGCCGCCATGACCACGCCGGTGACCGCTCTCTACGCTTCGGACGCCGACGGCGGCGCGCCCGCGGCGATAGCCGACGTCCTGTGGGCCGCGCAATACGCCGATCTTCCGGGGGTCAAGCTGATCCGCATCGACGACAGCCGCCACTTCATCATGGCCGATCAGCCGGACGCCTTCGCCCGCGCCGTCGATGACTTCCTGAAATAGGGTCGCGGCGTCCATCGCGCCGCGAAGTCCGCATACGGCGGCCCGAAGGGGTCGCCGTATGCATAACTTCAATTGATCCAAAGTGTATTCATAATCGATTTTCCCTTCCGAAGGTCCGGGTCTAGTTTCGACCGGCAATACTTCAGGAGGATCGACATGGACGGCAACACTGGCGGCTCGGCCGCGCAGAACGACCCGAAAAAGCAAGTCGGCGGTTTGCGGACCCTGCTGGGCCGCACCAATCAGGACTGGTGGCCCAAACAGTTGTCGATGGATATCCTGCATCAGCAGGGCCGCTCGGGCGACCCGATGGGTGAGGACTTCGACTACGCCAAGGCGTTTTCAAGCCTGGACTACGACGGACTAAAGCGTGACCTGACGGCGCTGATGACCGACAGTCAGGCTTGGTGGCCTGCGGACTATGGCCACTACGGACCCTTCTTCATCCGCATGGCCTGGCACAGCGCCGGAACCTATCGCACCGCCGACGGGCGCGGCGGGGCGGGCGCCGGGCAACAACGGTTCGCGCCGCTCAACTCCTGGCCCGACAACGGCAACCTGGACAAGGCGCGCCGTCTCTTGTGGCCGATCAAGCAGAAATACGGGGCGGCCATCAGTTGGGCCGATCTGATGATCCTGGCCGGCAACGTCGCCATCGAATCCATGGGCGGACCTGTGTTCGGTTTCGGCGGCGGCCGCGCCGATGTCTGGGAGCCGGAAAAGGATGTCTATTGGGGCGCCGAGAGCAAATGGGTCGGCGAACCGGGCAATGAAACGCGCATCCAGCCAGACAAGGGCCTGACGCTGGAGGAGCCGCTGGCGGCCATTCAGATGGGTCTGATCTACGTCAACCCCGAAGGTCCCGGCGGCGTGCCCGAGGCCCTGGCCTCGGCTCGTGACATCCGCGAGACCTTCGCCCGCATGGGCATGAACGACGAAGAGACGGCCGCCCTGACCGCCGGGGGGCACACCTTCGGCAAGGCCCACGGCGCTGGCGATGCGGCCAAGGTGGGCGCCAGTCCCGAAGGCGCCGACATCGCCCAACAGGGCCTGGGCTGGACATCGAGCCACGGGAGCGGCGTGGGCGAACACGCCATCACCTCGGGTCTCGAAGGCGCCTGGACGCCGACGCCGACGACCTGGGACATGACCTTCTTCGATATGCTGTTGGATCACGACTATGAACTGGTCCGCAGCCCGGCGGGCGCCAAACAGTGGCAGCCGGTCGGCAATCCGCCAGAGACCCTGGCCCCCGACGCCCACGTATCGGGCCGTCGTGTGCCGACCATGATGACGACCGCCGACATGGCGTTCAAGATCGACCCCGCATACCGCGAGATCATGGAGCGGTTCCGCGCCGACCCGGCCTATTTCGCCGACGCCTTCGCCCGGGCCTGGTTCAAGCTGTGCCATCGCGACATGGGTCCCAAGGCCCGTTATCTGGGACCGGAAACGCCGCAGGAGGATCTGATCTGGCAGGATCCGATCCCCGCGCGCGTCGGACCGATCATCGGCGACGCCGAGATCAAGGCGTTGAAGGCGGCGATCGCGGCGTCGGGCCTGTCGGTCGCGGACCTGGTGTCGACGGCCTGGGCCTCGGCCTCGACCTATCGCGGCTCGGATCATCGCGGCGGCGCCAACGGCGGCCGTCTGCGCCTGGCGCCGCAAAAGGACTGGGCGGTCAATGAACCGGCCAAGCTGGCCAAGGTGCTGAAGATCTATGAGGATATTCAGGTCGCGTCGGGGAGCAACGTCTCCATCGCCGACCTGATCGTCCTGGGCGGTGCAGTCGGGATCGAGACGGCGGCCGCGGCGGCCGGCCATGTCGCCGAAGTTCCCTTCACGCCGGGCCGCACCGACGCCTCCCAGGCTCAGACCGACGTTGAAGGTTTCGCCGTCCTGGAACCCAGGGTCGATGGTTTCCGCAACTATCTGTCGACGCGCTTCAATGTGCCGACCGAGGATTTGCTGATCGATCGCGCCCAGCTTCTGGGCCTGACGGCGCCGGAGATGGCGGTGCTGGTCGGCGGCCTGAGGGTCTTGGGCGCCAACCATGGCGGATCGAAGCACGGCGTCCTGACGGATCGTCCCGGTCGCCTGACCAACGACTTCTTCGTCAATCTGTTGGACATGGAAACGGCTTGGACGGCGGTGGAGGGGACCGATGAAGAGGTCTTCGTGGGCGCCGACCGCACCAACGGTGCGGAACGCTGGACAGCCACCAGAGCCGATCTGGTGTTCGGCTCCAACGCCCAATTGCGAGCCTTGTCAGAAGTCTACGCCTCGGCCGATGCGGGCGGGAAGTTCGTCCGGGACTTCATCGCCGCCTGGGCCAAGGTGATGAACGCCGACCGTTACGACCTGCCGCGTTCGGCGCGCAAGGCAGGCTGAGGGCCAGCCGTCACGATCCCTGCTGCGCAATCGGCAGGGATCATGGCGGAGCCGCGCCATGCGCCGAGCCGAGGTCGAAAGTCTGGACGCCCGTCACGAGTGGTGGGTTCCCGCCATCGTCGCGCCCCGTCGCGACTGGTCGGCGGCGCCGGGGTGCGTGCGCGGCGCTCGCTATCTGGTGCACGTCGAGACCCTGGCGCCGACGCGCGACGACTTCAGCCCGTTCGTCAGCCGACTGGACTGCCTGAACTGGATCATGCGTCGCCGGGCTGATCTGACCCAGGCCCTGCCCGGCGCGGTCGTTCGCGCCGTGCGCCTGGACCGCTGGCTGCTGGGACTGGAATAGGCGTCAGCTCGCCAGACGCCCCTCGGCGCGATCCGCAGGGAAGACGATGTCGGGATCGGGCCGGTCGGCCTTCAGGCCCGGTCGATCCAGTCGGTGCAGGATATAGCGGATGATGTTCAGCCGCGCCCGCTTCTTCTTGTCCGTGGCGACGATCGTCCAGGGCGCCTGGTCGGTATGGGTCGCGGCCAGCATACCGTCGCGGGCGGCGGAATAGGCGTCCCATCGCTTCTGGGCCTCGGCGTCCAGGGGCGAGGTCTTGAAACGCTTGAGCGGATCGGTGGTCCGCGCTGTCAGGCGTTCAGCCTGTTCGCTCTTGGAAATGTCGAGCCACAGTTTGATCAGGATGACGCCGTCATCGGTCAGCATCCGCTCGAAGCGCGGCGCGTCGTGCAGGAACTGTTCGTGCTGGTCGGGCGTGCAGAAGCCCATGACCGGCTCGACCCCGCCGCGATTGTACCAGGAGCGGTTGAAGAGCACGATCTCGCCCCGTGCCGGCAGGTGCGGGACATAACGTTGGAAATACCATTGCCCGGTTTCACGCTCGGTCGGCTTGGGCAGGGCCACGACGCGGGTCTGGCGCGGGGCCATGTATTCGACGATGCGTTTGATCGCCCCGTCCTTGCCCGCGCTGTCGCGGCCCTCGAACAGGATCAGGACGCGCAGGCCCTGTTCCATGGCCCAGGCCTGGGTTTCGACCAGTTGGATCTGAAGCTGTTCCAGCTCGGCGTCGTAATCGTCGGATTTGCTCATGGTCTCATGTTGCCGTCGCGCCGCGGGCGGGTCCAGATGGGACGTTCAGGCTGAACCGCTTGTAAGATGACCGGAAGGCGGCGGCGAAGTAGGACGGGGTCTGGTCTAAGGGAGACTGAGATGGTCCGTTTGAACCGTCGCGCCTTGGTCGCCGCTGCCGCCGCCGCGGTCGCGACTCCAAGCTGGGCGCGGCGAAGCGATGGACCCGACGCCGCCCTGGAGGCGGCCCTGGCGACGCCTGGCGCGCCGCCGGCGATGGCGGCTGGGATCGTGACGCCGGGCGGACTGGAATGGTCGGGCGTGCGCGGGGTGCGGCGGGTCGGCGCCGATGAGGCGGCCACGAGCCAGGACCGCTGGCACATTG
The DNA here is from genome assembly GCA_017302335.1 of Caulobacterales bacterium. Lineage (GTDB taxonomy): Bacteria > Pseudomonadota > Alphaproteobacteria > Caulobacterales > Caulobacteraceae > Brevundimonas. The sequence continues at coordinate 8,875 of JAFLCT010000011.1, read as the reverse complement.
GTTCGAACACCAAGGCCATGACGGCGGCGGCCTATGCGCGTCTGGTCGAGCGGGGACTGACGGACTGGACCAGGCCGCTAGCGGACGTGTTCAGCGACGTGATGATCGATCCGGCCTTCGCCGCGACCACGCCAGACGACCTGACGCGGCACATCGCGGGACTGACCGACCCGACGACATTGCCTCTGCTGATGGCGGCGCGGGCGGACGCGCGGCCCGTAGTCGAACAGCGCGCGGCCGTCGTCAGGACGGCCCTGGGCAAGCCGCCGACCGGGACGCCGGGACGGTTCGCCTACGGCAACGTCAACTATGTGCTGCTGGGCGCCGTCGTCGATCGGATCGCGAGACGGCCGTGGGAGGATGTGATCCGCGACGAGGTCTTCTGGCCCCTGGGCCTGTCCGGCGCCGGGCTGGGCGCGCCGTTGCACGACGCCTCGGGTCTGGGCAACGCCTGGGGTCACGAGGGACCGCCCCACGCGCGGGTCGCGGTTGATCCGGCGACGCCATGGGCGGACAATCCGCCGCTGCTGGGACCGGCGGGAACGGCGCATATGACGTTGTACGACTACGCGCGTTGGCTACAGGTCATGATCGGGGGCGAGCAGACCTGGCTGTCGACCGAGGGCGTCCGCGGCCTGATCACGCCACGCGAAGGACAGCCCTATGCGCGCGGCTGGATCACCCGACCCGAGACCTGGGCCGGTGGAACGACGACCATCGCTCATGAAGGGTCCAACACCCTGTGGCATACGATCGCCGTGGCCGCGCCGGACAAGGGGCTGGGTTTCTTCGTCTTGTCGAACGGCGGTCTCGAGGGCCGCGTGGCGGCGGTCCCATTGATCCAGAAACTGATCGTCGAGCGCACGACCTGAAAGCCGTCGCGCCTTGCCGAACGGCGTCAGACCGTTAAGGCTGACCCTCGATGGATCGCGATTTCGCCGATTTCTGGAACCTGATGTGGGAGCTGGGCCTGGGCCTGTGCGCGGCCTTCGCCCTGTTGAACCTGTTCGCGCCGCAACAGGACCTGCCCTGGAAGCCGCTGGACCTGAACCGGCCGGTCGGCGCCGCCACAGCGGCCAAGGTGGCCGATTTCGAACTGGCCCGCAGCGCCGCCGCCGAGGAGGTGACGGCCACGACCGACGCCTGCATCCAGGTGCTGCGCGAGGCGGGGGTGCAGGTGGAACGGGCGCCGGATCGCGATGATGGCGGCTTCTGCGTCGTGCGCGGCGCCGTGCGGATCACTGGCGGGGCGGTGACGCCGCTCAGCCCCGGCGGTCTGACCATGCAGTGCCCTCTGGCGGTGCGTTATGTCATTTGGGACCGACAGGTGCTGCAACCGGCGGCCCAGGCGACGTTCGGATCGCGCGTGTCGCGGGTCGAGAATTACGGAACCTATTCCTGCCGTCGCATCAACGGCTCGACCGAGGGCAGCGACCGGCCCAGCGAACACGCGCGGGCCAATGCGCTGGATGTTGCGGCGTTGCGTCTGGAGGACGGGCGCACGGTCAGCATCGCGAGCGACTGGGACGGGCGGGGCGAGACGGGGACCGACGGCGCGCGTTTCCTCAAGCGCGTCCGCGACGGCGCCTGCCGTGTTTTCTCCACCGTGTTGACGCCCGACTACAACGCCGCCCACCAGGATCATCTGCATCTGGACGGCTCGCCGCGCGGCCTGTGCGCCTGATCCCGGTAACCATGTTCGCCTGAAAGGCGAACGCTTTGCTGTTGACCGTCCACAAATCACGGGCGAGAACTTCGCCGCAGTCCGGATACGACGCGGCCCAACGGCCGCGTTTCGCTCTTTCTACCGAACGAGCTTGTCCAGTTGGGCTGACGGGCGATCCCGAGGGACGCCCGCCTGGAAAGCGCGTTTACGGAGACGCAGACATGGCGACCGGCACGGTTAAGTGGTTCAACCCCACCAAGGGCTTTGGTTTCATCCAGCCCGAAGGCGGCGGCTCGGATGTGTTCGTACACATCACCGCCGTTCAGAAGGCGGGTCTCACGGGTCTCGATGAGAACGCCAAGGTCGAGTACGAGCTGGAAACCCAGCGCGGCAAGACGGCGGCGGTGGACCTGAAGCTGATCGGCTAAGCAACCGCTCAGGCTTCGAGAGATGAAAGGCCCGGGAGCAATCCCGGGCCTTTTTTATTTTTGTTTGGTCCTACCGCTCGGTTCGCGGAGCCTCGCTGCTTGAGGACGCGACTCTGGGCGAGGCCATGGCGAGTTGCGGTGGGGACGGCGCGCGTGATCGCTGGGCCAGCACGACCGCGGCCAGCACCAGGGCGCCGCCCGCGGCCTGGACCGGGGTCAGGGTCTCGCCAAAGACCCACCAGCCCAAAAGCGCGGCGACGATCGGCTGGATCAGAATGGTCACGGCCGTGATCGAGGCGGGCAGACGGCCCAGCGCCCAGGCCACGCCGCCCTGACCGAAGACGTGCATGACGCCCAGGCCCGCGCAGGCGGCCCAACCGGCGGCGGTGGCGGGGATCATGTCCTCGCCCAGGATCAGGGCCAGCCCGCCCAGCAGGGGCGCGCCGACCAGGGTGGCCCAGAAGGTGACGCGCATGGCTCCGGCGTTGGTGCGGGCGCGCTGGACCGCCAGGAAATAGCCCGAGTACCAGATCGCCACAGACAGGCTGAACAGATCCCCGAGCAGGGGGTTGGAGCCTTGCTCGCCGCTGGCTCCCGCCGCCATGGCAAAGGCGCCCAACAGGGCCAGGCCCAGAGCGACGACGAACAGACGGCCCGGCTTCTCTTTCAGCACCAGCCAGGCGAACAGGGTGACCACGACCGGCGTCAGGTTGCACAGCACCGTGGCGTTGGCCACCGAGGTCATGACGATGCCGTAGTGCCAGAAGCCGAGGTCCAGAGCGAAGAACAGCCCCGCCAGCAGCATCCATTTCGACGGCTTGCCCAGACCGCCTTTCCGGCCTTCGGTTCCCGGCCGCGCGGCCAGGGCGAACAGCAGCGGCAGGGACAGGACAAAACGCCAGAAACCGGCGGCGGCCGGGCCGGTCTCGGTCAGCCGCACCAGAATGGGCGCCAGGCCCAGCACGCAGGCGGCGGCCAGCAGAACGATGAGGGCGCGCGCGCGGGAGGACATCGTACGGCTCTATCGCGTGCAGGGTTCAGGGAGAAGGAAAGCCGAGTTCGGCCCGCACCGCCTGGGCCGTCACGCCGCGCTCACGCATATCGGCCAGGGTGGCGGCCTTATCGCGCTTGGCCAGGCGGCGGCCGTCGGGACCCAGGATCAGGCGATGATGGCGATAGATCGGCGTCGGCAGGTCGAGCAGGGCCTGAAGCACGCGCTGGACCGAGGTGACGGGCGCCAGATCGACGCCGCGCACGATGTGGCTCATGCCCTGGGCTGCGTCATCGACGACCGAGGCGACGACATAGCCCGCGCCGATGTCCTTTCGCCCGACCACCATGTCGCCCAAGGTTTGCGGCGCTGCGCGACGAAGGCCCGGCTCCAGCCCTTCTTCGGTCCAGGTCAGGCGGTCGAAACCGCCCAGACGCGTTTCGGCGGCGCGAATAGACAGGCGCCAGGCGAAGGCCTCGCTGCGGGCCAGGCGTTCGGCCTCTTCGTCCGGTGAGGCTGGACCGCCGCGAAAGGCGTGGACATCGGCCGGGTCGTCGCCGTGCGGCGCGGCGCCAGCCAGGGCCATCAATTCCTTGCGCGTGCGGAAGCAGCGATACAGGACGCCTTGTCCGCGCAGGGTCTCCAGGGCGGCGTCATAGTCGGCGCGATGGTCGGACTGGCGCCGGACCGGCGTCTCCCAGTCCAGGCCCAACCAGGCCAGGTCCTCGTAAATTCCGGCCTCATGCTCGGGACGACAGCGGGTGAAATCGGTGTCCTCGATGCGCAGGATGAAGCGGCCGTTCGCCGCCTTCGCGGCCGACCAGGCGGTCAGGGCCGAAAAGGCGTGGCCCAGGTGCAGGCGGCCGGTCGGCGAAGGCGCGAAACGGGTGGCGAACACACTCAGACGACGCGCGCCAGGGCGCCCGCCTTGACCGCGCCGTCGACGACCTGGCGCAGCCGGTCGGGATCGTGGCCCTCGAACTCGGCCAGAAGGTCTTCGATGGCGAAGGCCGGCTGGGCGAACATCCAACGCACGGGCGCGGCCATGGGACCGGCCGGGACGGGATGATGCAGGCCGGTGACGCGATAGAAGGTCAGCTTCGGCACATGAGGCAGGGCGTAGGGCGCGACGCGCGGCGACAACCGGGCCTGGGCCGTCATCATCTCCTCCAGCATGGCCGGGCTGGACACCTGATCGGCCAGACGCCGCGCCAGATCGGCCAGGTGCGCGGCCAGGGGACGGCCGTCCTCCAGATGGGCGGGCGGCAGGAAGGCGCGGAAGGCCGAATCCTGAACCATGGTCTGGGCCAGGACGCCCAACAGGGCGCGGCCGTCCAAAGGGGTGACCGAATAGGTGAGGTGCAGCGACGCCCCGCCGTCGGCCAGGGCGTCGTGATACCAACCGCGCGGCAGATACAGCAGGTCGCCGGGCTTCATGCGGATCTCGTGCATCACCGGGCCGCGCGTGGTCTCGACCCAGCGACGCGCCTCGGGCGAATCCGGCGGGAAGACGTGCGGGTTGTCGGCGCGGTTCTGATAGATGCGCCAGACTTTCTCGCCCTCCAGGTGCAAGGCCCAGACATCGTGGCTGTCGAAATGGGTCCCAAAGGCCCGCACCCCGTGGAAGGAGCAATAGATATTGGCCCCGACCAGGGCCGCGAAGCGCCGCGACAGCGCGTCGGCGACGGCGCTCATGGCCGGATTCAGGAACTGCACCTCATTGGCGACCAGGCTGGCGCCGTCGGCCAGGCAGACCTGGACCTTGGCGGGCGAGGGCCGCAGCATCACCTGACCGTCCTGGGTCGGCACGCGGTTGCAATAGTCGGTCTCGGGGATGCGGGTGACATCCTTGTACAGTCGCAGATGGGCCGCGTTCCAGATCGACGCCTGGTCCAGCAAGGCGTTGAAACCGGCCCAGTCCAGCGGACGCCGAGCAGGCGACCCTGGGTCCTCGGCCGGGACGTACAGCGGTTTTCGGTCGTGATAGTCCGCAAAGAACTCGGCCGAGGTGATCGGCGCCAGGATTTCGTCCAGGGTGGTCATGCGCCGACGCTAAAGCGCCTTCAAAACACTGTCGATTCCGAAACCATGCCGACCATCCCCGATGCGAAGATCCTGGCCGCCGCGCGCACGGCGCTGGTCCGGGCCGACCCGGCCCTGGCCCAGGCGCATGATCGGACGCCGGTGTTCGAATGGCGGGCCAGACCCGGTGGTTTCGAGGGCCTGTTGCGCATGATCGTGGAACAGCAGGTGTCGACAGCCTCGGCTGCGGCGATCTGGCGGCGTGTGCGAGAGGGCCTGGACGAAGTGACGCCAGAGACCCTGTTGGCGCACCCGGTCGAAACCCTGCGCGGCTGGGGCCTGTCTGGGCAGAAGGTGACCTACGGGCGCGAGATCGCCCTGGCCCAGGTCGAGGGACGGATCGACCTGGAGCGGATGTCGGCGCTGAGCGACGAAGAGGCGGTGGCGGTCCTGACGGCGATCAAGGGCGTCGGGCGCTGGACGGCCGAGACCTATCTGATGTTCTGCGAGGGGCGGACGGATGTCTTTCCCGGCGGCGACGTGGCCTTGCAGGAGGCCCTGCGTTGGGCCGACCGGGCCGAAGCGCGGCCGAACGAGAAACAGACCTATGCCCGGGCCGAGGCGTGGCGGCCGCACCGAGGCGTGGCCGCCCATCTGCTGTGGGGCTGGTATGGCGGGGTGAAGCGTGGAGAGATCGTGTTAGAGGAGGGCGTATGACGACGCCCCTGGTCGATCCCGCCCTGACCGATCCCGAGACCGTGCTCGGCGCCCTGGACTTCGCCGGGGTGGCGGTGTTCGCCGCGACCGGCGCCTTGGCCGCCGCGCGCGAGAAACACGACCTGGTCACCTTCGCCTTCTTCGCGGCCATCACCGGGGTCGGCGGCGGAACGTTGCGGGACCTGCTGATCGGGGTTCCGGTCTTCTGGGTGCAGGACTGGCGCTATATCGCCGTTTGCTTGGCGGCGGCGGTGGCGGTGTGGTTGTTGGGCGCGCGCCCGTGGCGCTTCCGGCTGTTGCTGTGGCTGGATGCGCTGGGCCTGGGCGCCTATGGCGTCATGGGCGCGGCCAAGGCCGAGGCGGCGGGGGTCGCGCCGCTGATCTGCATCGTCATGGGGGCGTTGACGGCTTGTTTCGGCGGGGTGGTGCGCGACCTGTTGGCGGGCCAGCCGTCGATCCTGCTGCGACGCGAGATCACCGTGTCGGCGGCCCTGCTGGCGGCGACGCTGTATGTGGTGATGCGGGCCTTCGACCTGCCGCCCTGGCCGTCGGCGATCGCGGCGGCGACGGCGGGCTTCGGGCTGAGAGCGGGAGCCTTGGCCTGGGGCTGGAGCCTGCCGAGCTTTCCGGGACGGCCGAACTAACCGTCATGGTCCCGGCGTCGAATCAGGCGTAGGCTTCTCCGGCCAGACAAGGGGGAGCGTGTCTTCAGTCCTGTCGCGTCGAACATTCTGAGGCGGAGGCTCTGATGCAGGGCCACGCGCGTCCGCATGGCGGTTTTCCGGCCTTGGTGCTGAACGCCGACTTTCGGCCTCTGTCCTATTACCCGCTGTCGATCTGGCCGTGGGAAGAGGCGGTCAAGGCGGTGTGGCAGGACCGGGTCGATGTGGTCTCCTGCTATGACAAGGTGGTGCACTCGCCTTCGATCGAGATGCGGCTGCCCAGCGTCATCGCCCTTCGCCGCTATGTCGAACAGGACCGACAGCCGGCCTTCACCCGTTTCAACGTCTTTCTGCGCGACGGCTTCGCCTGTCAGTATTGCGGCCATTCGGCGGAATTGACCTTCGATCACGTCATCCCGCGCAGCCGGGGCGGGCGCACGTCCTGGGACAACATCGTGGCCGCCTGCGGTCCCTGCAATCTGCGCAAGGGCGGCCGCACGCCCCAGCAGGCGGGTATGCCGATCCGGCGGCGACCGCACCAGCCCAGCGCCTGGCAGCTTCAAGAGGCGGGCCGACGTTTCCCGCCCAACCATCTACACCAGAGCTGGCTCGACTATCTGTACTGGGACATCGAACTGGAGCCATAAGACGGCCACGGTTCAGGAACCGGCGTTTTCACCATATCTTAGAGCCTCTTCCCCAACGTCATCGCCTTGGGAGCGGGGGAGGCGTGCATGACGGATGCGACGACGACAGATAGGCTGGCCGCTCCGCCAGCGGATCGGGCGCGCAAGACGTCCTTCTTTCACCGGATCATGGCCATCGGCCATCTGAGATATTGGGTGATCGGGGCCTGGGGCCTGGCGTTGCTGACCACCGTGCCGTGGTATTGGGCCGTGGCCTGGTACGTGGTGGCGACCGCGTCGGGCGTGGCGCGGACCATCGCCGAGACCCGGATTCAGATGACGGACCCGAAGCGCCATGCGCGGGTCAAGTTGATCGTCGCCACCATATCGGGCGTCTGTTGGGCCGGGGCGCCGTTGTTGAGTTTCTATATGGGCGGTGTGTTCGGCGGGATGCTGGCCATCGCCCTGCTATGCGCCGGCTACACCCTGGTCTTCACCCAGATGCGGGCCAATTCGCGCGAAGCGATGATCGTCTCCATGCCCTATACGCTGACGGTGGGCGTCATCGTGGCCAGCTTGTGGGGGCAGCCGGGGATGCTGACGGTGCTGACCATCGGGCCGGTCATGGCCTTGGCCCTGCTGATCAAGGTGGTCATCACCGAGATCAAGGACAATGAATTGGCCGCCATCAACGCCCGCCAGGCTGAGCTGATCGCGGCGCTGGAGGTGGCGGGCGAACAGGCGCGGGCGGCCTCGGACGCCAAGTCGAACTTTCTGGCCGTGGTGTCGCACGAGTTGCGCACGCCGATGAACGGCGTGCTCGGTGCCGCTCAGCTTCTGGAGAACACCACCCGTTTGGGCGGGGATCAGCAGAACTATGTCTCCATCATCCGCCGGTCGGGCGAGAGCCTGCTGGTGCTGCTGAACGACATCCTGGACCTGGCCAAGATCGAGGCTGGCCGGATCGAGATCGATACGGCCGAAACCTCGATGGCCGATTTGGTCGAACGCAGCGTAGGACCGTTCGAGGCCCAGGCGGCGGCCAAGGGGCTGGACTTTGAGGTCACGCGCGTGGGCGAGCTGCCGCACCGGTTGAACACGGACGCTCTGCGTGTCGCCCAGATCGTGCAGAATTTGTTGAGCAATGCGGTGAAGTTCACGCCCGAGGGCAAGGTGGAGCTGACCGTGCGCGGGCGTAGGCTCGACGAGCGTCGGGCGCGGCTGGACTTCGCTGTGGCGGACAGCGGCGTGGGCATCGCCGAAGCCGATCAGGGCAAGCTGTTCCAGCCCTTCACCCAGGTCGACGCCACCTCTACACGCGGTTACGGCGGCACGGGTCTGGGCCTGAGCATCTGCCGCAAGCTGGCCCAGCTCCTGGGCGGGGATATCGCGCTGACGTCGGCGGCGGGGGCGGGGTCGACCTTCACCCTGTCGCTGGATGTCGATGTCGAGAGCTGGGAGGCGACCCCGATCACGGAACGCGCGGACCAGGCGGTCGAAACCACGGCCGGGCCGTTGAGCGTGCTGGTGGTCGAGGACCATCCGGTCAATCGCATGGTGCTTCAGGCCTGGCTGACCTCGATGGGCCACGCCTGCGCCATGGCCGAAAACGGGCGCGAGGCGTTGGATGCGGCGGCCGAGGCGCCGTTCGACATCATCATCATGGACGTCAATATGCCGATCATGGACGGACTGACGGCGACGCGCGCGCTGCGCGACGGCGACGGGCCGAATCGCGAGACGCCGGTGGCGGTGCTGTCGGC
>JAFLCT010000109.1 GCA_017302335.1 Caulobacterales bacterium | reverse complement strand
GGCGCCCTTGGCCGCGACGGCGGGCGGCGGGGGCGGAGCGTCGGGCGCGTCGATGGCGATCCTGACGGCCTTGCGGGCGCGAGGCGGGGTGACGGTGCCGGTGACCCGCGCCCAGATGCGGTGGTCGTCGTCAGAGATCAGCGGCGGGCCGCGGCGGGCCATCAGGCGTCGGCGTCAGGATCGTCCTGGACCGGCTCGGCCGGGCCGGGGACGTGGACCAGAAGGTCGCCGGGCTGGCAGTCCAACTCGCGGCACAGGGCGTCCAGGGTCGAGAACCGCACGGCGCGCGCCTTGCCGGTCTTGAGGATGGACAGGTTGGCCACGGTCACGCCGACGCGGTCGGCCAGCTCCGTCAACGACATACGGCGCTGGACGAGCATTCGATCGAGTTGGACGCGGATGGCCATGGAACGGTCTCTACCCGCCGCGCGCCGGGTCGAAAAGGCGGAGCCTTTTGGATGCGTTGCGAATCATATGGTCAGCTCCGCCTCGCGCCGCAGACGGGCGCCCTCGCGGAAGACCTCGGCCAGCACCAGAACGATCATGACCGAAAAGCCGGGCGTCAAAAGGTCGCCCAGTCCCTGGGATTCCATCACCCCCTTGGCCAGTCGCGTGGCGACGAGACCCTGGGCGATCCACACGCCGCCGGTGACGATCGCCAGGATCAGGCCGATCTGGCGCAGACGCCGGACATTGCCGGGCTGAAACGGATCGCCGATCGTCAGGGTGCGGAAGATCATCCTGAGGTTCCGCAGGATCAGCATGAAGCCGCCGAAATAGGCCGAGAAGGCGCCGACCGCGAACAGCAGCAGCGGTCGCGTCAGCGGCAACGCCATGCCGCCGGAATCGTCCGCGACGGTGACGTTGAAATTCTCCAGCGGGATGAACATCGAGACTAAGAAGATGACCACCAGCACGCCCGTGATCAGGGCCAGCAGCCAATAGGCCACGTCCAGGGCGATCTTCAGAAGGCTGGACACAGAACCCGGCCCGAGCGCGCGGACTCCGGGAATGCGAAGCTTGCGGATGCCGACGGGCGTCAGGTTCGGCAGGCGCATGAGATTCGGCCTCAAAAGCCGGGGGGAGGGCGAGATCGCCGCGTCGGACCCGGCCGGTCCGAACGCGACGTCATTCTTCGCGGTGTTCACCCATGAGGTCAAAACGCTTTCTTGTATGCGGGCCATAGGCGTCGGCCCTTCTGGACCTCCCGACCCGACGCGGACGTCCTTGTGCGCCGCGGTCAGAAGGCTTCGCCTTCTCGACCCGACGCGGCGTGGGCCGCGGTGTCGGGAAAGGGAGGGATGTCAGAAAGCCTGGACCAGAATGGCGACCATGGCGGTCGGCAGGGCGGCCAGCAGGACCGTGTTGACGAAGGCGTTGCCGACCTTGTCCATCCACTGCGAGACGTTCATCGTATACATCGTGTTTCTCCGTCGATTGATCGGGGTCATTTTTTGTTCCGATCTTGTTTTACGCCGCACATTCATTGCTCGTTACGAGAATGTTAGGAACGTCGCGGCCTCCGTTCTTGAGGGTGATAGATAGACCTTGCTCGATGGGAAGTCATGTTACGTATCGTTTAACGATATTAAACCTTGGTAATGGACTGTTTCAGGTGCGTGATCGATGACGAAGCTTAGACTTATCAAGGGGATGCGGCTGGTGGCCGCGACGCACAATTCCGGCAAGGCGCGCGAGATCGCTGCGCTCCTGGACGGAAATTACGTCGTGGTAACCGCCGGAGAGCTGAATCTGCCCGAGCCGGACGAGACCGAGAGCACCTTCGTCGGCAACGCCGTGCTGAAGGCGCGCCACGCGGCCGACATCTCGGGCGAGGTCGCCCTGGCCGACGACAGCGGAATGTCGGTCGCGGCGCTGGACGGGGCGCCGGGGATCTATTCGGCGCGCTGGGCCGGGCCGGACAAGGATTTCGCCATGGCCATGCGCCGGGTCGAGGAGCGGATCGACGAGACCGGCCGCCGCGACGACCACGCCTGGTTCACCAGCGCCCTGGCCGTGGCCTGGCCCCATGGACCCGTGGTGGCGGTCGAGGGGCGGGTGGACGGACGGCTGACCTTTCCGCCGCGCGGCGAACGGGGCTTCGGCTACGATCCCTGCTTCATCCCGGACGGCCACGCCGAAACCTTCGGCGAGATGGACCCGGCGCTGAAGGACCGGCTCAGCCACCGGGCGCTGGCGTTCGAGAAGCTGAAGGCGGCGTTGATTGACTGATCCGCTCGACCCCGGTTCGGCGGTCGGCCTGTATGTCCACTGGCCCTATTGTTCGCGCATCTGCCCCTATTGCGACTTCAACGTCGTGCGCGACCGGGGGCGGATCGAGGAACAGGCGCGGCTGGTCCGGGCGATCCTGGCCGATATGGCGGCGCAGCGGACGCTGACCGGTCCCCGAAGGCTGGCGTCGATCTTCCTGGGCGGCGGCACGCCATCGCTGATGGACCCCGCCGCTGTCGCCGCCGTAATCGAACGGGCCAAGGCGCTGTGGGCGCCGCAGGGCGACATCGAGGTCACGCTGGAGGCCAATCCGACCGACGCCGAGGCCGGTCGATTCTCGGCCCTGGCCGACGCGGGGGTGAACCGTCTGTCGATGGGCGTTCAGGCCCTGGACGACGCCAGTCTGAAGACCCTGGGCCGCAATCATTCGGCGGCCGAGGCGGTTCGCGCCGTCGGCGTGGCGCGGGCGGCGTTCCAGCGGCTGTCGATCGACCTGATCTACGCCCGGCCCGGCCAGACGCGAGCGGGCTGGGCCGATGAACTGGCCCGCGCCCTGGACCTGGGGTTCGAGCACGTCTCGCCCTATCAACTGACCATAGAGGGGGGTACGGCCTTCGGCCGGGCGGCGGCGCGCGGAACCCTGGTCACGCCGGACGAAGAGGCGGCGGCGGGCTTGTACGAGACCACCCAGCAGGTGCTCGAAGCCGCCGGATTCGACGCCTATGAGGTGTCCAACCATGCGCACGGCGTTGCGGCGCGCTCAACGCACAATCTGCACGTCTGGCGCGGCGGCGACTATGTCGGGGTCGGGCCGGGCGCGCACGGACGTCTGACCCTGGGCGACGCCCGAACGGCGACGGTCGCGCACCGAGCGATCGCCGACTACGCCGCCGGCGCCGAGGCGGGGGCGCCCTGGGCCGACCGGACGATCTTAAGCGCGACCGAGGCGGACGAAGAGCGGGCGCTGCTGGGCCTGCGCACCGTCGAGGGGGTTCAGGAGGCGGCGTTGACGCGGCTGGGCCTGGACGGCCGGGTCGAGGGGCTGATCCAGGACGGCTTTCTGGTCCGGCGCGACGGGCGGGTCGTGGCGACAGCCAGGGCGCGGCCGGTGCTGGACGGGGTGACGCGCGCCCTGTTGGCCTAAGCGCCGGGCGTGGGCCGTGGTAGGAGGGATTCGATGACCGAGCGTCCCCTCTTTCCGCCGACCGCCCCGCCGCCGCGCGCGGTGACGCCGGGCCTGTATCTGACGGCCACGCCGATCGGCAATCTGCGCGACATGACGCTGCGCGCGCTGGACGTGCTGGCCGCCGCCGACGTGGTGCTGGCCGAGGACACGCGGGTGACGGCCAAGCTGTTGGCCGCCTATGGCCTGAAGGCCCGGCTGGAGCGGTGCGACGACCACGCCTCGGTCCGCGCCGCCGAAACGGCCGTGGAACGGATCGCGGCCGGTCAGGTGGTGGTCCTGGTCTCGGACGCGGGCACGCCCTTGGTGTCGGACCCCGGATATGTCGTGGCGCGGGCGGTGATCGCAGCGGGGCTGCCGGTGCATCCCATTCCCGGCGCGTCGAGCCTGCTGGCCGCGCTGTGCCTGGCGGGCCTGCCGACGGATCGGGTGTTGTTCGAGGGCTTTCTGCCGCCCAAGTCGGCGGCGCGAAAGGCTGTGCTGGAGGGCTTGCGGCCCGGCCGTCAGACCCTGGTCTTCTTCGAAAGCGGCCCGCGCCTGGCCGACAGCCTGGCCGACATGGCCGAGGTGCTGGGCGAGCGCCCGGCCGCGGTGACGCGCGAACTGACCAAACTGTATGAGGAGGCGGTGCGCGGGACCCTGGCCGAGCTGGCCGTCGATCCGCGTTGCCAGGCGCCCAAGGGCGAGATCGTCATCGTCGTGGGACCCGGCGAGATCGAGACGGCGGGCCAGGCCGACATCGACGCCGCCCTGAGCGAAGCCCTGACGCGCCTGCCGCCCGGCGAGGCGGCGGCCGAGGTGTCCAAGGCGTTGAACCTGCCCAGAAAGCCGCTTTATCAGCGGGCGTTGGCCATCAAGGGTCGGGGATGAGCGGGCGGCCGTCGCGCGGGGAGCGGGGCGGCCGGGCCTGGCGCGAGGGCCATCGGGCGGAATGGCTGGCGGCCCTGTGGCTGATGCTGAAGGGCTATCGCATCCTGGGCTTCCGGCTGAAGAACCGGGCGGGCGAGATCGACATACTGGCCCGGCGCGGCCGGGTGCTGGCGGTGGTCGAGGTCAAGCGGCGCGCGACGCTGGGGGCCGCCCTGAGCGCCCTGACCCCCCGCCAGACGGCCCGCCTCGTGGCCGCCGCGCAACAGGTGGCGCATGGACGTAAAGCTTTGCAGTCATTGGACATCCGCCTGGACATCGTGGCGCTGGCGCCCGGCCGGTTTCCGCGCCATCGTCGAGGCGTGGGTTCGTAGGGGGAAGCGGACTGTGACGCGCAACGACGCGGTCGAGGTTCTGGAGACGGCGGGTCGGGCCGAGGACGACGCCTTTCCGCTGCTTGACGCCGCCATCGCCTGCGCCATCCATGATCATCCGCTGCGCGATCCCGAGCCGGTGCGCGTCCTGGCGCGGAACGCCGTGGCGCGGCTGGGCGAACGTATCGACGGCGAAAGCCCCGACGACGCCCTGGCCGAGACCATGGCCGCCGACCTGCGGCTGAACGGCGACTTGATGCACCACGACGATCCGGCCAACACCGACGTCATCGACGTGGCCGAGCGCCGACGCGGCCTGTCGGCGGCCCTGGCGGTCTTCTATCTGCATTGCGGACGGCGTGCGGGAATCGAGGCGCGCGGCGTGGACTTCCCTGGCCATTTCATGGTGCGGGTCGAGACGCCCGAGGGACCGGTGGCCCTGGACCCGTTCAGCCAGGGGCGGTTGGTCTTGCCCAGCGAACTGACGCGCCGGGCGTTGCGTGCCGGGCTGACGCCCCATGTGGCCGACCGGCTGGACCTGCTGATGGCGCCGGTGTCGGATCGTCAGGCCCTGATCCGCTTGCAAAACGTGCTGTTCAACCGCGCTATTCGTTCAGGGGACTATCAGGCCGCCGAACGCTCGGCCCTGCGTCGCGCCCTGCTGGACCCTGACGATCACCGGCCGTGGCTGGACGTGGCCGCCGCGCGCGAGAAACAGGGCGGCCTGGCCGGGGCGCTGGAGGCGCTGGACCGGGCGCGCGGCCTGGACACGCCCGACGAGACCGGGCGGCAACGCAGCTATGAACGGGTGCGGCTGCGGCTGAACTAGGGACCGCGCGCGTCCCTACCCCCTTTTCGTCTCGTCGGCGTCGCCCTCGTGACGGGCGAGGAGAGGGTTGCGTCAGGCGCCGAGCGCCCTCAAGTAGCGGGCGACCGCGTCGCAAGCGTTAGGGCCAGCATCATGCTTAGAGTCGCCATCCAGATGGACCCCATAGAGGCGGTCAACATCGAAGGGGACACCACCTTCCTGCTGGCGATGTCGGCCCAGGCGCGGGGGCATCGCCTGTGGGTCTATGATTTCCGCACCCTGGCGCTGGAGGATGGACGGCTGTTCTGCCGGGCGCGTCCGGCCCAGGTGCGTCAAGTTCTGGGTGACCACGTGACCTTGGGCGAAGAGGTCAGGCTGGATCTCGGTCAGGACATCGATGTCATCCTGATGCGCCAGGACCCGCCGTTCGACATGGCCTATGTGACCGCGACCTATCTGCTGGAGACGGTGCACCCGAAAACCCTGGTCGTGAACGATCCGGCCGAGGTGCGCGGCGCGCCGGAAAAACTGTTCGCCACCCGGTTCGCGGGCTTGCAGCCGCCGACCCTGATCTCGTCGGACGTGGTCGCCCTGGCCGACTTTCACGAACGGCACGGCGACGTGGTGTTGAAACCCCTGCACGGGGCGGCGGGTTCGGGGGTGGTGCGGCTGAAGGCCGGGGACCCGAACCTGGAGGCCCTGGTCGAAATTCATGTGACCGGTTCGCGCGATCCGCTGGTGATCCAGAAATTCATCCCGGCCGTCTCGGCGGGCGACAAGCGCATCATACTGGTCGACGGCGAGGTCGCCGGGGCCATCAACCGCGTGCCGCTGAAGGGGGCCGTGCGCTCCAACCTGCGCGTCGGCGGTACGGCCCAGCCGGTCGAACTGACCGCCCGCGACCGCGAGATCTGCGCCATTCTGGGGCCGGAGCTGAAGCGGCGCGGCCTGCTGTTCGTCGGCATCGACGTGATCGGCGACTATCTGACCGAGATCAACGTCACCTCGCCGACCGGCGCGGTGCAGTTGAAGCAGTTCACCGGCGTCGACGCCGGGGCGATGCTGTGGGACGTGATTGAGGCGAAGCGGGGCGGCTGAGACCATCGACTTGACCGAACGTTGATGTTCGTGCTTCGTTCTCTCCCAGAGCGGGAGAGGTCGGCATGGTCGCGCGGGTGACGACATTCGCCTTCGAAGGGGTCGAGGCCCGGCGTGTGGACGTCGAGGTGCAATTGGTCGGCGGCGCGGGACCGACGACCTTCACCCTGGTCGGCCTGCCGGACAAGGCGGTGGCCGAGAGCCGCGAACGGGTGCGCGGCGCCTTCGCCGGCATCGGTCTGGCCCTGCCGCCGCAACGGATCATCGCCAGTCTGGCGCCCGCCGACCTGCCCAAGGAGGGATCGCATTTCGACCTGCCCGTCGCCCTGGCCCTGATGGCGGCCATGGGGGTGATCGCCCCGGCGGACCTGGAGGGCTGGGCGGCGATCGGCGAATTGGGGCTGGACGGGCGGATCGCGGCCACGGGCGGCGCCCTGCCCGCAGCGGTGGCGGCGTCGGCCCTGGGGCTGGGCCTGATCTGCCCGGAGGCCAATGGGGCTGAGGCGGCCTGGGCCGGGGACGCGAACATCCTGGCGCCGCGCTCGCTGATCGGCCTGATCAACCACTTCAAGGGAAGCCAGGTGTTGCGCGCGCCCGAGCCGGGACCGGTCTCGGCCGGAGGCGCGGCGCCCGACCTGCGCGAGGTCAAGGGCCAGGAGAGCGCCAAGCGCGCCCTGGAGGTGGCCGCCGCGGGAGGGCACAACCTGTTGTTCATCGGGCCGCCCGGGTCGGGCAAATCGATGATGGCCCAGCGTCTGCCCGGCCTGTTGCCGCCGCTGACGCCGCCCGAACTGTTGGAGACCTCGATGGTCTGGTCGATGGCCGGGCTGATCGAGCGCGGCGCCCTGACCCGCGCCCGGCCGTTCCGCAGTCCCCACCATTCGGCCAGTATGGCCGCCCTGACCGGCGGCGGGATCCGGGCCAGGCCCGGCGAGGCGTCGCTGGCGCACAATGGGGTGCTGTTCCTGGACGAACTGCCCGAATATTCGGCCCAGGCGCTGGATTCCCTGCGCGCGCCGCTGGAGACCGGAGAGATCGTGGTGGCGCGGGCCAACCACCACATCCGCTATCCGGCGCGCTTCCAACTGGTGGCGGCGATGAATCCGTGCCGCTGCGGCCTGGGCGGCGCCGGGCGCGGCGCCTGCGGCAAGGCCCCTCGGTGCCAGGTCGATTACCAGAACCGCATCTCCGGGCCGATGTTCGATCGCATCGACCTGACGGTGGAGACGCCGCCGGTCACCGCCGCCGATATGGCCCTGCCGCGTCCCGCCGAGGGCACGGCCGAGGCCGCCGCCCGGGTGGCGGCGGCGCGGGC
>JAFLCT010000108.1 GCA_017302335.1 Caulobacterales bacterium | reverse complement strand
CCTGCCGCTCACGCCCAACGGCAAGATCGATCGCCGTGCGCTGCCGGCGCCGGATGCACTACGCAGCGAGGCCGGCTACGTCGCGCCGCGGACCGCGACCGAGGCGGTCCTGGCCGAGATCTGGGCCCGGACGCTCGGCCTCGACCGGGTCGGCGCTGTCACGCAGTCCCGCCGTGTCGGACAAGGTCACGGCATAGCCGCCGATCACCAGTTCGGCGTCCAGCACATCACGGGTGGTGCCGGCGATGGGGGTGACGATGGCCGCCTCGCGCGCGACCAGGGCGTTGAACAGCGACGACTTGCCGGCGTTGGTCTCGCCGATCAGCACGATGCGATAGCCCTGGCGCACCCGTTCGCCGCGCCGCCCGTCGGCCAGGGCCGCCTCCAGCCGCGTGATCACCCCGTCCAGCACCGGCCCGGCCGTGCGCGCCAGATTGTCGGGGACCTCCTCGTCGGGAAAATCGATCTCGGCCTCGATCAGGGCCAGAGCGCGCAGCAGGTCGGCGCGGAATCCGGCATAGACCTGGGACAGGGCGCCGCTCAACTGACCCAGGGCTTGGCGCGCCTGGGCTTCGGTTTCCGCGTCGATCAGGTCGGCCACGGCCTCGGCCTGGGCCAGGTCCATGCGGCCGTTCTCGAAGGCGCGGCGAGTGAACTCGCCCGGTTCGGCCAGGCGCAGACCCAGGTCCAGCAGCGCCCTCCCCGCCGCCTCGACCACCGCCCGGCTTCCATGCAGTTGCAGCTCGGCGCAATCTTCGCCCGTATAGGAGGCCGGGCCGGGGAACCACAGCACCAACCCCTGGTCGATATGGACGCCGTCATGGGCCAGGTCGCGCAGCAGGGCCGTGCGCGGTTGCGGCCGCTCGACGCCCAGCGCCGCCAGCGCCTGGCGGGTCTCCGGCCCGGACAGGCGGATGACGGCGATCGCGCCCCGGCCGGGCGGCGTCGCCAGGGCGAAGACGGTGTCGGTCACAGCCTCAGGGCTTGGCCGCGCCGGCGACGGCCGATTCCATCAGGCGGCGGAACTGGTCCTGGGCCTGGAGACCAAAGCTGGTCCAGGTCTTCATCAGCTCGTCGGGCTGCATGGCCGCGACATTGGCCTGCATCCGCTTCTGCATCTCGGCGACCATGGCCTCGTTCAGCGGCGCCACGTCGGGCAGGCCCAGAAAAGCCCGCGCCTCGGCCGGGGTGCAGTCGATCTCGACATTGACCTTCATCAAAACGCCTCCTGTTTCACGTGAAACACTCGAAGGGTGAAAGGTGAGGAGTGAGCAAGAGGTGAGCGATCCCCGCCTGGCTCACGCCTTGCTCACTCTTCACCCCTCACCCCGCCGCATCAGGTGTTCATGCTCTGGAAGAAGTCGGC
The DNA here is from genome assembly GCA_017302335.1 of Caulobacterales bacterium. Lineage (GTDB taxonomy): Bacteria > Pseudomonadota > Alphaproteobacteria > Caulobacterales > Caulobacteraceae > Brevundimonas. The sequence continues at coordinate 6,533 of JAFLCT010000108.1, read as the reverse complement.
GTTGTTCTTGGTCTGGCGCAGCTTGTCGAGCAGGAATTCGATGGCGTCCTGCGGACCCATGGGGTTCAGGATGCGACGCAGGACATAGGTCTTGGTCAACTGATCCTTGGGCGTGATCAGGTCTTCCTTGCGGGTGCCGGACTTCAGCACGTCGATGGCCGGGAAGATGCGCTTGTCCGCGACCTTGCGGTCCAGCACGATCTCGGAGTTTCCGGTGCCCTTGAACTCTTCGAAGATCACCTCGTCCATGCGGCTGCCGGTGTCGATCAGGGCCGTGGCGATGATGGTCAGCGACCCGCCCTGCTCCACATTGCGGGCCGCGCCGAAGAAGCGTTTGGGCCGTTGCAGGGCGTTGGCGTCGACGCCGCCGGTCAGCACCTTGCCCGACGACGGCACGGTGGCGTTGTAGGCGCGGCCCAGGCGGGTGATGGAATCCAGCAGGATCACCACATCCTTCTTGTGCTCGACCAGACGCTTGGCCTTTTCGATCACCATCTCGGCCACGGCGACGTGGCGGCTGGCCGGTTCGTCGAAGGTCGAGGCCACGACCTCGCCCTTCACCGTACGCTGCATATCGGTGACTTCCTCAGGGCGCTCGTCGATCAACAGCACGATCAGGAAGACCTCGGGGTGGTTGGCCTCGATCGACTTGGCGATGTTCTGCAACATCACCGTCTTGCCGACGCGCGGCGGGGCCACGATCAGGCAACGCTGGCCCTTGCCCAACGGAGCGACGATGTCGATGACCCGGCCGGACCGGTCCTTCAGGGTCGGGTCCTGAATCTCCATGTGCAGCCGCTCTTCGGGATAGAGCGGGGTCAGGTTGTCGAACAGAACCTTGGTCTTGACCGTCTCGGGGTCTTCCAGATTGATTGTGTCGACCTTCAGCAGGCCGAAATAACGTTCGCCCTCGCGCGGCGCGCGCACGGCCCCGTGGATGGTGTCGCCCGAGCGCAGGCCGAAGCGGCGGATCTGCGACGGAGACACATAGATATCGTCAGGACCCGGAAGATAATTGGCGTCCGAGCTGCGCAGGAAGCCGAAGCCGTCGGGCAGGATCTCCAGCACGCCGTCGGCGATGATCTCGACCTCTTCCTCGGCCAGGGCCTTGAGGATGGCGAACAGCAGGTCCTGCTTGCGCAGGTTCGAGGCGTTCTCGACCTCCAGCCCCTCGGCGAAGGCCACCAGATCGGCCGGCGACTTCTCGTTCAGTTCGGCCAGGGTGATGCGGCCGTTCGGCACGATGGGTTCGCCGTCGTCGTCCTCGTCGGCTTCCTGGTCGATGACGACCTGATCGGCGCGGGTGGTGTCGGCGTCGGCTTCGGGGATTTCGGTCGGGTCGGTCATGGTATGCGCTCACGGACACGGCCGCGGGACAGGTCTCGCGGCGCGGGCAGGTCTGACGATGTCTGGCCTCGCGGCCGGGAGAAACGATGGACTCCGCCTCGGCAGTCGAAAGAGGCGGCATCGCTGTAAGAGAGGGACCGTCCGGCAAGGCCAGGATCGGTTCGCCGCCAGCGAAACCACGCTTCAGGGGGTCAGGTCAAGCCGCAGGACCCCGCACGTCGAGCGATAGCGCGCCCAAACCGCGCCCAAACCGCGCTCAAGCCGCGCTCAAGCCGCGAGCGACCGCGTCGCGTGCGGTAGCGCCCCAAAAGAAACGCTCAAGCAGCGCGGCTCCGCGAGCCAAGCGGTAGCGCCCTTAAAAGGTCCACTGCGTCGTCACCGACAACACGGCGATGATGGCGATGACGAAGGGGATCTCATTGGTCATGCGCCAGAACCGGCCCGAGCGGGTCGAGGTTCCGGCGGCGATACGCTTCAGCTCTCCGGCCAGGAAGCCGTGCCAGCCGCTGAGCGCGGTCACGGCTAAAAGCTTGGTCGCCATCCACGGCTGGAGCACGAAACCCCACCCCTCGCCGAAGCCATAGACATGGATCAGGATCATCCAGACCCCGAACACCCAGGCCGCGGTCATCGAGGGATTGATGATGATCTTCAGCAGCCGCCGCTGCCAGCCACGCAGCAGACCGCGCATCTCCGAGCGCAGCGGCTCGGGCTTGTCGGCCTGTTCGGCGTCATAGGCGTAGAGCCGGGGCAGGAACAACATACCCGCCATCCAGGCGATCACCGCCAGGATGTGCAGGCCGCGCACGATCTCGAACACGCCGATGCTCACGCCGCCTCCTTCTGGCACGGACAGGCCGCCCATCGGCCCGCGCAGCCTGGACCATAGGGGCTGACCCCCGTCCGGCCCAGGGCTTGACCCACCGCCTCGGTCAGGGCGGCGATGAAGGCCGGGTCCACGCCCACGGCCGGGGCGCGCAGATAGGGGGCGACGCCCAGGCGATGCGCCAGTTCGGCGTATTCGACATCCAATTCGACCAGGGTCTCGACGTGTTCGGAAACAAAGGCCACCGGCGTCACCACCACGCCCACGCCGTCGGCGCCGGCCTGTTCGATGGCCTCGGCCGTCGACGGTCCCAGCCATTTCAGCGGCCCGACCCGGCTCTGATAGCAGATCGCCCAGTCGACCAGGCCCGCGGCCTCGGCGATGGCGGCGCAGGTCGTCTCGACCTGCTCCTGATAGGGATCGCCGCGCCCGGCGATGATCTTTTCCGGCACGCCGTGGGCCGAGAACAGCACCCGCACCGGGGCGTCGCCCGCCTCGGCCAGCCTGGCCCTGACGCCCTCGGCCTGGGCCGCGATCCAACCGTCCGCGCGCGGATAGCAGCAGACCGTCCGCGACCGGCCCGGCCCGCGATAGACCTCGTCCCAGCGTTTCAGCGACGATTCCGTCGTGGTGGTCGAGAACTGCGGATACAGCGGCAGCAGAACGATCTCGTCAGGCGCGAAGGCCGCCACCTCGGCCGCCGCTTGTTCGGTCAGCGGGTTCCAGTAGCGCATGGCGATAAAGGTCCGCACCGCCTCGCCCGGCCGCGTCGCCGCCAAGGCCGCCTCCAAGGCGTCAGCCTGTTTGCGGGTCTCCGGTAAAAGCGGCGAACCGCCGCCCATGACAGCGTAGTTGGCCTGGGCCGACCGCTCGCGTCGGGCGGCGATGAAATTCGCCAACGGCCGTCGGATCAGGCCCGGCAGGTCGATGATGGCCGGGTCGCTGAACAGATTGGCCAGAAAGGGCTTCACCGCCGCCGGGCCGTCGGGACCGCCCAGGTTGAACAGGACGACGGCGATCCTTCGTCCGTCCCGGCCGCTCATTCGGCGCCGATCCGCTTCAGGGCCTGATGGACATGGTCGATCGACACGTCCGGCAGGATGCCGTGGCCCAGGTTGAAGATCCAAGGCCCCTGCCCCCAGGCGTCCTTGAGCTGATCGATGCGCCGGTCCAGCATCGGGCCGCCGGCGCGCAGCAGCAGCGGGTCCAAGGCCCCCTGGATGGGCTTGATCGCCTGGACCCGGCGGCCGACTTCCAACGGACAGGCGGTGTCCAGGGCCACGCCCTGACCGCCCGCTTCACGCGCATAGCGTTCGGCCAGGGCCGCCGAACCGCGCGGGAAGCCGATGATCGGCACGGTCACGCCCAGGTCGCGTGCGCGGCGGATCAGGGCCTGGTGCGGCGCCAGCACTAGGGTTTCGAACAGGTCGTCGGGCAGACCCTCGGCCCAGCTCTCGAAGATCTTCAGCACCTGCGCCCCGGCGTCCTGCTGCATACGCAGATAGTGGGCCGTGGCCTCGACCAGCACGTCCAGCAGGGCCGCGACCGTTTCAGGCTCGGCATAGGCGTAGGTGCGGGCCTGGGCGCGTTCGCCCTTGCCGATCGTGCGGGCCTCGCCGTCCAGCATATAGGTCGCCACCGTCCAGGGCGCGCCCGCGAAACCGATCAGCGCCCGCTCCGGCTCCAGCGCTGCACGCACCCGGCTCAGGGTCTCGCCGACCGCCGACAGGGCCTGACCGGCGTCAGCCGCCCGTTCGCGCATGGCCTGAAGGTCCGGCAGGGCGCCTAGACGCGGTCCCTCCCCCGCCTCGAACCAGACATCCTGGCCCAAGGCGCCGGGGATCAGCAGGATGTCGGCGAAGACGATGGCCGCGTCGAAGCCGAACCGCCGCATCGGCTGCAAGGTCGCCTCGGCCGCCATCTCCGGGTTCAGGCAAAAGCTGATGAAGTCCGGCGCCTCGGCCCGAAGCGCGCGGTATTCCGGCAGGTAGCGCCCAGCCTGACGCATGAACCAGACCGGAGGCCGGGCCGGGGTCTCGCCGTTCAGAACGCGGATCAGAAGGGGGATGCTCATCGCCACGCTGGATACGGTCCCCGCCGTTCAGGCTCAACCCTAATCCAGTTCAAAGAAGAATTAGAAGAATGGAAGGGGTTGGTAGGGCGCGGGATGACGGGGATGACCGGCGGTTTCACCGGCCGCTCGAGCCGGTTTTGCACGCCCGACGCCCGGTTTGCGACCCGGTTTCGCCCAGGCTGTCGAAACCGGGGATAAGGGTTAAGGAAGTCTTAATTCGCGGGCCTTCGGGAGGCGCCCCGACCTGGGCGCCGTTAGGGTTTTGTTAAGCTTCTCCCCAGGCGTATCGAAGGCGACGGCGCCCAAGGGGATGAAGCGGGATCAAGAGGGGACGGCCGTCCCTATCGCTCCACCCTCGCCGCCGTCGCGGCCCGGCGCTATGGTCATCGGCGCCCAGGGACCCGCACGGACTCCCACAGCCCGCCCACAGGATTCTCGTCTCCGCATGACGCCCGCCCGCCCTTCCCGCACCGGCCCGAGCCGCCTGGCGACCTATTTTCATGTTCATCTGGTCTCGGACTCGACCGGCGAGACCCTGAACGCCATGGCCAAGGCGGTGACGGCCCGTTTCGACGGCGTCATCCCCATCGAGCACATCTACGCCCTGGTCCGGTCGCCCAAACAGATGGAGCGGGTGCTGGAAGAGGTGGCCGATGCGCCGGGCGTGGTGTTGCACACCATCGTCGACCGCGAACTGCGCCAACAGTTGGAAGACGGCTGCCGCCGCCTGGATATGCCGCAGATCGGGGCCTTGGACCCGCTGGTCGGCGCCCTGTCGCGCTATCTGGGCGCGGCCCTGTCGACCCGGGTCGGCGCCCAGCACGCGCTGGATCACGAGTATTTCAACCGTATCGCCGCTCTCGATTTCGCCATGGCCCATGACGACGGCCAGGGCGCGACGGACGAGCTGGAGGGCGCCGACGTGGTGTTGTGCGGGGTCAGCCGCACCTCAAAGACCCCGACCTGCATCTATCTGGCCCATCGCGGCATCCGCGCGGCCAATGTGCCCCTGGTGCCGGGCCAAGAGGACGGAGAACGGCTGACGGCCCTGCGCAATCCGTTGGTCGTGGGCCTGACGGTGTCGCCCGACCGCCTGGTTCAGATCCGCAAGAACCGCCTGGACGGGCTGAACGCCTCGCGCGCCTCCAGCTATGTCGACCATGACGCCGTGCGCGAAGAGACGGTCAAGGCCCGCCGGGCCTTCGAGCGACGCGGCTGGCCGGTCATCGACGTGACCCGCCGCTCGGTCGAAGAGACGGCGGCCGCCATCATCAACCTGTTGAGCGAGCGCCGCAGCCGCAGTCTGGCGAGCAACTGGTGACCCGGCTGATCCTGGCCTCCAAGAGCGCCGCGCGGCGCGATATGCTGACGGGCGCGGGCGTGCCGTTCGACGTGCGCGCGGCCGATGTCGACGAGGCGGCGGTCAAGGCGAGGTTCGATCCGGCCGAGGCGGCGGGCCTGGCCGAGGAATTGGCGCGGGCGAAGGCTCTGGCGGCGTCGCGCGCCGCGCCGGACGCCTGGGTTCTGGGCGCCGATCAGACCCTGGCCTTCGACGGCGGCCTGGTGTCCAAGGCCCGCGACCTGGACGAGGCGCGGGCGCGGCTGGCGGCCATGCGCGGCCGGGTCCATCACCTGCATTCCGGCGCCGCCCTGGCCCGGGACGGCCAGGTGGTCTGGTCCGGCGTCGACACGGCCGGACTGTGGGTGCGGGACTTCTCGGACGCCTTCCTGGACGCCTATCTGGCGGCCGAGGGCGAGGCGCTGCTGGCCTGTGTCGGCTCCTACCGGCTGGAGGGGATGGGGGCGCAACTCTTCGCGCGGATCGAGGGCGATTACTTCACCGTCCTGGGCCTGCCCCTGTGGGCGGTTCTGGATCAGTTGCGCCGTCACGGGATCATCGCGGCATGACCCGGATCGCCGGGGTCGTCGGCCGCCCGATCGGCCAGTCGCTCAGCCCGCTGATCCACGGGATATGGATTGCGGCGGCGGGCCTGGATGCGCGTTATGACGCCTTCGAGCCGATCGATGAGACCGCCATCGCCGCCCTGGCCGCGCGGGTGCGGTCGGGCGAGTTGGCCGGGCTGAACATCACCGCCCCGTTCAAGACGGCCGCCTTCGCCCTGGCCGACGGCGTGTCGGAGACGGCGCGCCGCTGCGGCTCGGCCAATCTGCTGGTTCGGCGCGATGGGGGTCTGTGGGCCGACAGCACCGACGGACGCGGCCTGATGGCGGCCCTGGTCGAACAGGCGCCGGGGCTGGACCTGGCCGGGGCGGCGGCGGTCGTGC
>JAFLCT010000107.1 GCA_017302335.1 Caulobacterales bacterium | reverse complement strand
GTCCGCGGCCTGCAACAGTTTGGCGATGTCGCGCGCGGGCATCAGCTTGCGGCCGTCGGCGATCTCGGGCGCCGTCTCGGCATAGGCCATGAAGGCGCGGTCGGCGGGAACCAGCCGCTCACGCGGAACGATCATCAGCGCGGCCTGAAGGGCGCGATCGGTGACGTCGTTCACACGGACCTGCGAGTCCACCATGACCTTGCGCGCGGCGGAGAAATCCATCGAGAAGCGTTCCTTGGGCGACGGGATCGGAATTGCGTCGTGCTTATAGGTCCGTGCGTTGCAGCGGACAATCCGATCTGATAGCGAACGCGCCTCGCGATGGCGGCGTCCCGGATTTCGGGACTACGGCCTGATGGCGGAGTGGTGACGCAGAGGACTGCAAATCCTTGCACCCGGGTTCGATTCCCGGTCAGGCCTCCATCGCGAGTTTTCCTTCAGCCCGCTCAACCCCTGTCGAGGCACAGGGTCTCGCCTTCCGAGGCCAGGCCAAAGCCGCGACGCGACACCTCCCGCGTCTCGGGACTGTCGGGATAGCGGGCTGGATTGCTGTGGTTCAGGTGGATGAAGCGGACCCGCGACCGCTCTTCGGGCGTCAGGCGCGCTTCGAACCGATCCATGCTGTCCCGGATGCGAGGATGGGGAACGGTCGCCATGTCCACCCCGCGCAGTTCTCCGTCGGCGAAGAAGGTGGCGTCGATATAGGCGGCGTCGACCTGGCGGATCATCGCCTCGATTCCGGGACCGCCCGCCGCTTCCCACCGATCCCAGTCGTCGATGTCGGGCAGGAATAAGGCCGCGGCGTCCCCGCCCCGAATGACGAAGCCGACAGTCTCTGAATACTCGTCGCGATGCGGGACCGTGAACGGGGTGACCGTCAACCCGCCGTCCAGGTCCACGGATCGACCATCGGCCAGGCCGCGAATGTCGATGTTGTTCAGGGCGGCCAACTGCCCCCAGGGTCCGTTGTCGCGAAGGAAGTCGCCCATGCGCGGCATGGCGTAGATGGGCGTCCCCCGCGCGCCTGCCGCCTCGCGCCCCAGCATCATCAGCCCGGCGTAGTGGCCGATGTGGGCGTGGGTCAGAAAGACGCCGTCCAGCCCGAGTCCCGGCCGGTCCCGGTCCATCCAGGCGTCAAGCCGCTGAATCTGGGCCTTGATGTCCGGCGTGGCGTCGAACAGCCAGCGCGCGCCCGTCGCATGATCGACCACCGCCACGGAGGTCGCCAACCGCGCCAGGGACGGGTCCGCCCAGGCCGGGTCCTCTGGATGGCCGATCTGGGGCATACCCGCGTCCTGAGCGATGCCGAGAACCTTCAGTTCGAGACGGCAGTCCGCGGGTTCGGCCCGCGCGGGCATATGCAGCAGCAGCCACAGACTGACCCCGGCGCAGACGGCGATCACCAGCCACGCCTTCGGCGCCCTGGACGAAAAAGCTTTAAATCTTGAGGGCTTCACCTGGGCCTCAGCCCAAGGGTGCGGTGACCCAGCCGATGACCCCCGCCGCACCCAGCGCCGCCCCGACGACGGCTGCGACCAGCACGATTCGCGCATTGCGATGGATGAAATACAGAATGCCCATGACGCCTACTTCCCAACCCGTGCCGCCAAGTTGCCACATTCTGGAAATTCATCAAGGTGGATGAAAGGTTAATCGCCTGACGCTTCCGTGATCATCTAAACTGGGTCAGTTGATGCAAGGCGATGGCCGAGGTCACGGCCACGTTCAGCGAATCAAAGCCGCCGACCATGGGCACGCCCACCGCGCGGCAGCGGCGGATCACCGCTTCGGGCAGGCCCGGCCCTTCCGAACCCAGCAACAGGGCCTGGCGTCCCGAACCGCGCACGGCGCTGAGCGGCTGGGCCGCGGACGGCGTCAGGGCCAGGGTTTCGAACCCCGCCGCCTCCAGATCATCCAACAGGGTCCCGACCGATGGCGCCGTCGCCATGGGGGTGCGCAACACCGCGCCGACCGAAACGCGGATGGCCTTGCGGTAGAAGGGATCGCAACAGCCCGCATCCATCAAGACGGCATGGGCGCCGAAGGCGGCGGCGTTGCGGAACAGGCCGCCCATGTTGTCGTGATTGCCTATGCCGACAACGCAAACCACCACGGCCTGGGGCGGGGCGGCGGCCAGCAGGTCGACGACGGATCGCGCCGGGGGCTTGCGGCCCAGCGCCAGAACGCCGCGATGCAGGGGGAAACCGGCGATGACGTCCAGCACGCCTTGCGTCGCGACATAGACCGGCGCGCCGCCGGGCAGGCTCGCGACGGCGTCGGCCATGGTCTCAATCCGATTCTCGGCCAACAGCAGCGATTCCGGCGCGCAGAGCGAAGCGGGCGAGACCAGGATGCGCACCACCCCCTTGCCCTCGGCGATGAAACGGCCTTCGCGGCCGGTCAGGTCGCGCTCCTTCACATGGCGGAAAGCCGCCACGCGCGGGTCATCGGGGTCAGTGATCGAGATGAGCGTCATTTTCAGCCGCATTACCCATTGCACGACGCGCGAACCCGCTGCTATAGGCCCGCCTCCCGAGTATGTTCCGCGGTAGCTCAGTGGTAGAGCAGCCGACTGTTAATCGGCTGGTCGTAGGTTCGAATCCTACCCGCGGAGCCATCTCCCCCTCCTCCATGTGCGAACGAAAAAAAGCCCGACGCGCGCGCCGGGCTGAAATCAGGTTCGGTGATGGTGGGCGTCCTCAAAGACAGAAGACGATATCGTTGATCGACCGGTTTGGTTAACGCCTCGTAAACGCGCCTATTCCTGAGCATCGGGCAGCCAGGTGATCTGGCGCCCGCCCGCCGGAACCTCCCAGGCCAGACGCCAGCCCGCGCCTGAACGGGCGGCCTGGGCCGTCGCGCCGCCATCGCCGGGAAAGTCATAGATGCGCGGTCCCACGCCCAGTCGCGCCGGACCCGTCGATGACCCGACAACAGCCGTCCACCGCCCGCCGGCGTCCGCCTGGGCCACCGCGCCTGGACGGCCGTCCACCGTGATCCGCACCGAGGACCCGGCCTGGGCCTGGCCCGACAAGGCCAGAAACCGTCCGTCCGAATCGACCGCCCCCAGTGCGCCCGCGCCGTCCAGGCGCACACTGGCCGCACCCGGCGTCAATAGAGCGATCGGTCCCTGCCCGTCCCCCAGGATCAACAAACGTTCGGGCGCGGGCGCGGCGTCCTGGCCGGTCTGGGTCTCTGGCGTCAGCAGTACGTCGCCCCTCGGCGCGCCCATGAGGATATCGAACCGGCCCGCGTCGTCCGCCGAGGCGGCGAAGGCCATGTCGTCGGCGCCGCGCAGCACGACCCGGGCGCCAGGCCCGGCCCGGCCGGACACCGTCAGGCCGTTTGGCGCGCGTCGCACCGTGTCGATCCGTGGCGGCGCGGCCCAGCCGATCGCGGTCTCGCCCTTGGGTTGGGCCTGGTCCGTCCGCGCGTTCGAACAGGCCGCCAGAAGCGCCAGCGGCATGATCGACGACAGCAGACGTTTTCTCGACGGCATGAAGGTTCTATGGCTAGGGGCCAGGCGGACACAACTCGTTAGCGCGCCTGCGCCGTCGTGTCTCGCCGTCATCCATCCGAGGTTCCATGTCGTCCGTCGCCAATCCCCAAATCACGCCCTTCGACGGCCTGTCGGTCTGCCTTTTCTGCGGCTCGTCCGACGCCGCCCACGCCGATTATCTGCAAGCCGCCAGCGACTTCGGCGCCGCGATGGCCAAACAGGGCTGGCGACTGGTCTATGGCGGCGGCGGGGTGGGCCTCATGGGCGCCTCGGCGCGTGCGGCCCATGCCGAGGGCGGCAAGGTGGTGGGCGTCATGCCCGCCTTCCTGCGCAGCCGCGAACGTCTGTTCGATGACGTCGAGACCATCGTCGTCGACACCATGCATGAGCGCAAGATTCTGATGTACGACGAATCCGACGCCTTCGTGGTGGCGCCCGGCGGCGTCGGAACGCTGGAAGAGGTGGTCGAACTGTTGTCCTGGAAGCGGCTGGACCTGCACGGCAAGCCGATCATCTTCCTGAATATCAACGGTTTTTGGGAAACCTTCTTCGCCCTGATGAAGCACAGCGTCGAGGAAGGCATGACCCCCCCGTCCTTCCTTCAGGCCTGGGATGTCTGCGACACGGTGGATGAGGCCGTGGCCCTGCTGGCCCAGGGTGCGACACGGCGACCCTTGCAATATGATCAGCGTTAAGTAATCACCGATTAGTCAGTGTCATCAGTCCATCCTTTTTCGAAACTCGCCTTGACAGTTTTGAAAGAAGACCGACTATGGCGACCATGGGGCGGTGGTCGCCCCGCGACTTATCGGAGACCTCCCATGCGTGCTCTGCTTATCGCCGCGGCCCTGTTCGCCGCCGCTCCCGCCTTCGCTCAACCGGCCCAGTCGCCGACCCGCCTGACCCTGGCCGACGCCGCCAGCGCGCCTTCGGGCCGCACCATCATCGACGGCGCGACCTGGCGCTGCGAGGGCGCGACCTGCACCGCTTCTGGCGGCGCCAGCCAGCCCGCGCCGCGCGCCTGCCGCCGCGTGGCCCAGCGCCTGGGTCCCGTGACGGCCTTTTCCTGGAAGGGCGTGACGCTGTCGGCGGCCGAAATCGCCGCCTGCAACGCCTGAATTCAGGCCGTGTCGGGTCGAGAAGGCACCGCCTTCTGATCGCGGCCCATGAGAATGGAGGGTGAGACGGGCGTCAGCCCGCCTCGCCCTTCAGGCGTTTCACCAGCGTCTCACGACCGATCAGCACGATCATGGCCGCCATGTCCGGCCCATGCGCCTGGCCGGTCAGGATCAGGCGCAACGGCATGAACAGGCCCTTGCCCTTGGCCCCAGTCTCGGCCTTGACCGCCTCGGTCCAGATGCTCCAGGCGCCCGCGTCGATGGTTTCCGGCAACAGTTTCAACGCCGCTTCGGCGAAGGCCGCGTCCTCGATGACCGGGGTGACCGGGCCGCGCACGATCCGCGCCATTTCAACGACATCAGCCAGCTTGTTCAAGTTCGGCCTGACCGCGATCCAGAAGGCCTCGCCCAGATCGCAACCCAGCGCCTCCAGCCGAGGCTTGGCCGTCGCATAGTCCATGGCGTGCAGGGCCTGGGCGTTCAGACGATCCAGGTCCGCCGTATCATAGCGCGCCGGCGATCGGCCCATCTTGGAGAAGGCGAAGCCCGTACCCAGGGCCTGGATCGACGGAGCGACCTCCAGCGGGTCCGAGGTGCCGATCCGGCCCAGGTGGCTGGTGATGGCGATCGGCTCATAGCCCTGCTCGCGCATTTCGGAGATCGACAGCGAGCCCAGGCGTTTCGACAGGGCCTGGCCATCGGCCCCGACCAGCAGCGGCATATGGGCGAACTGGGGAACCGGTCCGCCCAGCGCCTCGAAGATCTCGATCTGGGCGCCGGTGTTGGTGACGTGGTCTTCACCCCGGATCACATGGGTGATCGCCATGTCGATGTCGTCGACCACCGACGGCAGGGTGTAGAGGAACAGGCCGTCCTCGCGGACCAGAACCGGATCGGACATGGAGGCGGTGTCGACCTCGGCATGGCCGCGCGCCAGATCCTCCCAGGCCACGCGTTTGCCATCCAGTTTGAAGCGCCAGTGCGGACGGCGGCCCTCGGCCTCATAGGCGGCCTTTTCGGCCTCCGTCAGGTTCAGGGCGGCGCGGTCATAGATCGGCGGCAGCCCGCGCGAGAGCTGCACCTTGCGGCGGCGATCCAGCTCCTCGGCGGTTTCGTAGCAGGCGTAGAGCCGCCCATCAGCCTTCAGCTTCTCGGCGGCGGCTTCATAACGGTCGAACCGTTTCGACTGATTGTATCGCTCGTCCCACAGCAGGCCCAGCCAGGCCAGGTCGTCCTCGATGCCCTGTTCGAACTCGGGCGTGGAGCGCGCCAGGTCGGTGTCGTCGATGCGCAGGACGAACGACCCGCCCTGCCCCCTGGCCCTGGCGTTCTGGGCGAACATCCAGTTGACCAGGGCGGTGCGGACATTGCCGACGTGCAGTTTCCCCGTCGGCGACGGGGCGAAGCGGACCTTGACGGACATGAGTTCAGGCGACCTTGAATGCGAGGCGGCTAGGTCGGGCACGCCGACGGCGAAGTCAAGGCGATGCGGGTCGTCCGCTCACGCCGCGATGCGACGCCGAGTCTTCAAATTCGCCACACGATGAGTGAAGGCTCGGGCCTTCTCCGGCGTCGAGGCCGCGGCCGGAAATACGGCCAGGCTCAAGATACGCATCGACTCCGCCTCGGCTTCAAGCGCTTACCCCCCGGCGTCAAAGCGCCGGCTTCTGACCGAACAGCCGGGCCATGCCCTGGCGATAGGCCGCCGGGGCGTCGGCGGCGTGGGTGCCGCCTTCGATCCGCACGCCGTGCAGCATCCAGGGGCGACTGGGCCTCGCCTCCCAGTCCGACAGCCACAGCGCCGCCTCGCTTTGAAGGTCCGTACGGTCGCGCGTGCCGCTGGCCACGATCAGGTTCAGATCCCGCCGCGTCGCGGGCGCGGCCGGCGACAGAAGGGATTCGATCCCCGACGTGATCGACGGATTGCTGGCGATCCGCCCCCAGAACCGATCCGGGTCCGTCACGGCCGAATACAGAACGAAGGCGCCGCCCCGCGACTGGCCGAACAGGATGCGGCGCTGGGGGTCGGACCGGTAACGCGCCTCGATCCGGGGGATCAGCTCTTCGACCAGAAAACGCTGGAAGGCCTCGGCCCCGGCCTGTTCAACCCCATCGCCTGGCGTCTGAAAGTCGATATTGCGCCGGTTCACCGACGGATCGAACCCGCCATAGGCGATGCCCACCATCAGCATCTCAGGCAGACCGTCGTCGTAGTGCAGGAACAACTGCACCGGCGCCAGCATGGGAAACAGGCTGTCCCCATCGGTCACATAGACGGTCGGATACAGGCGCCGCGCCGAAGGATCATAACCTTCGGGATAGCGGACATAGATGTGAAACCCGCGCCCGATCTCGGTGGAAGAGACGAAGAAATAGTCGCCCCGCATGGCGGCGGGCGTCGGCGCCGTCTCCTGGGCGCGGACCGGCATGGCCGCCAGAAGCAGGATGGTCAGGCCGAGCAGCAGACGCATCGGCCTGGTCTCCGATCAATCGTCGCGGTGGACGCGCTCGCGGCGCTCGTGCCGTTCCTGGGCCTCGACCGAGAAGGTCGCGGTCGGACGAGCCTCCAGCCGACCAAGACCGATCGGTTCGCCGGTGTCCTCGCAATAGCCGTAGGACCCGTCCTCGATGCGGCGCAACGCCTCGTCGATCTTGGAGATCAGCTTGCGCTGGCGATCACGGGTCCGAAGCTCCAGCGCCCTGTCGGATTCCGACGAGGCGCGATCGACCAGGTCCGGGTGATTTTCCGTCTCGGCCTTCAGATTGACCACCGTGTCGCGAGACTCGCGAAGGATTTCGTCCTTCCAGGCCAACAACTTGGATTTGAAATACGCCAACTGCCGTTCGTTCATGAACGGCTCGTCGTCGGAAGGCCGATACATCGGCGGTTCCGCAGCCACTGACGCCAATGCGTTCATCGCACCAAGCTCATAATCAAACGCCCCCTACGGCATGGCACCGCCTATAGGTGAAATGCCCGAGTCGCGGCAACGCCGTTCGCGCGTCCGTGATCATCAGAAACCGGCATCTCGCGCGCAAAGTGACATTTCTTCATCACCCTCCCCCCTCCCCAGGGGTGATAAATTGCACAAAATTCGGAGGCTAGGCGCCCGTACGGCGAATTTCCGCCTTGGCCAGTTCAACCGCCGCGCGCAGATCGATCTGATCCAGAACAGCCGTCAGACCCGCATCGGGATCGGATGGGCGCTCCTCACGCACCGCGCGCGCCAGGCGTTCCAGGGCCGCCTGGTCGGCTTCGCCGCCCAGCATGGCCAGTTTCAACTCATCCAGCCGATCCAGCAGGCCCCCGCCCCGGCGCATGGCGCGGCGCGTGGGACTGGCCCATGTCCTTGCGCGCCAGC
>JAFLCT010000106.1 GCA_017302335.1 Caulobacterales bacterium | reverse complement strand
TCGTTGTAGTTCTGCGGACCCTCACGAACCTCTTCGCGCGGCGTCTCCACGACACGGCGCTCGGTGCCGGGACGGAAGGCTTCCTCGATGCCGTTCACAGTGCGGAAGACGGCGTTGCGCGGGCGCACGAACGGACGCGCTGGCCGTTCCTTCAGCGCCGCGGTCATGAAGTCGATGAACACCGGAACCGGCGTCGCGGCGCCGGTTTCGCCAGACCCCAGCGACCGGTTGTCGTCGAAACCGATGAAGACCCCCACGACGATGTCGGTGGTGAAGCCGACGAACCAGGCCGAGCGGTATTCGTTGGTGGTGCCGGTCTTGCCGCCGACCCAGCGGCCCAGGCCGCGCGCGGCGGCGGCGGTGCCGCGCTGGACCACGCCTTCCAGCATGGAGCTGATCTGATAGGCGGTGATCGGGTCGATCACCTGGGTTCCACGCTCGGGCAGACGCGGCGATTCCTGGCCCGAGAAGCCGCGTCCGCATTCGCGGCACGGCCGCCGGTCGGCGCGATAGATGGTCTCGCCGTTCCGGTCCTGGACCATTTCGATCAGATAGGGCTGGACCCGCCGCCCCCCGTTGACGAAGGCCGAATAGGCGGCCGTCAGGTCATAGGGGGTGGTCTCCCCCGCCCCCAGCGACACCGACAGGTTCGGCTCAAGCCGATCCGACACCCCCATGCGACGCGCCAGATCCACAACCTTGCGCATCCCGACCTCCTGGGCCAGGCGCACGGTCATGACGTTGCGCGACAGCTCAAGGCCCCGGCGCAGGCTCTGCGGACCGTAGTATTCGCGGCTGTAGTTCTCGGGCGTCCAGCGTCCGCCATTGGCCCCGCCCGCGAAGCTGATCGGGGCGTCCAGGATGATCGAGGCCGGGGTGAAGTCCCCCTCAAGCGCCGCCGCATAGACGAAGGGTTTGAAGGCCGACCCCGGCTGGCGTCGCGCCTGGGTCGCGCGATTGAAGCTGGACAGGGCGTAGGAATAGCCGCCGACCATCGCCAGCACCCGACCCGACTGCGGCTCGATGGCCACCAGGGCGCCGTTCACGGCGGGCACCTGCTTCAGGGCGAACTGACCGTTGCGCGGCTCCACGAAGATCAGATCGCCGCGCCGCAGTTGGCGGTTGGCGTTGGCCCAGGCGGCGTCCGAGGCGATCAGGGTTCCGGTGCGGTCGTCGCGCGCCGTGCGGACGCGCACGGTGTTGCCCGCCACGCTTTCGATCGCTGCGGCCTGCCAGGTGCGCCGTTCGGCCGGAACGGTGCGCCGCAGGGCCTGCTGCTGCCAGCCGGGGGCGAAGTCGGTCTGCCCCCACGGGCCGCGCCAGCCGTGGCGGCGGTCATAGTTCTCCAGCCCCTTCATCAGGGCGTCGCGCGCCGCCGATTGCAGGCTGGGGTCCAGCGTCGTGCGCATATAATAGCCGCCGCCGGTCACCTCTTCGCGCCCGAACAGGGCGATGGCGCGGCGTCGCGCCTCCTCGACGAAGAAGTCGGCGTCGCGATAGGCCGCCCGCTGGGGCGCGTCATTGGTCTTCAGCGGACGCGCCCGCGCCTCTTGCAACTCCGCCTGGGTCAGCCAGCCGTTCTGGGCCATTTCGCCCAGCACCCAGTCGCGCCGCCCCTTGGCCGCCTCGGGGTGCCGTTTCGGGTGGTAGTTGTTCGGTCCCTTGGGCAGGGACGCCAGAAAGGCCGCCTCGTCGGGGGTCAACTGGCTCAGGCTCTTGCCGAAATAGTTATAGGCCGCCGAGGCCACGCCGTAGGAACGATACCCCAGGAAGATCTCGTTCAGATACAGCTCCAGGATCTGCTCCTTGGTCAGCGCGCCCTCCAGGCGGCTGGACAGGATGGCTTCCTTCAGCTTGCGGTTCAGACTGGTCTCGCTGGTCAGCAGGACGTTCTTGGCCACCTGCTGGGTGATGGTCGAGCCGCCTTCCAGACGCCGCCCCGAGACGGCGTTGAAGACGTTCTTGAACATGGCCCGGCCGATGCCGGACACGTCGATGCCGCCGTGCTGGAAGAAGTTGCGATCCTCGGCCGCCAGAAACGCCTGCACCACCGGCAGAGGGATCTGCTCATACGGCACATAGATGCGCCGCTCGTCCGAGAATTCGCCGATCAGGGTGCCGTCGCCCGCATAGACCCGCGTCGCCGTCGGCGGCCGATAGTCCGCCAGCTCGCTGGCGTCCGGCAAGTCATGGAACAGCCAGGCCGCATAGATGGCCACGATCAGCCCCGCCAAGGCGATCCCCCCCAGCAGGACGATGCCCGCCAGCACGAACCAGCGCTCCGCCACCTTGACGCCGATCTTGACCAAGAAAACAGACTCCGCGCCGCGCTTCGAACCTTCGGTTTAGCCCGCGTCGCCGACCGCTGCTAGGGTGCCCGCGCATCATCCTTCCAAGGATATCGTTCGATGACCGAACCCCAGGTGCTGATCGCCGGCGCCGGTCCCACGGGTCTGGCCGCCGCCTTGTTCCTAGCCCGGCGGGGCGTCGCCGTCCGTATCGTCGATCCGTTGGAAAGGCCGATCACGACTTCGAAGGCGCTGGGCGTGAATCCGCGCACCCAGGCGCTGCTGCAAGACACCGGCGTCACCGCCGCCATCGTGGCCGAAGCCCAGGCCATGCACGGTCTGCGCATTCATCGGCGAGGCGAGCTTCTGGCCGCCGTGACCATCGACTGGGCCGCCCTGGGCGCCGACCCCGGCATGGTCATCCTGCCCCAGGCGCGCACCGAGGCGTTGCTGACCGAGGCGCTGGCCGCCCTTGGCGTCCGCATCGAGCGGGGTCTCGGCGTCGACAGCCTCAGCCAGCGGCCCGAAGCCGTCATCGTCCGCCTGACCGACGGCTGCGAGGTCGCGGCCCCCGTCCTGTTCGCCGCCGACGGCGCCCACTCCCCTATCCGCAAGGCCCTGGGTCTCGACTTCCCCGGCGACGGTTGGAACGAGCCTTGGCGCCTTGTGGACGTCGACCTGACCGGCCCGCCCGCCGACGAGGGCTGGATCGACCTGCGCCCCTGGGGTCCGTTCGTCTGCCTGCCCTTCTCCGGTCGAACCTTTCGCCTGATCGGTCCCGGCCCGGATCTGTTGCAGCATCTTCCCGACGGATGGACGGCTGGAAAGGCGCGCTGGACGTCCGAGTTCCACATTTCGCACCGCATGGTCCCCCGCATGGCCGTCGGCCGTGTCTGCCTGGGCGGCGACGCGGCCCATATCCATTCGCCCATCGGCGCCCGCGGCATGAACCTGGGGATTGAAGACGCCTTCGTCTTCGCCGCCTGCGCCGCGGACTTCCTGGACGGAGGGTCCGGCCGACTGGACGATTACGACCGGCTGCGTCAGCCCGTCGACGCCGCCGTCGTGCGCGATGTCCGCGCCCTGACCCGCGCGATCAGGGCGACCTCTCCAATCTCCGATCTGGCCCGCCGAGCGCTGATCCCGGTCGTGACGCGCCTGCCCGTATTGATGAACCGCGTCTTGAAGACCGGCATGGGCCTCGACCACCCCGTGAGGGTGCGCTAATCCCGGCCCCATGACCTCCCCGCTCGACGCCTCGCCCGATCCCCTGCTGGTTCATGAACCCGCCCGCGCCGTCACCGTGCGCGAAGTCTTCGGCATCGACAGCGACATGAAGGTTCCGGCCTTCGAAACCCGCGACAGCCATGTCCCGGACATCGACGACGCCTATCGCTTCGATCCGCAGACGACCCTGGCCATCTGCGCCGGTTTCGCCTTCGACCGCCGCGTCATGGTTCAGGGCTATCACGGCACCGGCAAGTCGACCCATATCGAACAGGTCGCCGCCCGCCTGAACTGGCCGCTGGTGCGCGTGAACCTGGACAGCCACGTCAGCCGCATCGATCTGGTCGGCAAGGACGCCATCGTCCTGAGGGACGGCAAACAGGTCACCGAGTTCCGCGAGGGGATGCTGCCCTGGGCCTTGCAGCGCCCCATCGCCCTGGTGTTCGACGAATACGACGCGGGCCGCCCCGACGTGATGTTCGTGATCCAGCGCGTGCTGGAGGCGCAAGGCCGCCTGACCCTGCTGGACCAGAACCGCGTCATCCGCCCCAACAAGTGGTTCCGCCTGTTCTCGACCACCAACACCATCGGCCTGGGCGACACCTCGGGCCTGTATCACGGCACGCAACAGATCAATCAGGGCCAGATGGACCGCTGGTCCATCGTCACCACCCTGAACTACCTCGACCACGACGTGGAGGCCGAGATCGTCACGGCCAAGGCGCCGGAATGGAACACGGCCGACGGCCGCCGCGCCGTCGCCGCCATGGTCCGCGTCGCCGACATGACCCGAAACGCCTTCATGAACGGCGACATCTCCACCGTCATGTCGCCGCGCACCGTCATCACCTGGGCGCAGAACGCGACGATCTTCAACGGCGACCTGGGCCTGGCCTTCCGCCTGACCTTCCTGAACAAATGCGACGAACTGGAGCGCCCGACGATCGCGGAATTTTATCAGCGGGCGTTTGGCGAGGACCTGCCGGAGGCGGCGACGCGGGTGAAGGTGGGGTAGGCCAACTGTTACGTCACACGCTGCTGATCACCAGCATACTGAGTATTGATAGTTTCCCGGCGAATACCGTTTATCTCCTCGATTCCGCCATTGTGCTGATGACAGATAACCAATTCCGTCTCTCTTACGACGTCAGCATAGATGTCCCGGTAAGCAACTAGGACCCACGTGTACAAAAGATGATTGCCCGCTCGAAATAGGCGCGTTTCGTCGTCATTCAGCACCACTGGCGGATATATTCGAAATTCATGTCCAGGCCCCAATATAGATCCGCTTCCCATATTATCGCGCCGTTCAAAACGCGGCACAGGCTCAGCTTCTGGTACCAAGAGCCATTGCCGGTCGCCTCGGACATCAAGCGCGGGGCTTCGTCCGTTATTCGCGAATTTTAAAATGAACGCTAAGCCATTGGCGATAGGTACGTCGTCAACGACGCCATTTTCAAATGCTCCTCGCTGTACGTTGAGGAATAGAAGCCAAGGCCTATCGCTTTGGTGTGATTTGACCGCACTTTCAGCAGATACAAGCGCAGCTTCGGTCGACTTTTCACTGAGTACGACTTGGGCGCTAGCAGCGTCGGAACCCCTTTTGGTATGGCTGGCCGCCTCTTTGGCAAAAACCGCAGCTCCTATGGCTGCTGCCATAGTGATTGCCCCGACGATCAGACCAATTCCGGTGAAAATCCCAGTCCGGCGGGTCCAAGTAGCGCTTTCTTCGGCTGCATCAGCAGCTTTCCATTGAGCGCAGAGGTCCGACTTCCGATCATCTATTCCGGCAGGACAGTTCGCATTTAACACGTCTTCCTGCACCATCGGTGACCGCTGAGGTGCGCTGGTAGGACCATTCTTTGCTGTTCCAGCTAACCCGAACGCTATTGCGATCGCGCAAAATAGCAGAGCAATCCGCGTCATTGCTTTGTCTCTCGTCACAGTCGTCCAAAGAGTTGGCCTTGCTCACACCGCTAGGTTGTGCGACTCAATCGCTGGCATTTTGCATGAGTCGGAGCGTTGCACGCACCCCCTCCGGCCACCCCGCCACCGCCCTCTCCAGCCCCTTCTCATCCCCCGCGAACAGCGCCCGAACGGCGTCTTCATACCCCGGCAAATCCCCCGCCAGCGCCGTCATGAACCGGTACGCCGCGTCCCGCGCCTTCCTCGCCCGGTCCGGTCCCTCGGCCTCGCGCATCGCGGCCTCGACCAGTTTGCGCAGCGCCACCGACGCGCCGCCCGGCTGATCAGCCAGCCAGTCCCAGTGGCGGGGCAGCAGCGTCACCTCCCGCGCCGTCACCCCCAGCTTCGGCCGCCCCGGCCCGCGTTTCGGCCGCACTTCAGATTCTGGCGCCGCCTCGGGCAGCAGCGCCAGCGCCGTCTCCAGGTCGCCGCGCAGATCGAACTCGACCGTGCGTCCCGTCGCCCGGTCGAACACCAGCACGGCGGGACCTCCGGTCTCGGCCGCCTCGCTGGCCGCCTTGACCGCCGCCAGCACCGCGCGCGGCGATCCGCGTGCGATCAGTTCGTGGCCGGCGAAGGCCAGGCAGTCCATGTCTGGGGTCGGGTTCATGATGCGTTTCCGTAAGCGCGCTCATGATTTACCCGGGTGAAATAGGCGCGTCAATATTACCCGGATATTTTATGCACGACCGATCGCCCGCCGATCAGGCCCTCTAGGCGAACGCCGCCGGTCCCGGCTAACCTGTTGCCTTCGCTCCAACCGGAACGCCCATGTCCGAGATTGTCCGCAAGGCCTGAGGCCGACGGCAGACGCAGTCGAAGCCTCGTTGAAACCGCCCGCCCATGGTCCGCGATGACCGTGCGGGCGCGAGTCTTCACGCCTATTCGGACATTCCCAAATGAACATCTCCCGTGCGGAGCAGCGCACGCTGCACGTCCTGGCCCAGGGCGGCCGCATCCAGTTGGACCGCGACCCCGACGGCCGCATTCTCGATATCCAGTGTTTCACCCGCGACGGCCTGTTGCTGGCCGACTGCACCCTGGCGGTGTGGAGGAAGCTCAGGACCAAGGGGCTGATCGCCTTACACGGCGGCGGGCCTTATCGCGTCAATCGCCAGGGCCTGGCCCGGATGCGCGGCCAGTTGGACAACCGCGTCTCAGCCCGCCGCTGGTAGAACCCGCAGGAAAAGGACGCGCGCGGCGCCATAGTCGCGCGCGTCCAGGCGTTGATAGCCCGGCGTGTCGATCTCCGGCTCGTCGGACCCGCGCTCGAACACCACCAGGGCGCCGGGTTTCAGCCACAGCCCCTCCAACAGCTTCACCAGCGTCTGTTCGCCCAGCCCCTTGCCATAGGGCGGGTCCAGAAACGCCAGGTCGAAGGCCTCGGCGATCGGGCCGGGGCGCGGTCCCAGATCGATGGCGCTGCGCCGATGCACCCGCGTGCGGCCCATCAGGCCATAGGCGTCGGCGTTCTCGCGGATCGCGCCGCGCGCCTCGTCGTCGGTCTCGACGAACAGGCCGAAGGCGGCGCCCCGGCTGATCGCCTCGAACCCCAGGGCGCCGGACCCCGCGTACAGGTCGATGACCCGCATCCCCGCCAGCGGCTCGGCCCAGGCGGCGTGTTCCAGCACGTTGAAGATCGCCTGGCGCGCGCGGTCCGAGGTCGGGCGCGTGCCCTGCCCCTCGGGCGCGACGATGGCGCGGCCCTTCAGAGATCCGGCGACGATCCTCATGCCTTGAACCGACGCCCCGCCCAGATTTGCGCCGCGATGATCGCCCCGGAGCAGACGGTCAGGCCGATCGGAACGATCAACGACACATCGGCGCCGCCCATGGCCGCATAGAACAACATGGTGGCCGTCGACATGAGACCCGGCAGAAGCCCCGCGGCCAGGGCGGCGGTCACGCGCCGCGCCCAGTGGACGCCGGGCCGCACGGCGCGGTCCACAAAGGCCGCCTGGGCCAGCAACAGCCCCTGAATCAGACCGGCGATGCTGATCAGACCCAGATAGATGACGAAGGCCTCGCTCTTGGGACCGGCCAGATAGAGCAGGCTCGTCACGAACGGCATCAGGGCGATGGCGCCCAGCAGCGCCAGGTTCCAGATGAAGATCCCCGGCGTGAAACGGGTGATCTGATTGTACATCCGCCGGTGCGTATTCCAGAACACGCCGATGACGATGAAACTCACCGCATAGGCCATGAAGCCGGTCCAGCCCTCGCGCCACAGGCTGGCGGCGGCGCCGTCCCAGTCATGCGGCGGATGAAGTTCTATCGACAACAACGTGATCGCAATGGCGAAAACGCCATCTGAAAAGAACACCAGCCGATCCAGGCTGTTGTCCTTGTGGTCGAGGTGATGCGCGTGGTCGGTCATGAGGCTCCCCGTTTCTCTCATTTATCGGCGCGCTTGGTGACGACGGCCCGGTCCTGGATCAGCCCTTCGGCCTGCCGCCGGGGCGGCTGCCGGGTTTGCCGCTGAAGCCGCCGCCGCTGCGC
>JAFLCT010000105.1 GCA_017302335.1 Caulobacterales bacterium | reverse complement strand
CGGCGACGGGACCCAGGGCCGAGCGGTCGATCCAGCCAATGGCGCCGTCGCGGCGGGCGCGGCCCCAGGCGCGCGGTCCCCGGCTTTCCAGCACGTCGAAGACCTCGCCGAAGACGGTTTGGCTGATGCGCTCGCCATCCGGCCCGTCGCGCACCTCGGCCGTGGCGACGACGATCTGAAACGCCGTGGTCGGGCGATAGGTCTCGGCGCGCAACAAGCCCTCGACGGCCTGTTCGGCCAGGTCGGGGCGCGCCAGGGCGCGGCGCGGGAGCAGGGCGGAGATGTCGGTCAAACGAAAGGCTCGTCCGGTTGAGACGACACCCTGTCACAAAGGCCCGAAAGTCCCGTTAACGTGGGAAGGCGGCATCCCGATCATCCTCGAGCTTGACCCGAGGATGACCGGGTCGGCAGGACGGTCCATCACCCCCGCCCGTACTTGACCTTCAACATGGCGTAGGCGGCGCGCACGCCATAGACCTCGGCGCCCTCGGGCCAGCCGGGGCGGTTGCGGGGGTTCCAGCCGAACACGTCCATGTGCGCCCAGGCCCCGGTCTCGGGCGCGAACCTTTGCAGGAACAGGGCGGCGGTGACCGACCCCGCCTGCGCCCAGGCGGCCGAATCGTTCTTGATATCGGCGATCTCGCTGTCCAACGCGGCCCTGTAGCCGGGCCACAGCGGCATCCGCCACAGAGGGTCGCCCTGGGCCGCACCCGCGTTCAGCAGACCTTGGGCCAGGTCTTCGTCGTCGGTGTACAGAGGCGGCAGTTCCGGTCCCAGGGCGATGCGGGCCGCGCCGGTCAGGGTGGCGTAGTCCAGCGTCAGGTCCGGCGAATGCTCGGCGGCGCGCGTCAGGGCGTCGGCCAGGATCAGCCGTCCCTCGGCGTCGGTGTTGCCGATCTCGATGGTCAGGCCCTTCCGGCTGGTCAGGATGTCGCCGGGGCGGAAGGCATCGCCCGACACGGCGTTCTCGACGGCGGCGACCAGCACCACCAGGCGAACCGGCAGGTCGGCCTGCATGATCAGACGCCCCAGGGCCAGCACGTGGGCGGCGCCGCCCATGTCCTTCTTCATCAGCCTCATGCCGACGGCGGCCTTCAGGTCCAGGCCGCCGGTGTCGAACACCACCCCCTTGCCGACCAGGGCGACCAGGGGAAGGTCGGTCTTGTCCAGGTTCCAGCCGATCTCGATCAGACGCGGCGCCCGGTGCGGTGCGGCGGCGCGGCCGACGGCGTGAACGACGGGATAGTTCGCCTCCAGCAGGGCGTCGCCCGTAGTCACGGCGAAGCCCGCCCCGTGCGCCTCGGCGATCTCGCGGGCGATGGTCTCGATCTGCAGCGGTCCCATGTCGGCGGCCGGGGTGTCGATCATCTCACGCGCCAGTTCGCAGGCGGCGGCGACGCGCAGGGTCTCGTCCATATCCAGCCCCTCGGGCGCGACCAGGCGCGGCCGCTGGCGGTCGGATCGATCCTTGTAGCGGTCGAAGACATAGGTCCCCAGGGCGAAGGCCAGGGCGGCCTTGCTCGCACCCTCAGGCTCGGCCTCCAGACGATAGACCCCGGTCGGCAACTTGCCGGCCAGGCCGCGCGCCGACATCGGGTCGAAGCTCTGGCCCACACCGACCAACACATGGTCCAGCGCCCCGTCAGCGCCGGGAACCAGCACCAATTGCCCCGGCTTGCCGACGAAGCCGTTCAACGCGGCCCAGTCCCCGGCCGTTTCGGCGACGGCGGCGTCGGACCCGATGAAGCGGACCGGGACCGCCCCGGCCGCCTCGGGCGCGTCGGCGGAGATCAGGACGGGGTGCAGGGCGCTCATGGACAGCCTTTCCGACCGCTCAGGTCGTTAACCAGTGATTGACGCCGCCGCGCGATTCTTAACGCCGAACGGATCGTCAGGATCGCCCTCCATGTCGCGCACCGCCCTTCATCTCGCAACCGTCGCCGCGCTGACGCTGATCGCCGCACCGGCCACAGCGCAGCAGGCGTCGGCGCCCGCACAACCGCCTGCGGCCGCCCAACCGGCCGTCCCGCGCGTCCCCGCCACCGCCGAACAACGCGCCGCCTACGACCGACTGGACCCTTTGTCGCGCTCGGTCTTCTGGGCCGCCCAGCAGGAGATCAACCCCGCCGACGCCGAGGCCGGGGTCAAGCTGTCGCGCGCCCTGCGCGAACTGGGCAACAATGATCAGGCCGTTCAGGCCGCTGGTCAGGTGCTGGTGCTGCAACCCGACAATATCGAGGCCCTGATGGAGGTCGGACGCGCCCATATCGCGCGCGGTCAGGCCTTCTACGGCATCGCCAGCCTGGAGAAGGCGCGCGACCTGGCGCCGAACGACTGGCGGCCGCTGTCGCTGCTGGGCGTGGCCTATCAGCAGGTGCGCCGCATCGACGACGCGCGCGCCGCCTGGAACGAGGGCCTGCGTCTGTCGCCCGACAATCCCGACATCCTGGCCAACGCCGCCGTCGCCCTGGCCGGGTCGGGCGACGCGGCTTCGGCCGAGACCCTGTTGCGTCGGGCCGTGTCGCGGCCGGACGCCACGCTGAAGACGCGGCTGAACCTGGCCATGGTTCTGGGCCTGCAAGGCAAGATGGCCGAGGCCGAGCAGATCCTGCGCCGCGACCTGCCGCCCGAGGCCGCCGACCGCAATCTGGAATGGCTGCGCCGTCGCGGCCAGACGAGCGACGCCGTCTCGACCGAGACCGCCCGCACCTGGAGTTCGCTGCAATAGGACACAAAGCGCCCCCTCCCGTCGGCGGCCGGGATCGCCTATGTTGGCGTCATGATCGACGCCCTCTACAGCGCGCGCATTCTGTCGCTGGCGGCCAATATGCCGCGCGCGGGCCGTCTCAACCTGCCGCACGGCACGGGTGAACAGGTCGCCAAACTGTGCGGGTCGAAGGCCGTCATCGATGTCCGCATCGACGGGAACAACCGCATCAGCGACTATGCACAGGACGTGCGGGCCTGCGCCCTGGGCCAGGCGGCGGCGGCCATCGTCGGCGAGGTCGCTCTCGGCGCGACTCTGGACGAGGTGCGAGAGGCGCGCGACGATATGCTGCTGATGCTCAAACACGGCGGGGACGGACCCGAGGGTCGGTTCGAGGGTCTGCGCGCCCTGAAACTGGTCGCGGACTATCCCGCGCGCCACGCCTCGACCCTGGTCGCGATCGAGGCCCTGGTGAAGGCGCACGAGGACGCCCTGATGACGCGCCTGGACAGTTGCGTCCTGGGATGGTCCCCCGCGGACGAGATCCCCGGAGAGACCCCGCCCCTGACCGCGCGAACTCGTCGCGTCG
This sequence comes from Caulobacterales bacterium, assembly GCA_017302335.1. Classification (GTDB taxonomy): domain Bacteria; phylum Pseudomonadota; class Alphaproteobacteria; order Caulobacterales; family Caulobacteraceae; genus Brevundimonas. Next base: position 5,027 of record JAFLCT010000105.1, on the reverse strand, counting down.
GCACGGCCTGATCGCCATTGTCCACGCCGTCCAGGCAGGGGATAAGCGCACGAGATGGCCACCGGCGGAAACCTCTATGAACGCGGCGTGCGATTGGCCCATCGCGGCTATAAGCTGACGCTCAGCCCCTTTTTCGGCCAGTCGTGCCGGTTCCTGCCGACCTGTTCGGACTATGGCCGCGACGCCCTGATCCAACACGGGCCGGTCAAGGGGGGATGGCTCACCGTACGACGCCTGTGTAAGTGCCACCCTTGGGGCGGTTCGGGATACGACCCGGTGCCGCCGCCCGCGAAGAAATCTGACCTATGATCGACCTGAAATTCCCCGACGGCGCCGTGCGCCAGTTCCCGCCCACGGCCACGGGCCGCGACGTGGCGGCCTCCATCTCGCCCAGCCTGGCCAAGCGCGTCGCGCTGGTCGAGCTGAACGGCGCCCAACGCGATCTGGACCGGCCGCTGGAGACGGGCGGCGACTTCCGCCTGCTGACCCGCGACGACCCCGAGGCGCTGGAGACCATCCGCCACGACGCCGCCCACGTGTTGGCCCAGGCGGTGCAGGAGCTGTTCCCCGGCACCCAGGTGACGATCGGCCCGGCCGTCGAGGACGGCTTCTATTACGACTTCTTCCGCGAGGAGCCGTTCTCGACCGACGACTTCGCCGCCATCGAGAAGCGGATGGCCGAGATCGTCGATCGCGACGAAAAACTGGTCCGCGAGGTCTGGAACCGCGACGAGGCCATCGCGATGTTCGAGACCAAGGGCGAGACCTTCAAGGCCGAGCTGATCCGCGACCTGCCCGAAAGCGAGACCATCACCGTCTATCGCACGGGGGACTGGGCCGACCTATGCCGCGGGCCGCATTTTCCGACGACCAAATTCGTCGGCAAGGCGTTCAAGCTGACTAAGGTGGCCGGGGCCTATTGGCGCGGCGATTCCAAGCGCGAACAGCTTCAGCGCATCTACGCCACCGCCTGGGCCAACCCGGCCGATCTCGACGCCTATCTGACCCGGCTGGAAGAGGCCGAGAAGCGCGACCACCGCAAGCTGGGCCGCCAGATGGAACTCTTCCATATGCAGGAAGAGGGTCGCGGCATGGTCTTCTGGCACCCTAAGGGATGGGTGCTGTGGCAGGTGATCGAGGCCTATATGCGCCGCCGCCTGACCAAGGCCGGATACGTCGAGGTCAAGACGCCCCAGGTGCTGGACCGCAAATTCTGGGAGGCGTCGGGCCACTGGGAGAAATACCGGCCCAATATGTTCGTCTGCGAGACGGTCGAGGGCGAGACGCTCAGCCTCAAGCCGATGAACTGCCCCGGCCATGTGCAGATCTTCGACCAGGGGCAACGGTCGTATCGCGAACTGCCGCTGCGCATGGCCGAGTTCGGGGCCTGCCACCGCTATGAGCCGTCGGGCGCCTTGCACGGCCTGATGCGGGTGCGCGGCTTCACCCAGGACGACGCCCACATCTTCTGTCGCGAGGATCAGATCGTCGAGGAGACGACGCGGTTCATCGAACTGGCGCGCAGCGTCCACGCCGACCTGGGCATGGAGACGGCCTACATCAATCTGGCGACCCGACCCGAGGTGCGCGCCGGTTCCGATGAATTCTGGGACAAGGCCGAGGCCCAGATGGCCGAGGCGGCCCGCGCCGCCGGGGTCGAGCCGGTCATCGCCGAGGGCGACGGCGCCTTCTATGCGCCCAAGCTGGACTTCGTGGTCAAGGACGCCATCGGCCGCGAATGGACCTGCGGCACCATCCAGCTCGACTATGTCCTGCCCGATCGGCTGGGTGCGGAATATATTGGCGAAGACGGGGCCAAGCACCGGCCGGTCATGCTGCACCGGGCCATTCTCGGCTCGTTCGAACGCTTCATCGGCATCATGATCGAGAACTACGCCGGGGCCTTCCCCCTGTGGCTGGCGCCGACCCAGGCGGTGGTGGCGACCATCACCTCGGACGCCGATCCCTATGCGGAAGAGGTGGCGGCGAAATTCCGCGCCGCCGGTCTGCGCGTCGAGACCGATCTGAGGAACGAGAAGGTCGGCTATAAGGTGCGCGAACACTCGGTCGGCAAGGTTCCGGTCATCGCCGTGGTGGGCCGCAACGAGGCCGCAGAAGGCAAGGTGGCCCTGCGCCGCCTGGGCAGCCAGGCGCAGGAGGTGGTGTCGGTCGAAGAAGCGATCGCCGCCCTGACCGCCGAAGCCACCCCGCCGGATTTGCGGTGACCTCCACACACGTTTGACTTGCACGCGGGATGAGCCTTTTACTCCGCTCATCCCCGCGAAGGCGGGGACCCAGGTTTCGACCGAGGTCTCCGCCCTTGGCCTTCTTCACCTATATCGTCGCCAGCCGCCGCAACGGTACGCTCTATACCGGCTCGACCGACGACCTCATCGCGCGGGCCGTGCAGCACCGCGAGAAGATTCGGCTGCGTAGCTTCACAGCGAAATACGATGTGGGAATGCTGGTCTGGTTCGAGGCGCATGAGACGCGTGAGGCCGCGTTCCGACGGGAACGGCGGATCAAGAAATGGAACCGGCTCTGGAAGCTGCGGCTCATCGAGGAGATGAACCCAGGTTGGCATGACCTGACTTACAGGCTGGAGCCATAGCCCAAACCTAGGTCCCCGCCTTCGCGGGGATGAGCGGGACTTATGCAGCCGTTCTAGATATGAATCGCGTGGCCCAACGCCCGCAGACTGGCCTCGTGGAAGGCTTCGCCCAGCGTCGGGTGAACGTGGATGACCCCCGCGACGTCTTCCAGCACCGCGCCCATCTCCAGCATCTGGGCGAAGCTGTTGGACAGTTCCGAGACGTGCTGGCCGACGGCCTGGACGCCCAGCAGACGGTGATCGGTCTTGGAGGCGATCACGCGCACGAAGCCGCCGTCGTCGCCCGCCTCAATAGCCAGGGCGCGGCCGATGGCCATCAGGGGGAAGACCGCCTGGATCACGTCGTCACGGCCCTCGACATCGTTCGGACCCAGGCCCGCCGAAACGATCTCCGGCTCGGTGAAACAGACGGCGGCGATGGTCACGGGATCGAAGCGGCGGTCATGTCCGGCCAGGATTTCGGCCACCACCTCGCCCTGGGCGCTGCCCTTGTGGGCCAGCATGGGTTCGCCGGTCAGGTCGCCGATGGCCCAGACGTTCTTCATCGAGGTGGCGCAGCGGTCGTCGATCTTCACGAACGGACCGGCCATGGCCACGCCCATGGTCTCCAGACCCCAGCCCTGGGTGCGCGGACGGCGGCCGACGGTGACCAGCACCTTGTCGGCGTCCAGCTTGACCGCCTCGCCGTCCCTGGTCGTGACGTTCAGCCTGCCCTTTTCGAAGCCGCCGGCCTTGGCGCCCAGCAGCAGTTTGACGCCGTGCTTTTCCAGCCACTTCGTCACGGGATCGGTCAGGGCCTTGTCATAGAGCGGCAGGATGCGCTCGGCCATTTCGACCACCGTCACCTCGGCGCCCAGCTTGCGGAAGGCGATGCCGAGTTCCAATCCGATATAGCCGCCGCCGACGACGACCAGCTTGCTCGGCACCTTGTCCAGCGACAGGGCCTCGGTCGAGGAAATGACGTCGCCGCCGAACGGCAGGAAGGGCAGTTCGACCGGTTCCGATCCGGTGGCCAGGATGACGTGTTCGGCGCTGATGGTGATCTCGCCGTCATCTGTCTTCACCGTGCAGGTCTTGGCGTCCGAGAAGGTGGCCCAGCCCTTGATGACCTTGACCTTGGCCTTCTTCAGCAGGCCCGCGACCCCGGCGTTCAGCTTCCTGACGATCCCGTTCTTCCACTCGACCGTCTGTTTCAGATCGACGGAGGGCTTCGACGCCGTGATGCCCAGCGTCCCGCCGTTCGCGGCCTTGGCCACGGTCTCGAACTTGTTGGCCGCGTGGATCACCGCCTTGGACGGGATGCAGCCGACGTTCAGGCAGGTCCCGCCCAACCCGTCGGAGGCGTCGACCAGGATCGTCTCCAAGCCGAGCTGGCCGCAGCGGATGCCCGCGACATAGCCGCCGGTCCCGGCGCCGATGATGAGGACTTTGGTGTTCAGAACGTCAGCCATCTGATTTCCGCTCATCCCATCCACAGCGTCGCCGGGTGTTCCAGCAGGCCCTTGATCCGCTGCACGAAGACCGCCGCGTCATGGCCGTCCACGATGCGGTGATCGAAGCTGGAGCTGAGGTTCATCATCTTGCGGACCACCATCTGGCCGTCCTTCACCACCACCCGCTCCTGGATCTTGTTGGGACCGACGATGGCGACCTCGGGGTGGTTGATGATCGGGGTGTGGACGACGCCGCCCAGGGTCCCCAGCGAGGTGATGGTGATGGTCGAGCCGGACAGCTCCTCGCGCTTGGCCGTGCCCGCCTTGGCGGCGCCCGAGACGCGGGCGATCTCCTCGGCCGTGTCCCACGGATCGCGGGCCTCGGCGTGGCGGACCACCGGCACCATCAGGCCGTTCGGCGTCTGGGCGGCGATGCCCAGATGGACCGGCGCGTACTGGGTCAGGACCCCCGCCTCGTCGTCATACGTGGCGTTGATCTGGGGCTGGTCGCGCAAGGCCACGACGATGGCGCGGGCGATGAAGGGCAGGACGTTCAGCTTGGGCTTGCCGGTCTTCTTCGCCTCGGCGTTCAGGTGGGCGCGCAACTCTTCCAGCGCCGTGACGTCGATCTCCTCGACATAGGTGATGTGCGGGATGCGGCGCACGCTCTCGGCCATCTTCTCGGCGATCTTGCGACGCAGGCCGATGATGCGGACCTCGGTCGTTCCTTCCGCCTTGGCGTATGTCGAACCCGACGATCCGTCCACGGACGAACCACGACCGCCCGAAGCGACATAGGCGTCCAGATCACCGTGTTCGATGCGCCCGGCCGGGCCGGAGCCGGGCACGAACTGCAGCTCGATCCCCAGATCGCGGGCGCGGTTGCGCACGGCGGGCGAGGCCAGTGGGCGCTGTCCGGCGGCGCGGGTGGTGAAGGCTTCGGCGACCGGCTTGGCGGCGGCCTTGGCCGGAGCGGCCTTGGC
>JAFLCT010000104.1 GCA_017302335.1 Caulobacterales bacterium | reverse complement strand
TCGATGCCGGTCTTGGGGACGTAGGTGCTTTCGTGATCGCTCATGTTCGCTGTCGTCCTCAGCCGATCTTCACGCGGGTGTCGGACACATAGTCATAGGTCGGCACCACCAGGTTCTTGGGCGCCGGACCTTTGCGGATGCGGCCCGAGGTGTCGTAGTGCGACCCGTGGCAGGGGCAGAACCAGCCGCCGAAGTCGCCAGCGCCGAAGGTCGGCACGCAACCCAGGTGCGTGCACGAGCCGATGACGACCAGATATTGGGTGTGGCCCGCCTTGACGCGATCAGAGTCCGTCTGCGGGTCCTTCAGGGCGCTGAGCGGCGTCGAGACCGCCTCCTGGATCTCCTTGGGCGTGCGGTAACGCACGAAGACCGGCTTGCCCTGCCATTTGATGACCACCTGCTGGCCCTGCTGCACCTTGGTCAGGTCGAATTCGATCGACGCCAAGGCCAGGGTGTCGGCGGCCGGGTTCATCTGGTTGATCAGCGGCCAGGCCGCCATCACGCCAGCGCCCACGGCCGCGGCGCCCGCGGCGATGTGGATGAAGTCACGACGGGTGGCGTCGTCGCCCGCGTCTTGTGTCGTCCCGACCGATTCGGCCACGTCTCACCTCTAGATCGCCGGTCGCGTCCGCTGGGGCGCTGTTCGGCATGAACCGTTCCGCGTCCGTCGGGAGGATCGGGCCGGATTTGCGGGCTTTGCGTAAGCAGCGGACGCCACTTGCGAAACACTCGCAATTTCAGCCGCGACAAGCCCCCAGGCCGCGCGTATGAGGGCCTTAGAATGCGTCTCGCCCTTTTTCAACCGGACATCCCCCAGAATGTCGGCGCCTGCATCCGACTGAGCGCCTGTTTTGGCGTCGAACTGCACGTGATCGAGCCGACGGGCTTTCATTTCGACGACCGCGCCATGAAACGCGCGGCCTTGGATTACGGGCCGTTGTCGCACCTGACTCGTCACCCGGACTGGGATGCGTTTCAGGCCGCGCGGAAAACCGGACGATTGGTCTTGTTCACGACGAAAGGCGCCGAGCGATTGGACGATTTCGTCTTTCAGCCTGACGACACCCTGCTGTTCGGCCGAGAATCGGCTGGCGCGCCCGATTTCGTGCACGCGGCGTCGGACGCACGGGTCTTCATCCCGATCCGGCCGGAGACCCGCAGCCTGAATCTGTCGGTCAGCGCGGGCGTCGCTTTGTTCCAGGCGCTGCGGACGACCGGCCGCCTGCCCTAGGCTGCGGGTTCCAGGCGCGCCAGGCTGGGCGGTTCGTCCGATTTCGCCGCGGCCACGGCTTCCACGGCCCGCATGACACGCAGGATGTTGCCGCTGGTCAGTTTGGCGATGTCCGCCTCGGTCCAGCCAGCGTCCATCAGGGCCGACAGGATGCGCGGATAGGCGTCCACCCCCTCGATGCCTTCCGGCAGCCGCCCGACGCCGTCGAAGTCACCCCCCAGGCCGACATGATCGACGCCCGCGACCTCACGCACGTGCTGGATATGGGCGACGACATTGTCGATCGTCGCCTTGGGCCGAGGATGAGCCGCGACCCAAGCCTCCAACTCGGGCGTCGGCGCATTGGGCGAGACGCCAAGCCGTTCGGCCTCGGCCGTCAACGCCTTGACCCATTCGCCGTCGGCCGCATTGATGAAACCCGGCACGAAGGTGACCATGACGACGCCGCCGTCCTCGGGCATCAGGCGCAGCACGGCGTCGGGCACATTGCGCGGATGATCGGTCACGGCCCGCGCCGAGGAGTGCGAGAAGATCACCGGCGCTTCGGACACGCGCATGGCGTCCAGCATGGTCTCTTCCGACACGTGGCTAAGATCGACCATCATGCCCAGGCGGTTCATTTCGCGAACGACCTCCTCGCCGAAGGGGTTCAGGCCGCCCCATTTCGGCGCGTCCGTCGCACTGTCGGCCCAACTGGTGGTCGTGGAGTGCGTCAGGGTCATATAGCGGACCCCCGCCTGGTGGAACTCCCGCAACAGACCCATGGAATCGGCGATGGAATAGCCGCCCTCGATGCCGATGAAACTGGCGATCCGACCGGCGCGCATGGCGGCCTCGCCCTCGGCCGCCGTGGTCGTGATGGTGAAGACATCGGGATAGGCGGCGGCGATCCGTCGCACGGTGTCGATCTGTTCGAAGGTGGCGCGCGTCGCCTCCAACGGCGTCAGGGACGCGGGCACATAGACCGACCAGAACTGACCGCCGACGCCGCCCGCGCGCAGGCGAGGAATGTCGGTGTGCAGCTTGGTCGAACCGTGCAGGTCGGTCGCCAGGTCCACCCGGCGCGGATCGTTGCCGTAATCCTCACGCAAGGCCCACGGCAGATCGTTGTGCCCGTCGATCACGGGCGCCTGGCGCAAGACCGAGCGCACGCGGGCGTCGTTGTCGGCTGTCTGCGCTTGGGTCGCCCCGGCGGTCAGGACGGACAGGGCGGCGGCGAGGACGGCGGAACGGCGCATGACAGGAACTCCCTTGTACGATCAACCAATGCTGACGCCCTCAACCCGATTTGCAACCCGTGGAATGATCTGGAGCAAGGCGTGGACGGCCGAGCCGGCGCATCGCGGTGGGGACTGTTCATAAAGGCCGCGTCATGTTTGAAGCCCTGATGACCTCAACTTCCTCGACGCTCACGAGCCGCCAGACGGCGTCGCGCCTCTGGTTCGAGACCCTGCGCGACCACATCCACGCGGCTTTCGAAGTGTTGGAGGATCAGGCGCCCGCCGATCTGTTCCCCGGCGAGCCGGGTCGGTTCGTGCGCACGCCTTGGGATCGGCCGGAAGGCGGCGGCGGCGTCATGGGCATGATGCACGGCCGCCTGTTCGAAAAGGTCGGCGTGCATTGCTCGACCGTGCATGGGACCTTCCCGGCCGACTACGCCAAACAGGTGCCGGGCGCCGAAGAGGACCCGCGCTTCTTCGCCACCGGGATCAGCCTGATCTGCCATCCGGTCAGCCCGCGCGTTCCGGCCGTGCACATGAACACCCGCTTCATCACCACGACGAAAAGCTGGTTCGGCGGCGGGGCCGATCTGACGCCTGTGCTGGACATCGACCGCCATGCCGAGGCCCCCGATACGATCGCCTTTCATGCCCGGATGAAGGCCGCCTGCGACGCCCACGATCCCGACCACTACGCGCGCTTCAAAGCCTGGTGCGACGAGTATTTCTGGCTGGCGCATCGCCAGGAGCCGCGCGGCACCGGCGGCGTCTTCTATGACCACCTGGACAGCGGCGACCACGAGCGCGACTTCGCCTTCACCCGGGATATCGGCGAGGCCTTCCTGAAAGCTTATGTCCCCATCGTCGAACGGCGAATGCGTGAGCCGTGGACGGCGGACGAACGCGAGGAGCAACTGATCCGGCGCGGGCGCTATGTCGAGTTCAACCTGCTCTACGACCGCGGCACCATGTTCGGGCTGAAGACCGGCGGCAATGTCGAGTCGATCCTCAGCTCCATGCCGCCCGTGGTGAAGTGGCCCTAGGTCGCTTTCCGCTTCAGGAATTTCAGGCCTGACCAGTCGGCGCTGACGGCGCAGACCTTCACGTCGACCCAGCCGGTCGGCAGCAGGACGGCGCGCAGGCCGTCCTCGGTCAGATCGCGAAACAAGGGCGAGGCCTTCTTGGGCCAGGACACCCACAACATACCGCTGTGCCGAACCGCCGTCAGAGCAGGCGTCGCCTCTCGCTCCAACGCCGCGCGGTCGCGGACAAACAGGTGGACCAGATCGGCCTGGTCCGCCGCCGCATCGACCACCGCGCCAAACGGCAAGGGGTCGATCCAGTCGCAATACCCCTCGGGCGCGTCGATGGGCTTGAGCACCTGACCGTCCTTCAGACCCAGCTTCTGAATCAAAGGTTTGCCGGAATAGCCGACGGGGTCAGTCATAGGTGTCTCTTCAGGCCGACAAAAAGGAACGGAGCCAGCCGCCGACCCGCGTCCGGTCATTGGGCGCCTTCAGGCTGTCCAGGGCGCGATCGACCAGACCGGCGTCCATCCGGTCGTAGCGCCCGGCGGTCAGGGCCGCGGTGAACTCGGGTGAGAACTCCGGGTGCGGCTGCATCGAGACGGCGTCCTCGCCCCAGGCCAGGCCCGCGAAGGGCGTGAAGGCGCTGGACAGGATGACGCGCGTCTCGGGCGGCTGTTCGACGACCTGATCCTGATGCGAGGCCGACAGGGCGACCGAGGCGACGGTCGGCTGCATCCACGGCTCAACCGAGGCGATCTCATAGCGGTGCAGGCCGACGCCCCAGCCGCGATCCGATTTTTCGACCCGGCCGCCCAGCGCCTGCGCCATGGCCTGGTGGCCGAAGCAGACGCCGACCAGTCGAGTCCGGCCTTTCGCCGCGCGGATCCAGTCGAACAGGGGCGGCAGCCAGACATGGTCCTCGTACACGCCCGCCGCCGAGCCGGTGATGATGGACCCGTCGAAGGCGGCCGGATCGGGCAAAGCGCCAGCCGCCGCATCGAAACGGACGGTCGTGAAGCCGTCGCCCAGCATCCGGTCGAACATATCGGCGTAGTCGCCGTACTGCGGCTGCAAGGCCTTGGGCGGGCGGCCGGTTTCCAGAATGGCGATACGCGTCATGTGCGCCAGACCTCCGCCTTGGCGCCCACGTCGCCGAGCGTCGCCGCCACCCAGCCGCAGATATCGTGCGCCGCCGCCTCGACCCCAGGCGAGGCGCCCAGGACGACCATGGCGCAGCCGTTCATCTTCATGGGATTGGTCAGGGGGCGAAGCCGCGCCTCGGCCACTAGCGCCGACCCGGCCGGGACCAGTCGGCGCAAGAAGCCGTCGAAGGTCTCAAGGTCCTTCAGCGGGGTCCAGATGGCGACGACGGCGGACGGATCGGCCCGGCGGGCGGCAATCGCGGCGTCGGCGGCGCGGTGATAGTCGTCGCCGCGCTCATAGGGCGGGTCGATCAGGACCAGGGGGTTGGACGCGCCGCGCATAGATGCGACCAGGGCGTCGTAGCCGTCGCCCGCCTGCGCCGTCGCATCGGGAAAACCCGTCAGCGCCTCGTCCAGCAGACCTTTCACCTCGTCTCGCAACTCGAAGCCGCGATAGCGGTCGCCCGGGCGCAGGTTGCGGGCCGTGAGCAGGGGCGAGCCGGGATAGAAGCGCGCGCCGCCGTCCGGATTCAACGCCGCCACCTGGTCGGCCAAGGCCCGGATCGTCGGCGGCAGATCGCCTTGCGCCGCCATCAACCGCGCCACGCCCGCCTCGGCCTCTTTCGAGCGCACGGCGTCGCCGGTCAGATCATACAGCCCCGCCCCCGCATGAGTGTCGAACACCGAGACCGAACCGGCGGCCTGACGTTCGGCCAGCAGACGCAGCAAAAGGGCGTGCTTGACCAGGTCGGCGAAATTTCCGGCATGGAAGCTGTGGCGATAGTTCATGGCCCTGCCTCCCCTTCCCCGACCTTCCGGTCAAGCCGGAACCGGGCGCGCGGGGGCGCCGATCAGGCCGCCTTATCCCAATCCAGGACGACCTTGCCCGACTGGCCCGCCTTCATGACCTCGAAGCCCTCGCGGAAGCGGTCATAGGGATATTGGTGGGTGATCAGCGGCGTCAGGTCCAGACCGGCCTTCAACAGGCCCAGCATCTTGCGCCAGGTGGTGAACATCTCGCGCCCATAGACGCCCTTGATGGTCAGGGCTTTCAGGATGATGGCGCCCCAGTCGGTCTCCATGGGTTTGCTGGGAATGCCCAACAGCGCCATGCCGCCGCCCATGATCAGGGTGTCGACGCATTGTTTGAAGGCGATGGGCGAACCCGACATCTCCAGCGCCACGTCGAAGCCGACCTTCAGGCCCAGCTCGTGCATGACGTCGTGCAGGTCTTCCTTGGTGGTGTTCACCGTGCGCACGCCCGGCGCGACCTTCTGAGCCAGGTCCAGGCGGAAGTCGTTGATGTCGGTCAGCACCACGGTGCGCGCGCCCGCATGGCGGGCGACGGCGGCGGCCATCATGCCGATCGGCCCGGCCCCGGTGACCAGCACGTCCTCGCCCAACAGGTCGAACTGCTGCGCGGTGTGGACCGCATTTCCGAAGGGATCGAGGATGGAGCCGATCTCATAGGGCACGTCGTCGGGCAGTTCGATGACGTTGAAGGCCGGGGCCACCACATATTCGGCGAAGGCGCCCTGACGGTTCACGCCGATGCCGCGCGTATGCGGGTCCAGATGGAAATGCCCGGCGCGGGCGGCCTCGGAATTCAGGTCGATGACGTGGCCCTCGGCCGAGACGCGCTGGCCGACCTTGAGGCGGCGATCGACATCCTTGCCGATGGCGACGATCTCGCCGGCGAACTCATGGCCGGTGATCATTGGTACGGGCACGTTCTTCTGCGACCACTCGTCCCAGTTCCAGATGTGGATGTCGGTGCCGCAGACGGCGGTCTTGTGCACCTTGATCAGCACATCCTCGTCGCCCGGCGTCGGGATGGGGGCGTCGATCAGTTCGAGGCCTTCGGCGGGCTTGGTCTTGGCCAGGGCCTTCATGGTGTCGGTCATCGGATCACTCCACATTCTGATCCCTCTCCTATTGGGAGAGGGCTTGAGGCTCGCTGAGCGCAGCGAAGCGCCAGCCGAAAGGGTGAGGGTCGGCTGTCCACCGATCGTCACCCGACATTCGACCCTCACCCTTTCGCGCAAGGACGACGGCTTGGCCGCCGTGCGCTCAAGCCCTCTCCCAACGGGAGAGGGATGAGGAGTCTAGATCACGCCAAGCTCTCGCCCAGCCGTCGTGAACGCCTCCACCGTCTGATCGATCTGTTCGAAGGTGTGCGCCGCCGACATCTGGGTGCGGATGCGGGCCTGGCCGCGCGGCACGACAGGAAACGAGAAGCCGATCACATAGACGCCCAGCTCCAGCATCCGGGCCGCCATGTCCTGGGCCAGTTTGGCGTCGCCCAGCATGACCGGGATGATCGGGTGTTCGCCCGGCAACAGGGTGAAACCCGCCTCGGTCATGGCCGCGCGATAGCGGGCGGCGTTGGCGAACAGTTGCGTCCGCAAGACATCGCCTTCGCCGCCTTGCGCGATGCGGATGGCCTCCAGACTGGAGCCGCACACCGACGGCGCCAGGGCGTTGGAGAACAGGTACGGCCGCGCCCGTTGTTTCAACAGTTCGACCACCGGCTTCGTCGCGCAGATGAAGCCGCCCATGGCCCCGCCCAGCGCCTTGCCGAAGGTGCCGGTGACGAAGTCGACCCTGACCCCGTGATAGGCGAACGACCCCCGCCCCCGCGGTCCCATGAAGCCGGTGGCGTGACAGTCGTCGACCATGATCAGGGCGTCGTATTTGTCGGCCAGGGCGCGGATGTCCTTCAGCTTGGCGACATAGCCGTCCATCGAGAAGGCGCCGTCGGTGGCGATGACGATGTCGCGCGCGCCGTCGGCTCGGGCCTGTTTCAGTTGGGTCTCCAGGTCGTCCATGTCGGAGTTGGCGAAGCGATAGCGTTTCGCCTTGCACAGCCGCACCCCGTCGATAATCGAGGCATGGTTCAGGCTGTCGGAGACGATGGCGTCCTCACCCCCCAGCAGAGGCTCGAACAGGCCGCCGTTGGCGTCGAAAGCGGCGGCGAACAGGATGGCGTCCTCGAACCCCAGATAGTCGGCGATCGCCGTCTCCAGTTCCTTGTGGATCTCCAACGTGCCGCAGATGAAGCGCACCGAGGCCGTGCCCGCGCCCCAACGGTCCTGCGCCGCGATCCCCGCCTGGGTCACCCGCTCGTCCCCGGCCAGGCCCAGATAGTTGTTGGCGCAGAAGTTCAGAACCTCGCGTCCGCCGACCCGGATCACCGGTCCCTGGCGGCTGGCGATCACCCGCTCGGGCTTGGTCAATCCCTGCTGGGCGATGTCGGAAAGATCCTGGGCGATGCGGTCATGGAAAGCGTGCGTCATGGGGCGCTCCGCTACGCCGAATCCGCTTGGGGCGCCAGCCGTCGGATCGATCAGGATGGCGGCGTCGGCTCAGCCACCGGCCGCATCGGACTGATCTGCACCCGTCCGCCACAGGGTGTAAGGGCCTGGCTCAGGCTGACGGCCGAAGTGTCGCCAGGCGCGGTGACACGCAACTGCGCGACCGACGGACAGGCGGTCTCGCCCTGTCCTTCGTGCGGCACGACGTTCCAGGCCAGATCGAAATAGGCCTTGGCCTGGGGCGCCAGACTGACGGGCGCGGGCGCCTGTCCCTGACGGAAATAGCTTCCCAACCTCTGGTCGACGCGGACGGTCGTCACATCACGCCCCCGCGCGTCTTGCAGCGTCAGACCCGGATAGCCAGTCAGGCTGCACGCCTGGCTTCCGACGTTCTGCAACGACAGCACGATCACGCGGTTGCCCGCCCCGGCGTCG
>JAFLCT010000103.1 GCA_017302335.1 Caulobacterales bacterium | reverse complement strand
GGGAGTTTGAAGTACAACCCGGGTTCGAGGGCGCCGTACGCCGTGCCGTTGCGCACGCGGATGCCACGCTCGTTGGTGTCGACCACCGCGACGCAGGTCAGCAGCCAGATGACCGCGGCCCCCATGAGCAGCAGGGGCAACGCGGTGCGGGCGACGAGCTTGTACGCCCAGGTGCCCGTGACGTCGATACCGACCTGATAGCTGATCGCCCCGCCGATGCTCTTGGCGATGCGGTCCGGCGAAGCGACGAACCCGAGCACGGGCGAATCGAACGCAGCGCGAGGCACCTCGCCCGGCTTGCGCGGGCGGTAGAGGTTCAAAAGCAGGTTGATGAAGATCTCAATCCCCAGGAACCCCGCAAGGCCCGGGATGATGATCTGCAGATACCGCAGCACATCATCGCGACCGGCCATGTCCGTGAAGTGACCGGCCGACATCGCCAAACCGATCACCGAGGCGAGCACGGCATACGCCGCACCGCCGCGAAGATTCGCCCAGACCTTCTGCTTGGCCATGCCCGAAACGAGCCGGGCGAAGATGAACCCCACCACACCCAGACCCAGTCCAACCGCAATCGCCCACCCGCGGTTCGGCGGCTTGATGAACTGGTCCAGCCCCGCCTTGTCATAGGTCATCCGACCGCTGGCGTCGGTGATGCGCCAGTACGCAAGCCCCAGCAGCACAAGCGCCAGCAGCACGCTGAACCCGGGGACGAGGAACTTGTGCATCCACGCCAGACGACGGGCTGCGACTTTCAGCTCGTCGCCCGAGGCGGCAAAGACCGACCCGCCCTGGGCGGAGTCGAGCTGCTCGGCTTCGAGCGCTTCGATCCGCTCGCGGCGGTGCTGATCAAAGACGATGGCAAGGATCAGCCAGACGGCCGCCCTTGCCGTCGTGAATCATCCGCTGAAGCCGGGCGTTCAGTCGGGCGCGGCGATCGGCGTCGGTTTCGACCGGGACCGCCGGAGCCGCCTGGACCACCGGCTGGGCGACCGGACGCACCCGCGCCGACTGGGCCGCTCCGGCCAGACCGACGACGCCCAGAAGGCAGGCGGCCCCCGCCGCTGCGACTGTCCGAAAAGAGGCCTTCAAGACGCGGTGTGCTCCCCGACGAGGCTTCAGAAATACCAGTGCGGCGCCGCAACGCCAAGCGAAGCCGCGTTTCAGCATGAAATCCGGGCCTTTGTTCGGCCGCAAGCGGGACGCTAGAACAGGCCCATGCTCCGTTCGCGTCGCGCCGGATTTTCGCTGATCGAAGCCCTGGTGGTCCTGGCCGTCGGGGGGCTGGCGCTGGCCGTCATCTTCTCGATCGGGACCAAGGCGGGCGACACGGGGTTCAAGCTGGGGCGCGGCGCCATGGCGGCGGCGGATCGGGACGTGGCGGTCGGCGATGTGCGCGCCACCGTGCGCAGCATCGCCCTGCGCCCGCCCGCGACCTTCCTGCCCGACATCGACCGGCCGATGGACGGTCAGGCTCAGCGGCTGGAGGCCGAGGTGGTGATGGAGCGCGCCACCCAGTGCGCACCCCAGGGCTGGACCGGGCGGCTGGTGCTTGAAATCGTGAACCAGGGCGGCGAACGGGTGTTGACCTGCCAGGCCGGCGACCGGCCGCGCACACGCCTGATGACCCTGTCGCCGGGACAGGCGGGCTTCAGCTATTCGACCGACGGCGTGCTGTGGACGCCCGCCTACGCCAATACGCCCGCGCCACGCGGGGAGGGTCCCTTGGCGCCGGTGAACCTGTGGGTGCGGGTGTCGACGCCAGGGCTGGACATCGTGGAGCTGGCGACCTCGGGTCAACCCGAAACCTGGATCAGGGCGGGGTCCGATGGCCTGCTGTAAACGCAAGCGGCCCGGTTTCGCCCTGCCCGCCGTGCTGGCGGTGACCGGCGTGGTG
The DNA here is from genome assembly GCA_017302335.1 of Caulobacterales bacterium. GTDB lineage: Bacteria > Pseudomonadota > Alphaproteobacteria > Caulobacterales > Caulobacteraceae > Brevundimonas. Next base: position 6,474 of record JAFLCT010000103.1, on the reverse strand, counting down.
ACCATCGTCTTTCTGGTCGCCATCACCGCCCTGTCCAGCCTTCAGGCCGAGGCCGCCTCGGCCCGCTCGCGGGTGCGGTTCCTGCAACGGGCCATGACCGCCGAGGCGACCCTGGCCTATATGCTGTCGACCGAGCCGTTCCGCACCAACGCCGTGCTGACCGGGGCGCCGCGCAACGCCAATGAAATCGCCGGGCCGGCCATGACGGACCCGGTCGTCTCGGGCCTGCCGACGGCCGAGGTCCGCCTGGACGGACGGCCCTATCTGATGGACCTGCAAGGGCCGCTGACGGTCTCGGTTCAGGACGCCTCGGGCCTGATCAATCTGGCGCGCACGACGGAGGCGGTTCACCGACGGCTGGCGGCGCGGCTGGGCCTGCCCTCCGCGACGGCGCAAACGGCCTATCCCCTGTATCTGGACTATATCGACCCGGACGATCTGCGGACGTTGAACGGCGGCGAGCGGAGCGACTATGGCGTCGCGGGCGGCCCGGCCGACCGGCCCATGCTGCGCCCGGCCGAGTGGCTGGCGTTGAAGGGTATGCGGGACGGCGTGGACCCCCGGCGCTGGAACGCCGTGCGCCAGGCCATTGTGATCGAGCCGGCCATGACCGCCTTCAACGTCAACACGGCCCCGGCCGCGGCGCTGGAGGTGATGTTCGACATCGGTCCGGCCCAGGCCGAGGCCGCCATACGCCGTCGCGAGACGACGCCGTTTCAGTCGCTGGAGGAATTTCTTCAGACGGTGGGTTCAACCTATGTCGACGATCCGGAGCGGCTGTACGTCTTTCCGGGGGGGCGGATCGTGTACGAGATCCGGGACGGGCGTTCGGCCTGGACCTGGCGCGGCATGATCGTGCTGACCCCCGGCGGGCTTGTGCAGCCGCTATGGATCAAGCAGACCGAACTGATGGAAGCGCCCCGGCGGGCCGCGGCGGATACGACGAATGCGACTCGATTTCCTTACGCCCCGCATTGACCGGCTGAGGGCCGACGGCGCCGTGGAGACGGTGCACTCCGGCGCCCTTCTGGGGCGGGTGTTCCGGCGGCCCGTGGTGTTGCTGGCGCGCGACCTGTGCGCCTTCGCCCTGTTCGAGACGGCGGGCCTGCCCAAGAACCGGCGACGGCAGGCGACGCGACTGTATGCGCGCACGGCCTCGCCCTATGTCGCGGGCGGCGCGGCCCTGGTGAAGGCCGGGGATGATTTCGGCGTCTGGTGGTGGGACCTGGCGCGGGTGGCGCCGATGATCGCCGGGCGCGGCGCCGTGTCCCTGCGGCCCGAGACCCTGGCCCAACCGGCCGGTCGAGACTGGCGGATCGTCAAGCTGGGCCGGGGCTATGAGGCCCAGCTCTGGCGCGACGGCGCCCTGCGCGCCTCGGCCTGGCGGCCGACGAAATACGATGAGGCGGCCTGGACCGCCTTCGCCCGCACACAGCGCGACACGCGCGTCGAGCCGCCCCGGACGGCGCCCCCGGCCGAGACCCTGCCGATCGATCTGGCGGGAGAAGCCTTTTCACTGGCGCGAGCCGAGATCACGCGCGAACAGGCGATCGGCCTGGGACTGGGCGGCCTGGCCCTGGTCTCGACCACCGTCTTCGCCCTGGTGCTGGGCCAGACGGTGCAGACCGACGCCGAAACCGGCAAGGTCGAGACCGAGATCGCCGAAATCCAGGCCGCGACGCCGCGCCAGGCCGACACCATGGCGCTTGAAGGCGAACGCCGCAGACTGGCCTCGTTCCGCGAGATCGAAGGCCGGACCAGTCCCCTGACCGCGGCGGGCGCGGCGATCGGCATCGTCGCCATCCACGACCTGACGCCCCTGGCGCTGGACGCCCAGGAAGACGTGGTGACGGTCACCCTGCCCTATGACGCGGTGCGGATCGCCGACGGCCTGGTCGCTGAGTTCGAGGGGTCGGGCTATTTCTTCGACGTTCAGCCGCGCACCGACGCGGCGGGCCAGCGGCTGATCATCGAGGCGAAGGTTCGCGAGGCGGCGCCGCCGTTGTCGCCTGGCGGATGAAGCGGCAGTCGGCGTCCTGCGCCCTCAGGGTCATGACCACCCGGTCGTCCTTCAGCAGATTGGCCGTCGTCGGCGAACAGGACCCGCCCGGCGCGATGTCCAGCGCCGGGGCCAGGGTGTAGCGCCACGGTTCGCGCAGGGTGACGGTGCGTTCGCCCTCGCTCGGCGTCGCGGCCGGATCGACCAGGCGGATCGCCTCGCCGGTGCGGTTGGCCTCGCGACGCAGGTCCGAGACCTGGCGCTGGAACTCGAAGAAGACGGCGTGGGCCGTGGCCTGATCCAGCATCCGCGATGTCGACGGCATGATGACCGCCGCCGCCAGGGCGAAGATGGCCAGGACCACCAGTATCTCCACCAGGGAGAAACCGGGGCGGCGGGATCGTCGCGTCCTAACGGGCCTGGTCCGAGCTGACATCGGCGTTGACGCCCGCGCCGCCTTCCTGACCGTCCGCGCCATAGCTGAGCACGCGCGCGGCGCCGCCGCCCGACGGGGTCGCCCCGCTGGCCTCGGCCGGGGCGACATAGACATAGGGTCGGCCCCAGGGATCGGACGGCAGCGTCTCCATATAGGGACCTTGCCAGCCGGCCACTGCGGCCGGATCGCCCTGAATCAGAAGGTTCAGACCCTCCTGCTGGGTCGGCAGGCGGCCGATGTCGATGCGCATGGTGTCCAGGGCCGCGGCCACGGCCTTGGCCTGGATGCGGGCCGTGGTCGTCTTGGAACGGTCCAACTGGGCGAACAGACGTGGTCCCACAACCGCCGCGATCAGGGCGATGATGGCCAGGACGACAAGGATTTCGAGCAGGCTGAAGCCGTCGCGACGAACGCGCCGGACCTGTCGGCGGAGACGATTTTGGAGACGGAACGTCAAGGTCTGCCTTGGTAAATCTGTTACGAACCTTTGTCGGTTGCTATAGCCCAGCCCCGCTGGGCGGTCGAAGAAAAAACGAAACCCCGCGCGGGGGCGTGCGGCGTATGGAGCGGATTTGAGAGCTGTCCTGGCGAACGTGAGAACGGCGTGGACCGTGCGTGGCCGCGCCCTGGTCGTCCGTTTCCAGCGGACGACGCCGCGCGAGCGCCTGTTGCTGGGCGCGCTGGCGTTGGGGATTTTTCTGTATGCGCCCATCCTGGCCATGGATCGGCGAGCCGAGGCGTCGGAACGCTATGTCGACGCCGTGACCGAGCGCGCGGCGGCGCGGCTGACCCTGAACGCCGCGCGACGGGCGGCGGCCGATCCGCTGGACCGCGCCGTGTTCGAGGATATGCGCGGCTGGGGCGTCGAAGCCTCCAACCCGGCCACCGCCCAGGTGTTGCTGGAGCGGCGGCTGTTCGAAGCCGTCAACCGCGCCCAACTGGTCAACGCCCAGATCACCACTCGGCCCGAGATCGAAACCCTGGGGGCCACCCAATGGGTCGAGGGCGAGGTTCAGGCCGATCTGCGTTGGACCCCGGTCTTCGCCTTCTTGGACGCCGTCGCGGCCTGGCCCGAGGGGTTCCGCATCACCAGCTTCCAATATGAGACCACGCCGCCGCCCGCCCCCAATGCGGGCATCCCGCCTGAAGTGCTGGCCGCCGTCATGGCCACCCAGCCGCTGGGCCGGGTGCGGATCGGCGTGGCCGTGCCGGCGCGCATCGTCGGTACGGCGGCCACGGAAGGCGGCGCCTGATGCGGTTCCTGCCCTTCCTGTTCGCCATTCCCGTGATCGCCTTCCTGCTGGGCATGGCCTTTCCGGGCCTGCCGGAAGACCCCCCTGCCGTGACGCGCGGCATGGGCGGCCAGAGAGCCGAGATGCTGCGCCCCGGCGAGACGGCCGCCGCGGCCGTGCGTTTCCTGCGGACGTTGAAATCGGACCCGCCGCCTCCGCCGCCGCCGCCGCCGCCGCCCGTCTATGTTCCGCCCCCGCCTCCACCCCCGCCCGATGTGGCGGTGGTGTTCAAGAGCCTGCTGGCGGGCGTCGAGAAAGACCCGGCGACCGGCCGCCTGTACGCCCTGGTTCGGGATTCCGCCTCGCCCACGCCGCAAATCGCCCGCATGGCTGTCGGACACAGGTTCGGCGACGGCTGGCGGATAAGTGAAATTTCAGAGACCGCCGTCACACTGCGTAAGGGTCGGGAGACCCGCGTGGTCCGCCTCTACGGCTGATGTTCGGGAGAGCCGCATGATCGACACGACCTCCAGCCGCCGCATCGGACCGGCCGCGTTCCGCGCGGGCCGCCGCGCCGCCGCCCTGGCTCCCCTGCTGCTGGCGGCCGGGTGCGCGGCCTTCCCCTATATGGCGGCCACGGCCACGCGGCCGGACGCCACGACCTCGGCCGACGACGAGATCACGGTCTCCCGCGGGCAACCGACGGATCAGATCAGCGGCGAGCGTCGTCCGACCGAGATTCTGACCCTGCCCGGCAATGCGCCGTCAGCCCAGTCGACACGCCAGCCCGCGACCGAGGCGGAGATCGCCGCCCTGGTGTCGGACGAACAGGTCGACGCCACCCTGGCGCCGCAGACGATTCCCCAGTTCACGGCCACGGTCTTCGGCGGCGTGCTGGGCGTGCCCTACACGATGACGCCCGACGTGGCGCAAAGGGTCGAGACGATCGCCGGCGGAACCGGCGGCACGGTGTCGAAACGCAACCTGTTCCGCATGACCCAGTTGGCGCTGAAGCAATACGGCATCGAAGTCTATGTCGAGAACGGCTTCGTCACCGTGGGCGATCCAGGCGGCGCGGGCACGCCGGGCGGTTCCGAGATCGTGCGCGGCCGTTCGATCCCGACCAGCAGCGGCCGGGTGGTCCAGGTCTTCAATGTCCAGACCATCGAAGTGAACGCCTTGCAGGCTCTGTTGAGCCAGACCTTCAATTCCACCGCCCAGGCCCAGGTCACGCCCGACGTGGCGTCCAACAGCCTGATCATCTCCGGCAATGGCCGCGACGTGGCCCAATTGGTGCGCCTGCTGCGCGAGATCGATCAGCCCCGTTTCGCCGGGGCCAATGTCTTGCGCGTCGAACCCGCCTTCATGTCCGCCGAGGCCCTGGCCGCCGCCGTCGATCAGGCGCTGACGGCCGAAGGCTATATCGTCGGCCGTCAGGCGTCGGCGGGCGTGACGCGTTCGATCATCATCCTGCCCTTCCCCGCGGCGAACCAGTTGCTGATCTTCGCCAAGGACCCCGAACTGGCCGACCGCGCCAACTTCTGGGTCGCGAACCTGGATCGCCCCGCGTCCATGGGGGACAAGACATCGACCTTCGTCTATCAGGTGCGCAACACGGACGCGGCCTCTCTGGGCCGCCTGGCCATGGGCCAGGCGCCGCAAACCATGCAGGCCCAACCGCCCACCGGCGTCCCCGGCGCTCCGCCCGCCGCAGCGCTCGGCGGCGGCGGCGGCCAGCGGAGCCAGGGCGGCGGATCGACGTCCGAGACCGGACAGTTCCTTCAGGGCCGACTGCTGACCGATCCGGTCGGCAATCGCATCCTGTTCATGGGTTCGGCCTCGGACTACGCCCAGTTGCGCACATTGCTGGCGACCCTGGACACCCCCGCGCCTCAGGTGGTCATGGAGATCATGATCGCCGAGGTCACCCTGACCGACAAAACCGCCCTGGGCGTCCAATTGTTCGGCGAACATAGCGGCGGGGACGGGGACTGGACCGGCAATACGGGCGGCATCGCGATCGGCTCGACCGGCGCCTCCTTCACCTTCACCGGACCTGATCTGAGGGCCGCGATCAACGCCAACGCCTCGAACAACCGCGTCAATGTGCTGCAACGTCCGCAATTGGTGGCGCGTAGCGGCGAAATGGTGCGCTTCCAGGTCGGCACCGACGTGCCCATCATCACCTCGCAACGCGCGACCAACACCAATACGGGCAACAACGGCTCGGACGTACTGCAAAGCGTGCAATACCGTCAGACTGGCGTGATCACCGAGGTCACGCCCATCGTCTACGGCGACCGCATCGACCTGACGATCACCCAGGAAATCTCATCGGCTGGAGAACCGCCCGCCGGCACCAGCATCGGCAGCCCGACCATATTGAACCGCAGCCTGACGACACGCATCCAGGTCGCCAACGGCTGGACCGGCGTCCTGGGCGGTCTGATCGCCAACAACTATTCCAAGACCAACAGCGGCGTGCCCTTCTTGAAGGACCTGCCGCTGGTCGGCTCGGCCTTCCAGGCCAACAGCGTCAGCGGGGATCGCACCGAACTGCTGATCCTGGTCACGCCGCATATCGTCCGCAGCGACCAGGACATGGCCGACCGCGCCGACCGCTACGCCGCCGACATGAACGCGGCCTTCCGTACCGGAGCGGGCTGGTCCTACACCCTGACGCCGTTCGGCGGCGGACCCGCCGTGAGAGGCATCGGCCTGAACCTGCCCAGCGCCGCGCGCGCATCTGAACGGCCCCCGCTGATCCCGCCCCGCACGCCCCGCGCCGCGCCGCAAGCGGCGGAACC
>JAFLCT010000102.1 GCA_017302335.1 Caulobacterales bacterium | reverse complement strand
CCATCGTCGCGCCGACGCCGGACCCGATCCCGCTTCCCGCCGTTCCGCCGCCCACGGCCGCACGGCCGCCGACCGACGACCCGGACGCCCCGATCGTCACCCGGCCGCAGCCGCTGAACTGAGACCGAATCTAGGGGTTCAGCACCAGATAGCCGCGCTCGACCATTCGGCGCAGCGCCTCATAGGATTCGGCCAGTTCTTCATAGGCGGTGCGAAACGCCGTCAGCCGCGCGGCCTGATCCGGCGTCACCGGCGAACCCGATTCGGCCAGCCGCAGGGCCTCGCCCGCCCAGCGCCCGCGCGCCGCCGCCGTCAGGGTCGCCAGCTTCTGGAAACTGGCCGGATTGGCCTTGCCCAGCATCTGGCTCAGCACTTCGCGATTGGCCACGAAGGCGGTGTAGTCGATCTGTTCCATCTGGCCGCGCAGCCGCCGCTGTTCATGCGGATCGGCGTCCTGCGGCTCGAAATGGTCGCGGGTGCGGCGATAGCTCGATGTGGCGATGGTCGACATGGACGTCTCCGGGGTCGCATCTCCGGTCGCGGATCAGCCGAGGCTGCGCCCCATCGGTTAACGCCGCGTTGCGGACCCGGCCGCCGGTCCCCGGGGGGCCAGCTTGACCGGCTCGCCGTCGCGCGGCCCGACGCCGTGCGGGCACGGCTCCCAGGCGAAGGTCTTGGAGTAACAGATGCGCGCCTCGCGGAACCAGCCGTCGGCCAACACCACCCAGACCGCGCTCTCCGGCAGACCAGGATTGGCCCGCGCGAAGGCCCGGCGGATCGCCCCCGCCGTCAGGTCGGCGGCCGGAATCGCCTCCAGATCCGGCCGATTCAGCCCGTCCCACAGCCGCGCCGCCTGGTCGAAATAGGCTTCCGGCGTGGCCCAGCCGCAGGTCCCGTGCGCGGCCCATTCATGCTGTTGCAGCGACGGCGAGGGGGTCATGCAGAAATGCCGCCTGACCGTCTCGGGCCGGATCGCCGGGGCGGCGGCGCAATAGCGCGGATGCCGCGACCGCGTCGCCCCGTTGGGCCACAATCCATGCAGCGTCAGGCCGAACCTGTTGTCGCGGCACTGGTGCTCGTCATCGGGATAGTCGGCGCCGGTGCGGCACGCCTGGGGCGACCAACTGACGGCCATCAGATGGTGCGCCGTCTCCACGTCGCGCGCGATCTCGTCGGCGGGCGGGGCATAGGCGCGGGCGGGTCTCAGGTCGCCGGGGATCACGCAGCGCTCGCCTGAGGCCGAGACCGGCGTCTCGGCCCGCTCTCCGGCCCAGCCGCATCCGTTCAGCAGCAGCAGCGCCGCCAGCATCCCGGCCCGTCGGATCGGTTTCGACGTCACGGCTGAACCACCTTGATCTCGGGCCAGCGGCCGCGGGCGTTGTCGATGGTCCGCGTCCAGCCCTTCGCCAGCGGCCGATCCGGGTTCGGCCGAATGACCATGTCGAACACGTCCCGAAGACCGAAGGGCGCGACCACGCTGATCGCGTCGTCCGCCTCAAGCCGCACCCCCACGGCGAAGGCCGGGGCCACGAAACGCGCGAGCGCCGCGTCGGTGTTCGGCAGGGCATCATAGTCCTCGCCGAACCGGTCCTTGAACCACAGATGCACCCGCGCCTGGTTGCGCACCTCGACCTGGCTCTTGAACGGCTCCTCGAAGGCGGCGGCGACGCGTCGGATCACCGCGTCCTCGGCGTCCCAGCCGATGTCCGAGGCGTCGAAATAGCCCAGGTCGTAGTCCTTGATCCCATGGCCCGCCGGGCGTCCGGTCTGGGCGTTCCACACCGCCTGATAGACGGCGCCGGAGAATATCCGCCAGTCCGGCAGGTCCAGTCCGCGCACGACGCGCAGCACCGACATCAGGTCCGGGTTCGCCTGGATGATCGCGACCAGTCGCGCCTGCAGGTCGTCGGTCGTCATCGCGCTTCCCTCACCGGCCAGGCGTGATCCAAAGGCCCGTGTCCGCCGCCCAGGCCGGGCGCGCGGCGGATGGCCTCGGCGACATAGGCCCAGGCTCGCGCCACGGCGACCTCGGTCGACCAGCCCTGGGCGATGCCGGCGGCGCAGGCGCTGGCCAGGGTGCAGCCGGTGCCGTGGGTGCTGCGCGTCTCGATGCGCGGGCCTTCCAGCAGGGTCTCGCCCGATGCGGTCAGCAACAGGTCGATCACCGTCTCGCCCGGCACATGGCCCCCCTTCATCAGCACCGCCTTCGCCCCCAGGGCCAGCAGGGCCTCGCCCGCCCGCCGCTGCCCGTCCAGGTCGACGACCGTCAACCCGGTCAGGGTCTCGGCCTCGGGCGCATTGGGGGTCAGCAAGGCCGCGCGCGGGATCATCAGGTCGCGGACCGCCGCGACGGCCCGGTCTTCCAGCAACGGATGGCCGCCCTTGGCGATCATCACCGGATCGACCACCACCGGCGCCGACGTCGTGTCCAACAGAGCCGCCACCGTCTCGACCGTCTGGGCCGAACCCAGCATCCCGGTCTTGATCGCGTCGGCGCCGATGTCGTCCAGCACGGCCCGCGCCTGGGCCTCGATCAGGTCCAGCGGCAGGGGATGCACCCCATGCACCCCCAGGGTGTTCTGCACCGTGATCGCGGTGATCGCCGTGGCCGCATGGCCGCCCAGCAGGGTCGCCGCCTTGATGTCCGCCTGCACCCCCGCGCCGCCGCCGGAATCCGAACCGGCGATGATCAGAACGCGGCCGAGCGGGGCGGTCATGGCGACTCCGTGGGGAATTGAGCGGCCTTGATAGGCCGGGATCGCGGGTCGCGTCACCCCTTGGCCGCGGCCGCCACCGCCGCCTGAAGCTTCAGGGCCTGCACCGTCTGGCGCACGTCGTGAACCCGGATCACGGCCGCGCCGCGCCGCGCCGCCTCCAGCGCCAGGGCCAGGGACCCGCCGATCCGGTCGTCGGGTTCGGTCGCCGTCGCATCGACCGCCTGGACCACGCGTTTGCGGCTGGCGCCGTACAGCACCGGGAAACCCAGGGCGGCCAGTCGCTCCAGATGCGCCGTCAGGGCCAGGTTGTGCGAGGCCGTCTTGCCGAAGCCGACGCCGGGGTCCAGCCAGATGCGGTCGCGCGTCACCCCCGCCGCCAGGGCCGCTTCCGCCCGCGCGGCCAGGGCGCCGATGACCTCGGCGACCACGTCGTCATAGCGGGGATCGGCCTGCATGGTGCGCGGCTCGCCCTTCATGTGCATCAGACAGACCGTGCAGCCCAGCGCGGCGGCCGTCTCCAGGCTGTCTTCGGCCCAGGTCAGGGCGCTGACGTCGTTCCAGATCGCCGCCCCCGCCGCAGCCGCCGCCCGCGCCACGCCGGGCTTCAGGGTGTCGATGCTGATCGGCCCGCCCCACCGGGCGCGGACGCCCGCGATCACTGGAACCACGCGCGCCATCTCGTCCCGTTCGTCGACCGGATCGGCCCCCGGCCGGGTGCTTTCGCCGCCGATGTCCAGGATGTCGGCGCCGTCGGCGGCCAGACGCATCGCGTGATCGACGGCCGCCGCGACCGAACCCAGCCGCCCGCCGTCCGAGAAACTGTCGGGCGTCACGTTGACGATGCCCATGACCAGGGGGCGCGCCATGGCGATCACTCCCGTCCGATCAGGCTGTCCAACGCCTTCAGATAGGCCGAGAAGGCCTTGCGTCCCGTGGCGGTGATGCTGACGCGGGTCAGGGGCTTGTTGTCGCGAAAGCTCTTGTCGATCTCGACGTAGCCGGCCTTTTCCAGGGTTTTCAGATGCACCGACAGATTGCCCTGGGTCGCGCCCAGAACCGTCTTCAGCTCGGTGAAATCCGCCGTCTCGACGTCGGCCAGATAGACCATGATCCCCAGCCGCATCCGGCCGTGGATGACATCGTCGATCCGCCCGAGATCGGCCAGGCCCATCGATGCTCAGCTTTCGGCCAGGGCCGTGCGGGCGGCGCGCCACATGATCCACCCCGGTCCCGCGAACAGCAGGAACAGGGCCGCGGTGCAGACGCCCAGATAGGCCAGAGGCTCGCGCACCAGCAGGCCCAGGGCCACCGCCGTGACCCAGCCGCCCAGAGAGGCGGCCAGCATCCACGGCTTTTTCTTCAGGCTCCAGGCCATGTACCAGGCCGCGCTCTGCAAACAGAAGATCACCGCTGGATAGTAGAGCCAGACGGCGAAGTCCTGGTCGCGCATCGCCCCGACGCCGAAGATGATCAACACCGCCGCATTGGCCATGCCCGCGCCGCTCAGGGCCGCCTGCATGGCGCGGCTGGCCATCGGGCCGCGCGCGCCGTTCGTGTCGTTGCGCCTGTCGGTGCTGATGGCCCAGACCAGGATGATCAGGAAGACGACGGTGATCCCCACGACGAAGATCAGATTGGCCAGGGGGGGCCAACGGATGACGCCCAGAACCTGTCCCAGGTGGAACAGGCACTGAAAACCGTACAACAGTCCGCCCGCCAGATAGCAGACGGCCAGGGTCAACTGCGGCCGCCCGTCGCCTTCGACAATCGAGCGCATGAAGGCCAGATCGGCCTCGGCGGAGTACAGGCGGGGTTTCGCGGTCGTCCGGTTCATGGCGTCGATTCTCCATCGTCGGCTCACCCTCTGGCGTGGACGAGCCGACGGGGCTTGGCAAGCTATTCGGCCGCCTGGGACCGGGCCTTGGGTTTCCGCGGGATGCTGCGGCCATTCAGCCAACGGCCCAAGAAGCCATGCCGCACCATCAGTTCATAGCTGACCAGACAGACGCCCAGCACGCCCAGCGACACGCCGATCAGCTTGAACCACCAGGGCGCGGGCCAGTCCTGCACCCAGACCTGAGCCAGCATGACCAGCGGCAGGTGCACGATATAGACCCAATAGGAGGCGTCCGCGAGATAGCGCCGGACGACGCTGCGGCCCGACAGCAGCTTCAACGACAGACCCATGGCCGCGAAGGCCGAACCATAGACGGCCACGGCCATGGCGACCGCCGCGACGGCCTTCTCTTGCGTCGGTTCGACCATCGGCGTCAGGTTCGGGCCGCCCGCCAGGCCATAGGCGACGACTCCGGCGGCGACCGCCGTGATCAGGAACAGCGGCGACCCGGCGCCGATCCGGTCCAACAGATCGCGACGACGATCCAGCAGGAAGCCGAAGCCGAAGGCCAGGCCGAAGCCGACCAATGAGGCGGTGTGGGGAACCAGGCCCGCGTCCGGCGTCGGCACGGCGAAGAAGGCGATCCATTTGGGGTCCAGCCACAGGGCGTAGGCCAGGGGGGCGGCCAGGATGAACGGCGTCCACGGCCCGGTCAGAAGACCGGTCAGCCGGTCGACCGCCCGGCCCCATGCGCCGCCGCGGTCCAGGACCGCGAATGGCAGACGCACGATCAGCATGGCCGCATAGAAGATCATCAGCACATACAGGAACCACAGGTGGGTCAGCGGAAAGTTGGTCCAGTCATAGGTCGGCGACGGCGGGGGCGGCGCGCCGGGCGTGACCCAGCCCTGGACGTGAGCATTCCACGCCAGCGCGGTGATGATCCCGGCCATGACCGGAAGCCAGAACACGACCAGCGGCCCGGCGATGCGGACGACCCGGTCCTTCAGGAAGCCGAACCAGCCCCGTCGCGCCAGCATCATGTGGGCGAACAGGCCGGCGATCAGGAAGAAGGCGGTCATTCGAAACAGGTGGATGCCGTAGAACAGCCAGGCCGCGCCGATGGACCGACTGTCGTCGGCGACGATCCAGGTCTGCTGGGGAAAGAACGACAGGCTGGCGTGCAGAACGACGCCCAGCAGCAAGGCGCCGCCCCTCAGGGCGTCCAGGCCGTGCAGCCGCTCGGTGGTTTCAGGGGTCGACATGGAGATCCTCCTCCTCAATGAGTCGCCGTATCGCACAGACAAGTTTATAATGCAAACTAGTTCATGGGGTGGGTTGCGCCGCCCTGTTTGACAAGGCGCGCCATCGCCCCCAGCTTCGCCTGATGAACCGCCTCGTCAGTCATGATCGACGGACCAGCCATGCGGGACGCCGCGTCGAAGGCGTCTGACCCGTAGCGGATAGTCGTGCGCGTCGCGCGGCCCGCTACGGGACGCCATCGTCGCCACCCACTCCGAAAACATAACCGCTGTCGCGCCCGCCGAGGACGGCTGGCGCCCCTTCATGCTGGAGACTGTTCCATGTCGCCTGACCCCCAAACCGAACTGCCCGACATCATCCTGAGCCGAGCCGATTTCGAGGCCTTGCACCGTCTTGTCGGCGACCTGCCCGGCCGCGGTGCGACCGCGCTGCTGCAACAGGAACTGGATCGCGCCGAGGTGCGCGAGACCCGCGACGTGCCGCCCAAGGTCGTCGGCCTGAACCGCTGGCTGCGCTACACCGACGGCCGGGGCGAAGAGGCCCGTCGCGTCCGACTGGTGCTGCCGCCAGACGCCGACATCGACCAGGGCCAGGTGTCCATCCTGTCCTGGGTCGGGGCCGGCTTACTCGGTCTGGCCGAGGGCGTGTCGGTGGACTGGCCCGACGCCTCCGGCGAACTGCGGCGGCTGACGCCGGTTCTGGTCGAGGCGGACTAGGTCGGGCCGGAACGCGAAACGGCCGCCCGTTGTCGGGCGGCCGTCCGTGGACTTGAACCGGCGGGCGTCAGTGGACGGTGGGCTGTTGCGCCTCGGCGCCCTCCGCCGCCGGGGTCACCGGCACCGAGACCGAAGGTCCGGCGTTGGGGAAGTTGTCCGCGTCGCGGTTGGGGGCCAGGCCCTTTTCCAGCAGGTCGCGGATCTCGTCGCCCGACAGGGTCTCGTACTCCAGCAGGCCCTGAGCCAGCTTCTCGTGATCGGCCTTCTTGCGTTTCAGGATCTTGCGCGCCTCGTCCCAGCCGTTGGTGACCAGTCGCTTGACCTCGGCGTCGATGATGCGGGCGGTCTCCTCCGAGATGTTCTGGGTGCGCGAGACCGAATGGCCCAGGAAGACCTCTTCCTGGTTCTCGCCATAGGCCACGGTGCCCAACTGGTCCGAAAAACCCCAGCGCGTGACCATCGCCCGGGCGAGCTTGGTGGCTTGCTGGATGTCGGAACTGGCGCCCGAGGTGATGTTCGCCTTGCCGAAGATCAGCTCTTCGGCCACGCGACCGCCGGCCATGATGGCGATGCGATCGACCATCTGCTGGTATTTCATCGAATAGCGGTCGCCTTCCGGCAGTTGCATGACCATGCCCAGGGCGCGGCCGCGCGGCACGATGGTGGCCTTGTGCACCGGGTCGGCCATCTTGACGTTCATGGCGACGATGGCGTGGCCGGCCTCGTGATAGGCGGTCAGGCGTTTCTCTTCCTCGTTCATGGCCATGGACTTGCGCTCGGACCCCATCAGCACCTTGTCCTTGGCGTCCTCGAAGTCGCGATGGGTGACCATGCGACGGTCCTTGCGGGCCGCGGCCAGAGCCGCCTCATTGACCAGATTGGCCAGATCGGCGCCCGAGAAGCCGGGCGTGCCGCGGGCGATGGTCTTCACATTCACATCGGCGGCCAGGGGCACGTCCTTCATGTGCACGCGCAGGATGCGCTCGCGGCCCGAAACGTCGGGGTTGGGCACCACCACCTGGCGGTCGAACCGGCCCGGACGCAGCAGGGCGGGGTCCAGAACGTCCGGTCGGTTGGTGGCGGCGATCAGGATGATGCCCTCGTTGGATTCGAAGCCGTCCATCTCGACCAGCAACTGGTTCAGGGTCTGCTCGCGCTCGTCATTGCCGCCGCCCAGACCGGCGCCGCGATGGCGGCCGACGGCGTCGATCTCGTCGATGAAGATGATGCAGGGGGCGTTCTTCTTGGCCTGTTCGAACATATCGCGCACGCGGCTGGCGCCGACGCCGACGAACATCTCCACGAAGTCTGAACCCGAGATCGAGAAGAAGGGCACGCCCGCCTCACCGGCCACGGCGCGGGCCAAGAGGGTCTTGCCGGTGCCGGGAGGTCCGACCAGCAGGGCGCCCTTGGGGATCTTGCCGCCCAGGCGCTGGAATTTGCCGGGGTCCTTCAGGAAGTCGACGACCTCTTGCAGCTCGTCCTTGGCCTCGTCCACGCCGGCCACGTCGTCAAAGGTCTTGCGGCCCTTGTGCTCGGTCAGCAGCTTGGCCTTGGACTTGCCGAAGCCCATGGCCCCGCGCGCGCCGCCCTGCATCTGGCGCATGAAGAAGATCCAGATGGCCACGATGATCAGGATCGGCAGCAACAGGCCGATCAGGCCCATCCACCAGGCCTGTTTGACGGTCTTGACCTCGACCAGCACGCCCGCCTCGTTCAGGCGCGGAGCCAGACTGGTGTCCGACAGCGGGGCGACGGTGGTGAACCGCTTGTCGCCTTCCTTCAACACGCCGGTGATCTGGTCGCCGGAAATGACGACCGACTTCACCTCGCCCGCGGCGGTGCGGCTCAGCAGTTCGGAATAGGAGATGGCGCTCGGCCGTGCGGCGGCCGCGCCCTTGGCGCCCGGCATGGCGGGTCCGCCGTTCTGGCTCATCGCCCCATAGGCGGCCAGCAGGACCAGGATGACGGCGCCCCAGATCGCCAGATTACGCAGATTCATTCGCAGCCTCGGTCGTC
>JAFLCT010000101.1 GCA_017302335.1 Caulobacterales bacterium | reverse complement strand
GCCTCGGCCCTGCTGTCGGGCCTGGCGGGCGGCGCGGGGGTCGTGGTCACCCCAGTGCGCGAGACCGGGGTCAAACACGTGGAGTTCGTGGCCCTGGGTCACGACCAGGCCCTGGCGGTGCTGGTCGGCGACGACGGCACGGTGGAGAATCGGCTGATGCCGTTGGCGGCGGGGGTCACGCCCTCGGCCTTGGCCGAGGCCTCCAACTTCCTGAACGCACGACTGAAAGGCCGCCCCCTGGCCGAGGCGCGGGTCGAGATGCGGGCCGAGCTGGAGACCGCGCGGCGCGAGCTGGACACCGCCGCCGCCCGTCTGGTCGAGGACGGCGTGGCCGCCTGGTCGGGCGGGATCGAGCGGGAACGCTCGCTGATCGTGCGCGGCCGGGCCAATCTTCTGGCCGACGCCGGGGCGGCCGAGGACCTGGAGCGGGTCCGCTCCCTGTTCGAGGACCTGGAGCAGAAGGAACAGCTCATCGGCCTGCTGGACGGGGTCGAGGGCGGCCAGGGCGTGCGCATCTTCATCGGCGCCGAGACGCGGCTTTTCTCGCTTTCGGGTTCCGCCGTGATCGCGGCGCCCTATATGACGGGGCGACAGCGGGTTCTGGGCGCCATCGGCGTCATCGGGCCTGCCCGATTGAACTATGCCCGTGTCATCCCGTTGGTGGACTACACCGCCCGGGTGCTGGGCCGAATGCTGGACGGACAAGAGACGTGACCCAAACGCCCGACAACGACCCCATCGACACCGATCTGGACGCCGAGATCGCCGCCGAGCAAGCCGACGCAGAGGCTCAGGAGGACGGCCTGGCTCCGCTGGACGCCGTCATCGCCGAGCGCGACCAGTGGCGCGATCGCGCCCTGCGCGCCGCCGCCGAGGCCGAAAACGTCAAGCGCCGCACCGAAGGCCAGATGAACGACGCCCGCGCCTACGCCATCCAGCGGTTCGCGCGTGACCTTCTGGGCGTGGCCGACAATCTGGAGCGGGCCTTGCAGGCGGCGCCGAATGACGCCGAGGGCGCGGCTGGCGGCCTGGTGACCGGGCTGGAGATGACCCAGAAGTCGCTGTTGTCGGCCTTCGAGACCAACGGGCTGAAGCGCGTGGCCCCCCAGGCGGGCGAAGCCTTCGATCCGCACTTCCACCAGGCGATGATGGAGCAGCCTTCGGCCGACGTGCCGGGCGGCGCGGTGATCCAGACGCTTCAGGCCGGTTATGAGCTGTTCGGCCGCACCGTACGGCCGGCCATGGTGGTGGTCGCGGCCAAGGATTCGGGAACCGGCGCGGCGGGCGGCTATGCGGCGTCCGGCGAGACGTCCGGCGGGAATTTCGACGGCAAGGCCTGACCCGGATTCCGTCTCCCCTCAGCGGGGAGACGAGATTAGGCGGCCTTTGGCGCTTTCGCGGGCTTGTCCGCCTTGGCCGCCTTGGGCGTCTTGACCTTTTCCGGCTTGGCGGCGGCCTTCTTGGCCGCTTTTTCGGCTTTTCTGGCTTCCTTGGCCGCCTTCTTGGCGGCGCGGGCCTCGGCCTTGGCCAGGTCGGGGGCGGCGTCGGCGGTGGCGGCCAGTTCCGCCAGCACGGTCAGGAAGGCTTCGCGACGGCCCTTGGGCAGCAGGGCCAGAATGCGTTTGTCCGCCGATTGCACGCGCGGCCGCATCGCCTCCAGGGCCGCCGTTCCCGCCTCGGTCAGGCGCACGGTCATGGCGCGGGCGTCCAGGGTCGAACGCCGACGCTCGACCAGACCCTTGGACTCCATCCGCGCGACCAGATCGGCCAGGGTCGAGCGGTCGATGCCGGTGGCGCGGACCAGATCGGTCTGGCTCAGCCCGGCCTTGGCCGAGACGGCCTCCAGAACCGCGAATTGGCGCTGGGTCAGGCCGTCGGGACCCACCTCCTCGGTATAGACGTCCAGCGCCAATTGCAGGGCGCGATGCATCAGGTGGCTGGGCGACGCCGCCAGCGGACCCGCGTTCTTCTTCGACGACTTGCCGGACTTGACCATGACCCTATCCCCAAGGCTGGCGTCAGCTCTAGCAGCCCCGGTTTACGGTTTCGCGACGCCGATGCGAAAGTTGTTCTTTAGCCGCCCTACCGTGTGGTCGCCTCGGCCCTAACGCTCGGCTCGCGGAGCCTCGCTGCTTGAGGGCTGTTTCTCGGCCCTAACGCTCGCGGCGCGGCCGCTCGCTGCTTGAGGGCGGGCTTGAGGTTAGAGGCCCGTATCGGGCGAGGTCGGGCCGGGCGGTTCGTCCTTGATCAGGTTCTTCATGATCAGCGGCAATTGCGAGACGCCGAAGATCGAGGCGGCGATCCACAGCACGCCGCGGAAGCCGACCCAGACAGCCTCGGCGTCAGGCGTCCCCCGCCCTAGCCACGACCAGATGGCGGTGACGGCGGCGGGGCTGCGCACCACCTCGTTCACCAGGGCCACGGCCAGGAAATAGATCCCATAGCGCAGCGTCAGGGTGCGCCAGGCCGCGTCATTGACCTTGATGGCGTCGCCCAGAAGGGCCTTCAACGGGTATTTCCCCATCAGCGTCCCGCCCAGCAGCAGGGCCGCCAGGAACAGGTTCAGCACCGTAACCTTCAACTTCACGAACAGGGCGTCGTCGAAGAACAGGGTCAGCACTCCGAACACCAGGGCGAAACCGCCGGTCAGCAACGGCAGCAAGGCCAGCCGTTTCTCGACCAGATAGCCGACGACCAGGGCCACCGCCGAACCGCCGACCAGCGCCCAGGTCGCCTGGACCAGGGCCTCGGACGATTCCACGCCGCGCGCGCGCAGGACGACGAAGGCCAGGGCGAAGGCGGCCAGGGCGCCGAAGTCGACAGCGCTTCTGATCCACTGGCGGTTGGTCGAGGCGGCTTCGGTCATGGCTCAGTCCTCAAGTCCGACCAGGGAGCGGGCGAAGGCGTCGGCGTCGAACGGCTGGAGGTCCTCGACCCCCTCGCCCACGCCGATCAGCTTGATGGGGGCGTCCGAGGCGTTGGCGACGGGCACCAGCACCCCGCCGCGCGCCGTGCCGTCAAGCTTGGTCATGACCACGCCCGAGACATAGGCCGCGCGGCCGAAGATCTGTTCCTGGGCCAGGGCGTTGCGGCCGACCGTGGCGTCCAGAACCAACAGGGTCTCGTGCGGGGCCTCGGGGTCGATCTTCTTCAGCACGCGAACGATCTTCAGCAGCTCGTCCATCAGGGCCTGTTTGTTCTGCAACCGCCCGGCGGTGTCGATCAGCACCACGTCGTAGGCCTCGGCCCGGGCCTTGGTGTAGGCGTCAAACGCCAGACCGGCCGGGTCGGCGCCGTCGCGACGGCTCTCGAAATCGGCTCCGGCGCGCTCGGCCCAGACCTTCAACTGTTCGCGGGCGGCGGCGCGGAAGGTGTCGCAGGCGACGATCATCACCTTGGCGCCCTTGGCCGTCAGATCGGCGGCGATCTTGCCCAGGGTCGTGGTCTTGCCCGAGCCGTTGACCCCGACGAACAGCACGACGAACGGCTTGATCCCCTGTCCCAGCGGATCGAAGGTCGCCTGATTGGGGCGCAGTTCGGCGGCCACGGCCTCGGCCAGGGCGGTCTTCACCTCGCGTTCGTCGGTGCTCTTGCCGAAACGCAGGTCGCGGAAGCGGGCGACGATGCGGTCGGTGGCGGCCGGGCCGAGATCGCTCTCCAGCAGATGCTCCTCCAACCCCTCCAGCGCGGTCTCGGACAGCGGCTCCTTGACGAAGGTCGCCACCACCTGCTCGGTCATCTGTTTGGAGGAGCGGGACAGGCCCTCGCTGAGGCGCGAGAACCAGCCCTTCTTGGGCGCTTCGGTCATCAGATGGCTTTAGCGGGCGTTTCCGCCTTCGTCACGGGCATAGACCCAAGACGCCCCTAAAGGCCCCGCCTCAGCGTCACCCGCGCCTCGCCCCACGTCCCGCTCCAGCCGTCGTCAGTCCGGCGCAGACGCACCGAGCGGCCCTCCAGCGACAGTTCGGCCCGGTCGCCCTCGCGGCGGCCCGTCAGGGGCGTGGCCGCCCCCCCGCCCTCCACCGGGCTGAAGGCGCCCTCGATGATTCCGCCGACGACGTCGGCCAGCACCATCCGGCCGCGCGCCCGGTCGCCGTCCATCACCAGCCAGCCGCCGTCCAGCGGCCCAGCCAGGGCGTCAGCCTGGGCCTCGGCCGTCGCCACCCCTTGCTCATAGGCCGCATCCAGCGGTTCCGGCCCGACCTGATACCCGCGCCGAAAGGCGTCCAGCGTCTCCGGCTGGGTCAGGGGCTGGCTGCGCTCGGTCGATCCGGCGGGGGCGGACTGGGCGAAGGTTTCGGTCGGTTCGAACGGCCGGACGGTCGGCGGCGCATAGGTCTGCGCGCTCCCCGCCGCAGCATAGGGAGTCTGAATCGTCAGCCACAGGATCAGAGCCAAGGTTTCCATCGTCGCCGACCCTGCCTCCGCCCGCTTGAGTGAGCAAGTGCGGGAGCGTGCGTTGACACTCCGTGGCGACGGTCACTAAAGCCTGTGCGTCGACCTAGGCGCGTTGAATTCGCGCGGTTTTGAGAACGATTCGCATGACCCAGCCCGCTCCCGGCGTCGGCGGCCCGACGAACGCGACCGACCCCGATCCCACCGGCCGCTTCGTTCGCCAGCCGAACGGCCGCGCCCGCCCCCTGTCGCCGCATCTTCAGGTCTGGCGCTTCCATCTGACCATGACGGGGTCGATCCTGAACCGGATCGCGGCCGGCGCCCTGTCGTTCGGCGCCCTGTTCGTGGCCGCCTGGCTATGGGCCTTGGCCTCGGGCCCCGACGCCTATGCGGGCTTCGTGGCGTGGATGGGTTCGCCGCTGGGCCTGGTGATCTGGTTCGGCCTGACCCTGGCCATCGCCTATCACCTGACCGCCGGGATCCGTCATCTGATCTGGGACATGGGCGACGGCCTGGACCCCAAGACCGCCACCTGGATGACCGCCGTCAGCATCATCGTCGGCGCCGCCATCGGCATCGGTTTCTGGATCGCCCTGTTCGCCAGTGGAAAGGTCGTGCTGTGAGCCGGATCAAAAAAACCTATCGTAAGGGGGTGAAGGTGTCCGAGCGTCATGGCGCCGCCGAATGGCGGGCCGAGCGCCTGTCGGCCCTGGTCCTGATCCCGCTTTGCCTGTGGGGCCTTTGGGGCGCCTGGACGATCGCCGGATCGGGCTATGACGGCGCCCGCGCCTGGCTGGCTCAGCCGGTCAACGCCGCGCTGTTGGCCGTCAGCCTGCTGATCGCCCTGTGGCACACCAACATGGGGCTGAAGGTCATCGTCGACGACTATGTGCACAAGCCGTCGTCGCGTACGGCGCTGTTGACCTTCATCGCCCTGCTCTGCCTGGCCGTGGCGGGTTTGAGCGTCTTCTTCATCGGGCGGCTGGCGCTGGGTTCTGCGCCGCTGCCCGCCGGTCTGGGAGGCTGAGCCGAATGGCCGCTTACGAATTCGTCGATCACGCCTATGACGTGGTGGTTGTCGGCGCGGGCGGTTCGGGCCTGCGCGCGGCGCTGGGCGCGGCCCAGTCCGGGCTGAAGGTCGCCTGCGTCACCAAGGTCTTCCCGACCCGCTCGCACACCGTGGCCGCCCAGGGCGGCATCTCGGCGGCATTGGGCAATATGGGCCAGGACGACTGGCGCTGGCATATGTTCGACACCGTCAAGGGGTCCGACTGGCTGGGCGACCAGGACGCCATCGAATATATGTGCCGGAACGCCCCCCAGGCCGTGTACGAGCTGGAGCATTGGGGCGTGCCCTTCTCGCGCACCGAAGAGGGCACGATCTATCAGCGCGCCTTCGGCGGCATGACCCGCAACTACGGCGAAGGCCCGGTCCAGCGCACCTGCGCCGCCGCCGACCGCACCGGCCACGCCATCCTGCACACTCTGTACGGCCAGTCGGTGCGCCGCGAGGTCGAGTTCTTCATCGAGTATTTCGCGCTCGACCTGATCATGCAGGACGGCGCCTGCACCGGCGTGACGGCTCTGAAACTGGATGACGGAACCTTGCACCGCTTCCGCGCCAAGACCGTCATCCTGGCCACCGGCGGATACGGCCGCGCCTATTTCAGCGCCACCAGCGCCCACACCTGCACCGGCGACGGCAACGCCATGGTGCTGCGCGCCGGTCTGCCGTTGCAGGACATGGAGTTCGTTCAGTTCCACCCGACCGGCATCTACGGCGCCGGCTGCCTGATCACCGAGGGGGTGCGCGGCGAGGGCGGCTATCTGACCAACTCCGAGGGCGAACGCTTCATGGAGCGCTATGCGCCGACCGTGAAGGACCTGGCCCCGCGCGACATGGTCAGCCGCTCCATGACCATCGAAATCCGTGAAGGGCGGGGCGTGGGTCCCAAGAAGGACCACATCTTCCTACACCTCGACCACCTCGATCCCGAGATCATTCACCAGCGCCTGCCGGGCATCTCGGAAAGCGCCAAGATCTTCGCCGGCGTCGACGTGACCAAGGAGCCGATTCCGGTCCTGCCGACCGTTCACTACAACATGGGCGGCATTCCCACGAACTATCACGGCGAGGTCCTGACCAAGCGCGGCGACGACGCCGACGCCGTGGTGCCGGGCCTGATGGCCGTGGGCGAAGCGGCCTGCGTCTCGGTGCACGGCGCCAACCGCCTGGGGTCCAACAGCCTAATCGACCTGGTCGTGTTCGGCCGCGCCGCCGGTCTGCGCGCCGACGAGACGGTCGACCGCAACTCCGCCGTCCCCGACGCCCCGGCCGCGACCACCGACGCCCACCTGGCGCGGCTGGATCGTTTCCGCAACGCCGACGGCTCGACCCCGACCGCCCATCTGCGCCTGGCCATGCAGCGCGCCATGCAGGAGGACGCCGCCGTCTTCCGCACCGGCGAGACCCTGGAAAAGGGCGTCCAGCGCGTGCGCGAGGTGTTCAAGGCGTCCGACGACATCAAGACCACCGACCGCAGCCTGATCTGGAACACCGACCTGATCGAGACGCTGGAGTACGACAATCTGATCGGTCAGGCCGTCGTCACCATCGAAGGCGCCCTGAACCGCACCGAAAGCCGCGGCGCCCACGCGCGTGAGGACTATCCGACCCGCGACGACCAGAACTGGATGAAGCACACCCTGTCCTGGCTGGACGAGACCAAGGGCCAGTCGACGATCGATTACCGCCCGGTCCACAGCTACACCATGACCAAGGACGTGGATTACATCCCGCCCAAAGAGCGGAAGTACTGAGGCCCCGATGGTTCAGCTCACCCTTCCCAAAGGCTCCAAACCGACGACCGGCAAGGTGCACAAGGCCCCGGCCGGTGCCAAGAACGTCAAGACCTACAAGGTCTATCGTTACGATCCCGAGGTCGACGCCGATCCCCGCTGGGACGTCTATGAGGTCTCGGCCGACGACCACGGGCCGATGCTTCTGGACGCCCTGATCCACATCAAGAACGAGATCGACCCGACCCTGACCTTCCGTCGCTCGTGCCGCGAGGGCATCTGCGGTTCGTGCTCGATGAACATCGACGGGCGCAACACCTTGGCCTGCACCAAGGGCTGGGACGAATGCCAGTCTTCGGAAATCTCCATCGCCCCCCTGCCGCACCAGCCGGTGGTCAAGGACCTGGTGACGGACCTCAGCCTGTTCTACG
The DNA here is from genome assembly GCA_017302335.1 of Caulobacterales bacterium. Taxonomy (GTDB): domain Bacteria; phylum Pseudomonadota; class Alphaproteobacteria; order Caulobacterales; family Caulobacteraceae; genus Brevundimonas. The sequence continues at coordinate 1,210 of JAFLCT010000101.1, read as the reverse complement.
CCCAGTACGACTCGATCCAGCCCTGGCTCCAGTCCGACACGCCGGACCCGCAAAAGGAGCGCCTGCAATCGCCCGAGGATCGCGCCAAGCTGGACGGCCTGTACGAATGCATCCTGTGCGCCTGCTGCTCGACCTCGTGCCCCAGCTACTGGTGGAACCAGACCGAATACCTCGGCCCGGCCGCGCTGTTGCAATCCTATCGCTGGATCTCTGACAGCCGCGACGACGCGACCCAAAAGCGCCTCGACGACCTGGAAGACCCGTTCAAACTCTATCGCTGCCACACCATCATGAACTGCGCCCAGGTGTGCCCCAAGGGTCTGAATCCGGCCAAGGCCATCGCCGAGACCAAGAAGCTGATGGTCTCGCCCTCGCGCAAGAAGGGCGAGACCCCGGCCTAAGGCTTGATCCGGCCGCCGCTTTCGCTAGTTGAGGGCGCATGGCCAAGATCACCTACATCGAGAACGACGGGACCGAGCACACGGTCGAGGTCAGGAACGGCCTTTCCGTGATGGAAGGCGCCATCCGCAACAACGTTCCGGGCATCGACGCCGACTGCGGCGGCGCCTGCGCCTGCGCCACCTGCCACGTCTATGTCGATGAGGCGTTCCAGGACGTGACGGGCCGCGCCTCGGCCATGGAGGAATCGATGCTGGACTTCGCCGAGGGGGTCCAGCCGAACAGCCGCCTGTCGTGTCAGATCCGCGTGTCCGACGATCTCGACGGCCTGGTCGTGCGCCTGCCCGAAAGCCAGCACTGATCCGACGCCCGACCCGGCGCGGGCGCCCCAGCCGGGCGCCGCCCCCGCCTTCGCCCTCGTATGGTCTCTTCATCCGCGCGACCGCGCCGCATTTGCATGGCGGTATGACTGTCCGTTAAGCTGGGCGCTCGCATCGGACAGGCCCTCGCGGCCGCCGATCGCTTTCGCCCTTCTGGATCGAACCGAAGACCAAGGACTGTAGCCTATGCGTATCGCCGCCCTCGCCGCCGCCTCCCTGTTGACCCTGGCCGCCGCGCCCGTCGCCGCCGTGGCCCAAGAGGCGGTCGACGCCGCCCCGGCCGCCGCCTCCTCCGACAGCGTCACTGACGTGACCCCCTGAAACTCCTCCAGGAATAGCTAGAGTCCGCCCAACGAAGGACGGACAAGAATGAAGCGATCAAGGTTCACGGAAGAGCAAATCATCGGGATCTTGCGGGAGCAGGAGGCCGG
>JAFLCT010000100.1 GCA_017302335.1 Caulobacterales bacterium | reverse complement strand
ACGAAGGCGTGCTGGAGATCGTCGAGATCACGGCCGAGGCCGCCTTCGACGGGCCGGACCCGGCCCACGCCCCCGCGACCCTGAACCCGGACCAGGCGGCGGCCGCCGACGCCGTCGCCTCGGCGGAAGGGTTCGCGCCCTTCTTGCTGGACGGGGTCACCGGCTCGGGCAAGACCGAAGCCTATCTGGAGGCCGCCGCCCGCATTCTGAGCGCCGACCCGGCGGCCCAGATCCTGATCCTGTTGCCCGAGATCGCCCTGACCCAGGCCCTGATCGCGCGCATCGCCGATCGTTTCGGCGCCGCCCCCGCCGAATGGCATTCTGTCGTCGCCCCGCCGCAGAGGCGGCGGGTGTGGGAGGCGGTGCGCGCCGGGCGCTGCAACATCGTGGTCGGCGCCCGCTCGGCCCTGTTCCTGCCCTTCGTCAATCTGCGCCTGGTCGTGGTGGATGAGGAGCACGACGGATCGTTCAAACAGGACGAGGGGCTGGTCTATCACGGCCGCGACCTGGCGGTGGCCCGCGCGCGCATCGAGGGCGCCGCCGTGGTCCTGGCCTCGGCCACGCCGTCGCTGGAGACGTTGGCGAACGCCCAGGCCGGGCGTTACGGCTGGTTGAAGCTGCGCGCCCGGCACGGGACGGCGGTGCTGCCGGACATCGCGCTGATCGACCTGCGCCAGTCGCCGCCGGATCGCGAGACCTGGCTGTCGGCGCCGCTGCGCACGGCCGTCGCCGAAACCCTGGCGCGGGGCGAGCAGACCCTGCTGTTTCTGAACCGACGCGGCTATGCGCCGGTGGTCCTGTGCCGCGCCTGCGGCCACCGGCTGACGGCGCCCGACACCGACAGTTGGCTGGTCGAGCATCGCTATACCGGGCGGCTGGTCTGCCATCTGACCGGCTTTTCCATGCCGCGTCCGCGGACCTGCCCCAACTGCGGGGCGGAGGACACGCTGGTGTCGGTCGGTCCCGGCGTCGAACGGATCGAGGAGGAGGTGCGCCTGCTGTTTCCCGACGCCCGCACCGCCGTGTTCAGTTCCGACACCGTGCCCGACGCCAAGTCCGCGCGCGCCCTGATCCAGGCGATGATCGACGGCGAGATCGACATCCTGGTCGCCACCCAGGCTGCCGCCAAGGGCCACAATTTTCCGCGCCTGACGCTGGTCGGGGTGGTCGACGCCGATCTGGGCCTGCGCGGCGGGGATCTGCGCGCGGCCGAGCGCACCTTCCAGCTCTTGACCCAGGCGACGGGCCGGGCCGGCCGGGCCGACCGGCCAGGCCGCGCCCTGTTGCAGACCTGGACGCCCGAACACCCCGTGCTTCAGGCCCTGGCCGCGGGCGACCGTGACGGCTTCGCCGAAATCGAATCGGCTGAGCGCGAGATGGGATCATTGCCGCCCTATGGTCGGCTGGCGGCCCTGATCCTGTCCAGCGAGAACGCCGCCGCGCTGGACAAGACGGTCGCCGACCTGGCCGCCGCCATCCCCAACGCCGAACGGCTGGAGGTCTATGGTCCCGCCGACGCGCCCCTGGCCCTGGTGCGCGGACGACGGCGCAAGCGGCTGCTGGTCCGCGCCGACCGCGACGTCGACCTGCAAGGCTTCCTGCGCGCCTGGCTGGCGCGGGTGAAGGTTCCGGCCAGCGTGCGGCTGACAGTGGACGTGGACCCGTACTCTTTCCTCTAACCCTGCTCAGCAAAATCCGTCGTCACCCTCGGGCCTGGTCCGAGGATGACGGAGTGGAGATCGCTTACCGCGTCGCGCCGGGCTTCCACAGCACATCGCCGCCGCCGACGCCGTTGACGTTGGCGCGCCGCGCCGCGACGAACAGATGGTCGGACAGCCGGTTCAGGTATTTCACGGCCTCGGCGTTGACCGTCTCGCCGCCCTCCATCAGACGCACCGCCTCGCGTTCGGCGCGGCGGGCCACCGTGCGCGCCATGTGCAGGTGCGCCGCCAGGGGCGCGCCGCCGGGCAGGATGAAACTGTCCAGCGGTTTCAGGCTCTCGTTCATCCAGTCGATCTCGGTCTCCAGCCGCTCGACCTGCGAGGCGACGATGCGCAGCGCCTCCCATTTCGGCTCGGGCGCATATGGCGTGGCCAGGTCGGCGCCCAGGTCGAACAGCTCGTTCTGGATGCGGCCCAGCATGGCGTCGATGCGCTCGTTCTGGCCCGTGTGCAGTCGGGCGATCCCGATCACGGCGTTCAGCTCGTCCACAACGCCATAGGTCTCGACACGGGCGTCGCTCTTGGACACCGGCTGGCCGGACGCCAGCCGCGTCTCTCCGCCGTCGCCGGTTCGGGTGTAGATGCGGTTCAGGGTGACCATGTCAGCCTCCGTGGGCCGAACGCCACCACATGGCCGCGATCAGCAGGATCACCGCCACAGCTTGAAGCGCCACCCGCAGCCGCATCAGTTTGTTGGACCGGCTGCGCGCCTCGGGTCCTTCGGTGAACAGGGTCTTCAGACCGAAGGCCAGGGTGACCGTCACCGCGCAGATGGTGACCAGGAACAGGATGTCGAACAGATTCATGCCGTCTTGATAGGCCCGGCGGGCGGGCCGCGCCAGCGGGATGCGGGGCGCTGGTTATTGCGACTTAATCGCACACCCGCTTGCTCTCGATGCAAAAAAGCTATTGAGAGGCACTCGCATAAAGGGGCGTGTGTCGACGCCCCGCCAGTACCTGGGGGTTTGAACATGAACGGTCGTCTCTCTCTTCGCCGCAAGGCGTCCTGGCTTTGCGGGGCCGCCGTCCTGGCGATCGCCGGTCCGGTCATGGCGGGCGAAGGTCCCGCCCCGGACCCCGACGGAGAGACGCATGAGCTGGAAGAGGTGGTGGTCACCGCCGCTGGCTTCGAACAACGCATCGAACAGGCGCCGGCCTCGATTACGCTGATCTCGCGCGCTCAGATCGAGGAGATTCGCGCGGTGTCCCTGACCGAAGTCCTGGCCGATGTCGTAGGCGTCGATGTCGGCGCCCCGGTCGGCAAGACTGGCGGCCAGACCATCAACATCCGCGGCATGGGGTCTGACTACACCCTGGTGTTGATCGACGGTCGCCGGCAGAACCCCGCGGGCAACGTCACCCCCAATGGCTTCGGCGAGACCTCGACCAGCTTCCTGCCCCCCGTCGGCGCCATCGAGCGGGTCGAGGTGGTGCGCGGTCCCGTCTCCACCCTTTACGGCTCGGACGCCATGGGCGGGGTCGTCAACATCATCACCCGCAAGGTTGGCGACGCCTGGACCGGCACGGGCACGGCCCACTACACCCTGCAAAGCGACGACGCCTTCGGCGCGATCTGGGGCGGCAACCTCTATGCCGCCGGTCCCCTGGTCCCAGGCCTGGTCGGCCTGGCGCTGCGCGGCTCCTGGTCCGAGCGGGGACAGTCCTCCCTGACCTTCGAACAGGTCGGCGGCGTTCAGGCGCCGGTGGCGGGCTTCGGCCGCAGTTCCACCGCCAATGAAATCTGGTCTCTGGGCGGGCGGGTGTCGCTGACGCCGCACCCCGATCACGACCTGTGGCTGGATGTGGATACGGCCAGCCAGTGGTATGACAACAGCAAAGGTCAGATGGGCACCCTGGGCGTCGCGGGCGGCTATGGCCCGGCGCTGGAATTCAACCGCGACCAGCAGGTCCTGGCCCACGACTGGCGCCTGCCCTTCGGCGTGCTGGAAAGCACCCTGTCGCGCAACACCACCGAGAAGCGGGGCCGCATCGTTCCGGCCCTGGTGCCCGTCACCGGCGGTCAGCCGCGCACGGTCGAGAGCACCAGTCTGATCTTCGACACCAAAATGTATTCCCAGTGGCGCAATCACACCTTCACCGTGGGCGGTCAGTACTGGGACGCTGAGATGATCGACGGCGTCGCCCCGGTCCCCTTCACCTTTGAGCAGTGGGCTGTTTTCGCCGAAGACGAGTGGCGGTTCACCGAGACCTTCGCCCTGACCCTGGGTCTGCGCCAGGACGACCATTCGACCTTCGGCAACCAGCTTAGCCCGCGCGCCTACGCCGTGTGGAACGCGACCGACACCTGGACCCTGAAGGGCGGCGTCTCCTCGGGCTACAAGGCGCCGCGCGTCGAACAATTGGCGCCGGGCGTCATCGGCTTCGGCGGGCAGGGGCGCATTCCCTTGATCGGCACGCCCAGCCTGACGCCGGAGACCAGCGTCTCGACCGAACTGGCCGTCTTCTACGACAACCGCGACGATTTCCGCGCCAGCATCACCGTCTTCCGCAACACCTTCGATGACAAGATCGCCACCGGCGTGCCTGTGGCCAACTGCACCGCCGGGATCAGCCGTCCGGTCTATGACGCCGGAACCTACAATCGGACGGGCTGCGTCGACGTGGGTTTCTATCCCGCCGTGGCGACCTTCGGTCAGAGCATCAACATCGACGAGGCCGAGACCCGGGGCGTCGAGGTGACCGCCTACCGGCGGCTGGGTCCCGACTGGAGCGTTCAGGGCAACTACACCTATACCGACTCCGAGCAGAAGTCGGGCGCCTCGGCGGGGCTGCCGCTGACCGACACGCCCGAGCATATGCTGAACGGGAGCGTCCGCTGGCGGGCGACCGATCGGGTGAACCTGTGGGCGCGCGGAGAGTACCGGTCGGAGCGTTTCCGCACGGAACGCTTCAGCACCGTCAGCTCGGCCCGCGCCGTCTGGGGCGACTACAAGGCCTATGGCCTTGTCCATCTGGGCGGCGCCGTGGACGTCACCGACAGGGTGACGGTGAACGCGACGATCTACAACCTGTTCAACACCGACTTCGTCAGCCTGCTGCCCTATGGGACGCCGGTGCAATACACGCCCGAATACGCCAACAACGAGGAGCCGCGACGGCTGTTCGTCTCGGTGACGGCGACCTTCTGACCGACCGCGGACGCGCGCTCTCCTCCTGACCTGGGTGCGCGTCTAAGGAAAGGGCCGACGGAGCGATCCGTCGGCCCTTGTTTCTGGCCCTAACGCTCACCGCGCGGCGGCTCGCTGTTTGAGGGCGACGTGGTTCTGGCCCTGATGCTCGCCGTGCGGGCGGATCAGTAGCGATAGTGTTCCGGCTTGAACGGACCCTGGGTCGGCACCGAGATGTAGTCGGCCTGTTCCTTCGACAGGGTCGTCAGCTTGGCGCCCAGCTTGGCCAGGTGCAGGAAGGCGACCTTCTCGTCCAGGTGTTTGGGCAGGGTGTAGACCTGCTTGTCGTAGGCCGTGGCGTTGGTCCACAGCTCAATCTGGGCCAGCGTCTGGTTGGTGAAGGACGCGGACATCACGAACGACGGGTGGCCCGTGGCGTTGCCCAGGTTCACCAGACGGCCTTCCGACAGCAGGATGATCTTGTTTCCGCCGGGGAATTCGATGTGGTGGACTTGCGGCTTGATCTCGTCCCACTTGAAATTCTTCAGGCCCGCGACCTGAATTTCGGAATCGAAGTGGCCGATGTTGCAGACGATGGCGTTATTCCGCATCCGCCGCATATGGTCGACGGTGATGACGTCCTTGTTGCCGGTCGCCGTCACGAAGATGTCGGCCTTGTCCGCAACGTCGTCCAGGGTCTGAACGTCATAGCCTTCCATGGCGGCTTGCAGCGCGCAGATGGGGTCGATCTCGGTCACGATCACCCGGGCGCCGCCCTGACGCAGCGAGGCGGCCGAACCCTTGCCCACATCGCCGTAACCGCAGACCACGGCGACCTTGCCCGACAGCATGACGTCGGTGCCGCGACGGATGGCGTCGACCAGCGATTCCCGGCAACCGTACAGATTGTCGAACTTGGACTTGGTGACGCTGTCGTTGACGTTGATGGCCGGGAAGGGCAGCTCGCCGCGCTCGGCCATCTGATACAGGCGGTGCACGCCGGTGGTGGTCTCTTCCGACACGCCGCCGATGGCGTCGCGGATGGCCGAATAGAAGCCGGGCTTCTCCTTCAGGTACCGCTTCATGACGGCGTAGAGGGCTTCCTCTTCCTCGTTCTGCGGATTGTCCAGGACCGACGGGTCCTTTTCGGCCTTGGGACCCAGCACGCACAGCAGGGTGGCGTCGCCGCCGTCGTCCAGGATCAGGTTCGGATAGCCGCCGTCGGCCCATTCGAAGATCTTGTGGGCGTAGTCCCAGTATTCTTCCAGCGTCTCGCCCTTGACGGCGAACACCGGGGTGCCGGCGGCGGCGATGGCGGCGGCGGCGTGGTCCTGGGTCGAGAAGATGTTGCACGACGCCCAGCGCACTTCGGCGCCGAGGGCTTCCAGCGTCTGGATCAACACCGCCGTCTGGATGGTCATGTGCAGCGAACCGGCGATGCGCGCGCCCTTCAGCGGCTGGGCCGCGCCGTATTCCGCGCGCACCGACATCAGGCCGGGCATTTCGGTTTCGGCGATGGCGATTTCCTTCTGGCCCCACGGGGCCAGGGCGATGTCACGGATGATGTAGTCGGTCATGATTGGGCCGGCCTTCGTCGTCGTTCGGGATAAGGGTCGCGGCCCTATAGCCCGCCCGTCACGGCGGAGCAATAAACACATAAGGATATCTTTATATAAAACCCTACGAAGGGTTCATTTGCCACCATGTCGGCGGCCTGTCAGCGTAGGCTCCCAGGGGGAGGACGCCATGTCGATCGGGCTTGACCGCAGGACGGCGCTGTTGGGCGCAGGGGCCTTGTCGCTGCTGGACGCGGCCTCGGTGCGCGCGGCCGTCGATACGTCGGTGATGCAGGTCGATCGTCTGGGGCGGATGACGCTGCCGGTCTTTCTGAACGAGCGAGGACCCTTCCGCTTCGCCTTGGATAGCGCCGCTTCCATGTCGATGGTCGCCGAGGACCTGATCGCGCCCCTGGGTCTGGACCGCGACGCCGATGTCACCCTGCACACCCTGTTGGCGGGCGAGCGGGCGCGTACCGTTCGGGCCGAGCGTCTGCGTTGCGGCGCTCTGTACCAGATCAAGCCGCGTCTGGCGGTCGGCTCACGCGTGGGCCTGGCCGGGCTGGACGGCCTGATCAGCGCCTCTGTGCTGGACCAGAACCGCGTGCTGATGAATTTTCGAGGCGACCGCATGACCATCGGCCGCTCGCGCGCCAGGGGACGGTCGGAGTTCGCCACCGACCGCAGCGTCCCTTTCCGGTCGCCGGATCGGCCGGGATTCCAGAACCTGATCATGGTCGACGCCGGGGTCAACGGTCGCCCGGTCACCGCCATCGTCGACACCGGCGCGCAGTCCTCGATCGCCAACACCGCCCTGATCCGAGCTGTCGGCGGTCAGCCGAGCCAGACCCCCGACGGATCGCGCACCCGCCCGGTCCAGTCGGCCACCGGCGCCGTCGCCGAGGCGCGGATGATGGTGGTGCGCGACCTCAATTTCGGCCCGCTGAGCCTGGAGCGGGTGCCGGTTCTGGTCGGCGACTTCCACACTTTCGACGTGTGGGGCCTGGCCGACCGGCCCGCCATGTTGCTGGGCGTCGACCTGCTGGGCGTGTTCCAGAGCGTGGTGATCGATTTCAAACGTCGCGACCTGACCTTCGAGATCTGATCTTGCCAGCGGCGCCGGTTCGGCCGACACAGCGCGCATGAACCCGACGCTCGATCTGACCACGCCCCGCCATGACTGGACCTTGAACGAGGTTCAGGCCCTGTTCGCTCGGCCCTTCATGGAGCTGGTCTATGACGCCGCGACCGTTCACCGGCGCTGGTTCGATCCGTCCGAGGTGCAAAAGAGCCAGCTTCTGTCGATCAAGACCGGCGGCTGCGCCGAGAACTGCGGCTATTGCAGTCAGTCGGCCAGTTTCGACACGGGCCTGAAGGCCGAAAAACTGATGGACGCCCAGGCCGTGATCGCCGAGGCCATGGCGGCCAAGGCGGGCGGCGCCGACCGCTTCTGCATGGGCGCCGCCTGGCGTGAGCTGAAGGATCGCGACACGCCCAAGCTGGCCTCCATGATCGCCGGGGTGAAGGCCCTGGGGCTGGAGACCTGCGCCACCCTGGGTATGTTGACCGCCGACCAGGCGAAACAGTTGAAGGCCGCCGGCCTGGACTACTACAACCACAACCTCGACACCGGGCCGGACTATTACGCCGAGGTCGTTACGACCCGCACCTATCAGGATCGTCTGGATACGCTGCGGCACGTGCGCGAAGCGGGGATGGCGACCTGCTGCGGCGGCATCGTCGGCATGGGCGAGAGCCGCCGAGACCGCGCGGGCCTGCTGCACGCCCTGGCGACCCTGCCCGAACATCCCGACAGCCTGCCCGTCAACGCCCTGGTGCCCGTCACCGGCACGCCGCTGGGGGAACGGGTGAAACGCCAGGGAGAGATCGACCCGATCGAGTTCGTGCGCACCGTCGCCGTCGCGCGCATCGTCTGCCCCAAGGCCCGCGTGCGCCTGTCGGCCGGACGCGAGACCATGAGCGCCGAAATGCAGGCCCTGTGTTTCCTGGCCGGGGCCAACTCCATCTTCGTGGGCGGCAAGCTGTTGACCACGCCGAACCCGGAACAGGACGCCGACGCCGCCCTGTTCGCCCTGCTGGATCTCAAGCCGACGACGACCGCGCACGAGGCGGCGGCGTAACCGGCCCTTAACGGGCGTTGACCATGCTGCGGGCATGGAACGTCGCGCCCTGATCGGACTGTCGAAGCCCGCGCCCCTCAAGACGAGCGGCGGCGGCGGCGGGTCCCAAAACACCTATGTGCGCTTTCCCACGGTGACGGCGACGGTCATTCGGCCTGGCGGCGGACGCGGGGTCTTTTCTGTCGAGACGGGGGTGGATGTGGCCGACGCCGCCCTGCGCACGCGCGCCGAACAGTCCGCGCCGCGCCTGCGCGCCGCCTATGCCGAGACCTGCCAACGCGCCGCCAACGCCCTGCTGCCCGGCGCGCCGCCCAATATCGACGCCCTGTCCCGCGACCTCCAGGCGGCCACCGACCGGGTTCTGGGGCGGCCCGGCGCGCGATTGCTGCTCGGCACGGTCATGATCGCCTGAAGCCCGCCCGGTCCCTGCCGGGGCCGGGTCTCAGATCGCCAGTTCGATCGTCTCGCCGCCGCGACGCACCGTCATCGCGACCTGTCCGGTTTCGGCTTCCAGCGCCGCCGCCAGGGCCGCGCGGTCCGCGACGGGACGCCCGGCCACGGCTGTCACCGTATCCCCGGC
>JAFLCT010000010.1 GCA_017302335.1 Caulobacterales bacterium | reverse complement strand
TAGGAAAGACCTCAGATTCGTCCGGCGCCATAAGCGAATAATATAGTGTCGGACGTGCGATCCGGCTATCGCCTTGACCACCCATCGCTCGCAAAGGCTTGAGATAATATCGTCGGCCTTCGCCATCTACGCGATCGTAATGTTCAGGCGTCTCAGAAGGTAAACGATTCCACTGAACCGCATCAATATGTCTAGAAAAACAGATAGTGTTGTCATGGCGCGATGACATATGCACAGCATCCATTCTCGGACTATCAGACTTTTCCCAGACAACATTCCCCACAAAATTTCCGCGTCCAAAAACTTCATCCATGATGACCTTGAGGTAGTGCCCCTCGTTGTCGTCGATGGACACCCAGATGGAGCCGTCGTCGGCCAGCAGCTCGCGCAGCAGCTCCAGCCGGGGCCACATCATGGCCAGCCAGCGGCTGTGCTCCAGATTGTCGTCATAGTGTTCGAAGGCTGAGCGCGTGTTGTACGGCGGATCGATATAGATGCATTTCACCCGCCCGGCGTAGAAGGGCAGCAGCGCCTTCAGCGCCTCCAGATTGTCGCCCTGGATCAGCATATTTCCGGCGTTCGGGTCGCCGTCGCCCAGCGCCGGGTCCTCCCGCAGCAAACGGTATGGCGCGCGGCCAGCCGTCTTCAGGTCCTCGTCGCGAGTCAGCCAGGATAGGGTGGGCATGGGCCGAGATGACCCGCTTCGCCCCCACGTTGCAAGCGCCCGGCTCCGCCCCGTCGTCCGCGCGCCAAATCTTTTCGCGCTCACCCCTTCCCGGCTGCCTTACACTGCCCGCCGGTCTTTCTCATCGCCACCTCTCCCCCCGCCCGCCGCCCCGGCCGGTTTGTACGAATTGCACCTTTTGCACCCTGTTTTTCAGAGTCCGGTCCACTCCCCGCCGCCCGCGCCTTGCCCCTTCGGCCCTTTTCGCCTATACGCGCCCGCTTTCCAGGACGTCGGTCTCTTTCGCGGAACGTCAAAGGGGCGGGAACATCCCGTCCGCCGCATCGAGAACCATCGGGGTTCGGCTTACCCGGCCGCATCTCGCCGACCTCCGCAAAGGGAGATGACGAATGGCTCTGTACGAGCACACGGTCATGTCGCGCCAGGATATCAGCGCGCAACAGGCCGAAGCCCTCAACGACACCATCAAGTCCCTGATCGAGGCTGGCGGCGGTTCCGTCGCCAAGATCGAATACTGGGGCCTGCGCAACCTGACCTATCGGGTCAAGAAGAACCGCAAGGCGCACTATTCGCTGCTCGCCGTCGACGCCCCCCCGGCCGCCATGGCCGAGGTCGAGCGCCAACTGTCGATCAACGAGGACGTCCTGCGCTGGCTGACCGTCCGCGTCGAGGAGCTTGACCTCGAACTGTCGCCGCTCCTGGCCCGCCGCGAGCGGGAACGCGAGCGCGAGCGTGAACGCGGCCCGCGTGAAGACGCCGTCGAAGCCGAAGCCTGAGGAACTGGATCATGACTGACACCAACGCCCCCGTCCCGGGCGCTCCGGTCGGCTCCGGCCCGGCCCGTCGCCCCTTCTATCGTCGCCGCAAGGTGTGCCCGTTCTCGGGCGCCAATGCGCCCAAGATCGACTACAAGGACGTCAAGCTGCTTCAGCGTTACGTCTCCGAACGCGGCAAGATCGTGCCCTCGCGCATCACCGCCGTCTCCCAGAAGAAGCAGCGCGAACTGGCCAAGGCCATCAAGCGCGCCCGCTATCTGGCCCTCCTGCCGTATGTGGTGAAGTAAGATGAAGGTCGTTCTGCTTGAACGCGTCGAGAACCTCGGCGCCATCGGCGACGTCGTCACCGTCAAGGACGGCTTCGCCCGCAACTTCCTGCTGCCGCGCGACAAGGCTCGTCGCGCCACCAGCGCCAACCTGAAGGCCTTCGAAGTCGAGCGCGCCGCCATCGAGGCCCGCAACGAGAAGAACAAGGCCGAGGCTCAGAAGGTCGCCGACAAGATCGACGGCCAGACCTACGTCATGATCCGCCAGGCGGGCGAGACGGGCCAACTGTACGGCTCGGTCGCCGGCCGCGACGTCGCCGAGGCCATCCAGGCCGAAGGCGGCAAGGTCGAGCGTTCGCAGGTGGTTCTGAACACCGCGATCAAGACCCTGGGCGTCCACGAAGTGCCGGTCCGCCTGCACGCCGAGGTCACCGCCAAGGTCAAGATCAACATCGCCCGCTCGGCCGAAGAAGCCGAGCGTCAGGCCAAGGGCGAAGACGTCATCGCCGCGCAGTTCTCGCAAGAGCGCGCGGCCGCTGAGGAAGCCGCCGCCGATATGCTGGCCGGCGGCGCCGGTCAGCAGGACGGTCTGGGCGAAGAGGCGTAAACGTCCTTCGCGTCATGCGATCCGATGGGGGCGCGTCCGGCGACGGACGCGCCCCTTGTCGTTCCAGCCCACATTCCGCCACGGTTACACTGAAGCTTCAGCCAGTTACGAGGGGAGACATCATGATCCGCCGCATCGCGCTCATCCTGGCCGTCAGCCTTGCGGCCGTCGGCGCGCCCCCCGCCGCCCTGGCCCAGCCCGCGCGCACCCTCGACGCCTTCGTGACCGAGGCGAACCGCATTCCCCTGAACGCGACCGCCATGCTGCGCCCCAGCGCCCGCCGCCTGGCCGACGAAGCCAATGAATCCTTCCGGGTCATCGGCGGCGAGATCCGCGCCGCCCGCGCCGCGGGCCGGACGCCCGCCGCCTGCCCGCCGGACAAGATCAGCCTGAACCCGCGCCAACTGCTGACCTTCCTCAACGCCATCCCCCAGCCCCGCCGCGCCCGGATGAGCGTGACCGACGGCTTCCGCGCCTGGATGGCCGACCGCTACCCCTGCCGGGCTTGAGCCGCGCCGGGTCCGCCTACGGGGACCGACGCCGATCCAGGCGACAGCACGGAACCACCCCGCATCAGCGCCCTGCCTGGAAGTTTCACGCAACAGGGTCCGCATACGCGAATTTCTTTGCCGAACAGGCTTGACCACGCCGTATGCCGCACTGCAATATCGCCTCTGCTCATCGAGACTGGCTGAGGGAAAGGCCCTTAGACGCCAGGGCAACCTGCGGACCATCCGTAAGGTGCCAACTCCTTCGGGGACCCCAGGGTCCGCGGCAGATGAGAGGCAAGGGCGCGACCGCGCCTTCCTCCCATTGTCACCGATGGCGTTCCCGAGCGAGCGGGAGATGACCATGCGTGACGTTCTGATGATCGAATCCCTCCAGGCTCTGCGCCCGTGCGCCGTGCGTTCGCGCGGCCGCGCGGGGATGCGATGTCGTCGCGCGGCCTGAACGCCGCCGACCCCCGGCGTCTCGCCGACCTGACCAAACCGACAATCAAAGCCCGCCGGACCCGGTGATCGCCACGCGCGACGCCGCCTGAGGTCCTGCGCCATATGAAAGCAAGAAACGACAATGAACCGCGTCCTTTTCGCCGCCCGCGCCACCCTGTTCGGCGGCGTCTCCGCCTCCGCCCTGCTCCTGGCCGGAACCGCCCTGGCTCAAACCCCGGCAGCCCAGAACCCGTCGCCCCAAGGCGACAAGGACGCCGTCATCGACGACGTCATCGTCACCGGCACCCGGGCGCCCAACCGCTCACGCCTGGACTCCCTGGCCCCGGTGGATGTGATCACCGCCGAGACCCTGCGCAATCGGGGAACCACGGAGTTCGCGACGGCCCTGGCCCAGACCGTGCCGTCGATCAACTTCCCCCGCCCGTCGGCCACCGACGGCACGGACTCCATCCGCCCCGCCACCCTGAGGGGTCTCTCGCCCGACCAGACCCTGGTGCTGGTGAATGGTACGCGCCGCCACGCCTCGGCCCTGGTCAATGTCAACGGCTCGGTCGGGCGCGGTTCATCGGCGGTCGATCTGAACGCCATCCCCACCGGCGCCGTCGATCGCGTCGAAGTGCTGCGTGACGGCGCCTCGGCTCAATACGGCTCGGACGCCATCGCGGGCGTGGTCAACCTGCGCCTGCGCGAGGCCGCCTCGGGCGGGGGCGCCAGCGTGACCTACGGCCAGTACGTCACGACGGTCGAAACCGCGCGCGGCCGACGCGACGAGACCGACGGACGCACGATCACCGGCTCTCTCTGGCAGGGGTTCGCCCTGGGTTCGGACGGCTTTCTGACGGTCTCGGGCGAGTATCTGAGCCGCGAACCCACCGGCCGTTCGGACTATGATCCCCGTCCCGCCGCCGCAGGCCGGGTGACCGCACGCCTGGGCGACCCCGAGGTCCAGCAGTGGACCGCCTTCGTCAACGCCGGCAAACCGCTGGCGAACGGCTGGGAGACCTATGGCTGGCTGGGCTATCAGGACCGTGACAGCGAAAGCGCCGCCTTCCCCCGGCTGTCCAACAACGTCAACAACGTCGCGGCCATCTATCCCGACGGCTTCCTGCCGCTGATCGCCGTCAACAGCCGCGACCTGTCTGCGGCGGGGGGCGTGCGCGGCCAGGTCGGCGAATGGAACGCCGACATCAGCCTCGTCTATGGCCGCAACGCCCTGGGCCTGCGCACCGAACGCTCGCTGAACGCCACCTACGGCGCCGCTTCGCCGACCCGTTTCGACGCCGGCGCCCTGATCTATGATCAGGTCGTGCTGGGCGCGGACCTCTCGCGTGAGTTCGACATCGGCCGCAGCGAGCCGTTGGTGTTCAGTTGGGGCCTCGAGGCGCGGCGCGAGACCTATGAGATCCAGGCGGGCCAGCCGGAATCCTGGAACCGAGGTCCGCTCGGCGTCAACACCGCCCTGGCGGGGGGCGCCCAGGGCTTCGTGGGCCTGCAACCCTCCAATGCGGTCGATGAGGACCGCACGGCGTTCAGCGCCTATGCCGACGTGGAAATCCCCGTCAGCGACCGTTTCCGCATCGCCGGGGCCTTGCGGTTGGAGAACTATTCCGACTTCGGCCGAACCACGACCGGCAAGCTGTCGGCGCGCTATGAGGTCACGCCGGAGCTGGCGATCAGAGGCACGGTCTCGACCGGCTTCCGCGCCCCCTCCCTGCAACAGAGCTATTTCACCTCGACCTCCTCGGTGATCCAGAGCGGCGCGGTGGTCGAGACCGGAACCTTCCCGGCCACCAGCCGAGTCGCGGCCGCGCTGGGCGCTCGCCCGCTCAAGCCGGAGACCTCGGTCAATCTGTCGCTGGGCGCGATCTTGCGGGTCGGCGCGCTCGACCTGACGATCGACGCCTACCACATCGACATCGAAGACCAGATCGCCCTGTCCGAGCTGATCAACCGCAGCTTCAGCGGACAGGTCGCCTCTCTGCTCGACCCGTTCGGCGTGCAAGCGGCGCGCTTCTTCCTCAACGGCGTGGACGTCACCACCCAGGGCGTGGACCTGGTCGCGCGCTACCGTCTGAGCACCGAAAGGCTGGGCGATTTCGATTTCACCCTGGCGGGCAATGTCAGCGACACCGAGGTCACCCGCGTCCCTGCCAATACCGGCGGGCTAAGCCCGGCGCCGACCCTGTTCGCGCGCAACCGGGTCGAGACCCTGCAACAGGGCGCGCCCGGCGAGAAGGCGGTGTTTTCGACGGACTGGCGCGGTGATCGCCTCGGCGCCACTGTCCGCGTCACCCACTATGGCGACGTGCTTCAACCCGCGACGGTGGCGGCGAACGACTATTCCACGGGCGCCAAGACCGTGGTGGATCTGGAAGGCCGGTGGCGGGCGACCCAGACCGTGACCCTGTCTGTTGGGGTCGACAACGTCTTCGATGAATACCCCGATTACGTTCCGGCCCCTCTGAACAGCAATGGCGTGCTCGGCTTCCCCTACTATTCGCCGTTCGGCTTCAACGGTCGCTACGGCTATGCGCGTCTGACCCTGTCCTGGTGACGACGAGCGTGGCGTGAAGGCGGCGGCGCGGCTCACCCCGCGCCGCCGACCTTGCCCACAGCCTGTCGGCGAATTGTCCCCCGGAACCCGCCGCCTCGACTGGCGCAGACGCGACGGCATGGGCAAAGGGTTAAGCCATGAACGCCGTGTCGACCTTCGCTGACGCCACCTCCATTCCCTCGATGCCCCACAACCTGGAGGCGGAGCAGGCGTTGCTGGGCGCCCTGATGTTCGACAACGCGGTGTTCGAGCGCCTGTCGGATCGCCTGCGCGGCGCCCATTTTTACGAGCCGTTCCACCAGCGCCTGTTCGATGCGATCGAGGATCACATCCGCCAGGGTCTGTTGGCCGACCCCGCCATCCTGATGGAGCGGTTCAAGCAGGACCCGGCCTTCCAGGAGTTCGGCGGCCTGCGCTACCTGGCCGATCTGGTCGACCGCGCCCCGCCCGCGGCCAATGCGCCCGACTATGCGCGCCTGGTCTATGATCTGGCCCTGCGCCGCGACCTGATCCGCATCGGCGGCGACATCATCAAGGATGCGCCCGACCCAGAGACCCAGGCGCTGGACAAGATCGAGCAGGCGGAACAGTCGCTCTACAACCTGGCCGAAACCGGCGCCCCGTCCTCGGGCTTCGTCAGTTTTTCGGCCGCCCTGGCCGGCGCCGTGGAAATGGCGGGCGAAGCCTATCAGCGCGACGGCAAGCTGGCCGGCCTGGCCACGGCCCTGGACGACCTGGACCAGAAGCTGGGCGGCCTGCACCCGTCCGATCTGCTGATCCTGGCGGGCCGCCCGTCGATGGGTAAGGCGCAGCCGCTCGACGCCAAGGTTTTGACCGAGGGCGGCTGGAAACTCATGGGCGACCTGCGACTGGGGGATCGCCTCGCCTCGCACGATGGGCGCACCTCCATGATCAGCGGGGTTTTCCCGCAAGGATCCAAACAGATATTCCGCGTGACCTTCTCGGATGGCCGCAGCACGGAATGCTGTGCGGAACATCTCTGGCGCGTTCATTTCCGAGGTTGGCGGCAACCGAGGGTTCTGAGTACGGGCGACATCGCCGAAAAACTGACGCGCATCAGGTATCGCGGACGACTTTGGATCGATCCCTTCCTGGGCGATTTTGGCTCCGATGCGGCTCTTCCAGTCGACCCTTGGGTCCTTGGGGCGCTTATCGGCGATGCGAAATTGTCAGGCGGTTCGGCTGTTTTTTCGAGCGCCGACGCATCAATGCTCGAAGAGATGGAGGCCCGTCTGGGCACGGATTTCGCGGTTCGCGCAGCGGGCGGATACGATCATCGTATCGTTCAATCCGCACCGCACCGCAAAAAGGGCGTTCAGGGCGTTTCGCCGAACCCGCTCAAAGACGCCTTGATCGGGCTGGGACTTTGGGATGTGCGAAGCGAGGCCAAATTCATTCCCGCCCCATACCTCAAGGCGTCGCGCGCGGATCGTCTGGCGCTCCTTCGGGGCCTGATCGACACGGATGGTTGGGTCGAACGGTGGGGGAGTCTGCGGTTCTGCACTTCAAGCGAACGCCTGGCCGCCGACGTCCAAGTCCTGGTTCGCTCTCTTGGCGGAGTGTGCACGATCGCGGCCAAGCCTACGACCTACGCATACAAGGGCGAGCGTCGGCAGGGGCTGGGCGCCTATGTCTGCAACATCCAGCATTCCGACGCTTCGTTGTTCGCGGGGCTGGAAAGAAAGCGATCCAGGCTGGTCGAAAGGCGGCGACAGAAACGCATCACCTTTGCCTCCATCGAACCGAGCCGCATGGCCCAGGCGCAATGTATCGCTGTAACGCACCCTGATCGCACCTATGTCACGGACGATTTCATCGTCACCCACAACACCGCCCTGGCCACCAACATCGCCTTCAACATCGCCCGCAACTACACCTGGGAGCCGACGCCCGAGGGGCGCAAGACCCGGTCGGGCGGGGTGGTCGCCTTCTATTCGCTGGAAATGAGCGCCGAACAGTTGGCCATGCGCATCCTGGCCGACGCCTCGGGCGTGTCGTCCGACAAGTTGCGCAAGGGCGAGATCGACGCCACCGATTTCGGCCGCATCCGCGACGCCGCCGTCGAGATCGGCGAAAGCCCCCTGTACATCGACGCCACCGGCGGTCTGTCGATCTCCAAACTGGCCGCCCGCGCCCGCCGCCTGAAGCGGATGGAGCATGGTCTGGACCTGATCATCGTCGACTATCTGCAACTGGTCACCACCGGCGATTCGAACAGCCAGAAGAACCGGGTGCAGGAGGTGTCCGAGATCACCGGCGGGCTGAAGGCCCTGGCGAAAGAACTGTCCGTACCGATCATCGCCCTGTCGCAGCTCAGCCGTCAGGTCGAGTCCCGCGAGGACAAGCGGCCGCAACTGTCCGACCTGCGCGAATCCGGCTCGATCGAGCAGGACGCCGACTGCGTGATGTTCGTCTATCGCGAAGCCTACTACCTGGGTCGCGCCGAACCGCGCGAAGGCTCTGAAGAGCACCTGAAGTGGCAGCAGGACATGGATCAGTTGCAGCACGTGGCCGAGGTCATCATCGGCAAACAGCGCCACGGTCCGATCGGCACGGTCAAACTGTCGTTCGACGCCGACACCACCCGCTTCGGCAATCTGGCGCGCGACGGCCGTTACGACGCCTACAGTCACGATTGACGGTTTCCTCCGCCTTCGCAGTTGCGGCATAAGCGGAGCCATGGCCTCTCCCGCCCGCCTGACCGTCGATCTGAACGCGCTCGCCCGCAACTTCCATGCGCTGGCGGCGGCGGCGGGCGCGCCCGTGCATCCGGTGGTCAAGGCCGACAGCTATGGCCTGGGCGCGGCGGCTTGCGCCCGGCGTCTGGCGGCCGAGGGGGCGCAAACCTTCTTCGTGGCCCGCGCCGCCGAGGGCGCGGCCCTGCGGGCGGCCCTGGGCGCCGAGCCGACGATCTATGTGCTGGACGGCTGCGTCGCGGGAACCGAGCGCGCTTTGATCGCCTCGAACCTGCGCCCGGTTCTGAATCACGGCGGCCAGCTCGCGGCCTGGCGGGCGGCGGGCGGCGGCGCCTGCGGGCTTCAGGTCGATACCGGCATGAACCGTCTGGGCTTCCGGCCCGAAGACGCGCCCGCGCCGTTCGACGGCCTGGCCTTGGTCCTCAGCCATCTGGCCTGCGCCGACGATCCGGCCGAGCCGATGAACCGGCGTCAGCGCGACGCCTTCGCCGCCGTCGCCCAGCGCTATCCAGGCGCCGTCCGCTCTTTCGCCAACTCCGGCGGGTGTTTCCTGGGGTCCGACTACGCCTTCGACGCCGTGCGGCCGGGCGTCTGCCTGTATGGCGGCGGCCCCGAGGGACGGCCGGACCCGCGCATCGGCGCCGTCGCGACCCTGAGCGCCGACATCCTGCAAGTCCGTGACGTGCCGGTAGGCGAGACCGTCGGCTATTCACGCGGGTTCCAGGCCGAGACGCCGCATCGCATCGCCACCTGCGCCACGGGTTACGCCGACGGCGTGCTGCGGTCCTATTCCGGTCGGGGCGCGGGTCTGGTCTGGGTCGCGGGCGAACTGCGCCCCATCCTGGGCCGCGTGTCGATGGATGTCTGCGCGGTCGATGTGTCGGGCCTGGATGTGGCGATCGGCGACACGGTGGAGCTGTTCGGCGCCAACCGGATGCTGGACGACGCCGCCGCCGCAGCCGGAACCATCGCCTATGAGCTGCTGACCTCGGTCACAGCCCGCGTGCCGCGCGTCTACGTCGGCTGATCCACGTCAGTCACGGTCGCAGCCCGCGTTGCGCCCCCTGCCCCGCCGCCCACGACTCCTGTAAGCCGACACCATGGCGAAAGACGGCGCGATCTATGTTTGTCAGTCCTGCGGGGCGGTGCACGGCAAATGGTCGGGCCAGTGCGGCGCCTGCGGCCAATGGAACGCCATCGTCGAGGAAAGCCGCAGCGCCCCGCCCGGCGCCCTGAAACCCGCCGCGACCAGCCGTGCGCGCGGCCTGGCCTTCGAGTCGCTGGAATCGGAAAACCCAGAACCGCCGCGCCTGGTCACCGGCGTGGCTGAGTTCGACCGCGTCTGCGGCGGCGGCGTGGTGCCCGGCTCGGCCCTGTTGCTGTCGGGCGATCCCGGCGTCGGCAAGTCCACCCTGTTGCTGGAGGTCTGCGCCAGGGCCGCCCTGGCCGGACGCCGCGTCGCCTACATCTCGGGCGAGGAGGCCATCGAACAGATCCGCAGCCGCGCCCGCCGCATGGGCCTGGCCCAGGCCCCGGTCGAGCTGGCCAGCGCCACGGCCCTGCGCGAAATCCTGTCGACGCTGAAGCGCGAACGGTTCGACATCGTCGTCATCGACTCCATCCAGACCCTGTGGAGCGACGTGCACGAGGCCGGACCCGGCTCGGTCACCCAGGTCCGCGCCTGCGCCAGCGAGATGGTGCGCCTGGCCAAGGCGGGCGGCCCGGCCGTCATCCTGGTCGGCCATGTCACCAAGGACGGACAGGTCGCCGGCCCGCGCGTGGTCGAACACATGGTCGACGCCGTCATGACCTTCGAGGGTGAACGCGGCTATCCGTTCCGCATCCTGCGCGCCGGCAAGAACCGCTTCGGCGCCACCGACGAGATCGGCGTGTTCGAGATGGGCGACGCCGGTCTGCGCGAGGTCGCCAACCCCTCGACCCTGTTCCTGGGCGAAGGCAAGGAACGCGCGCCGGGCGCCGCCGTCTTCGCCGGGATCGAGGGGTCGCGTCCCGTGCTGGTCGAGATCCAGGCCCTGGTGGCGCCCAGCGCCTATGGCACCCCCAGGCGGGCCGTGGTCGGATGGGATTCCGGGCGGCTGGCCATGGTGCTGGCGGTGCTGGAGGCGCGGTGCGGCCTGGGGTTCGGCGATCGCGATGTCTATCTGAACGTCGCGGGCGGCCTGCGCGTCAACGAACCGGCCGCCGACCTGGCCGCCGCCGCCGCCCTGATCAGCTCGGCTGCGGACACGCCCCTGCCCCAGGGCTGCGTGGTGTTCGGCGAGATCGGCCTGTCGGGCGAGGTGCGCGCCGTGGGCCGGGCCGAGGCGCGACTGCGAGAGGCCGCCAAGCTGGGTTTCGACCAGGCCCTGACCCCGCCCCCGAACGGCAAGGGCGGCGCCACCCGGATCACCGCCGTCAGCCGTTTGACTGAGGCCGTCGAAAGAATCTCCGAAAACCGGTATTGATTACGGATCAACGGCTCCTTCGGATGCGCTCGTGACCGGCTATGACGCCCTCGCCATCATCCTGATCCTGGCCTCGGCCGCCGCCGGGTGGGTGCGCGGCGGGGTGCGCGAGGTCATCACCCTGCTCAGCTTCGTGCTGGCGGCCTTCCTGGCGCTGATCGCCCTGCCGCTGACGGCGCCGATCGGGCGAGCCATGATCAATCCCGACTGGGCCGGGTCGATCCTGGCGGCCGTAGTCAGCTTTCTGGCCGTCTATTGGGGCATTCGCCTCTTCGGCTCGCGACTGTCGAAACAGGCCCAGGCCCATCCGCATCTGAGCGGGGTCGACCGGTTCTTCGGCATCTTCGTCGGGGCCGCGCGGGCCTTGGTGTTGCTGGGCGCCATTCACCTGGTGGTGGTCGCCGCCCTGCCCGGCGAGAAGACGCCGCGCTGGCTGACCGAAGCGTCGCTGTACAAGCTCAGCGCCGCCTCCGCGCGCCTGATCCAGTTCGTGCTGCCCGGCATCGGTCGGGGCATGGACGCGGTGTCGCCGGTGGTCGCTTCGTCCGCTCGCGAAGGATTTTCAGGCGAAGAAGCCTTGCCCCGGCCCCAATCCGGGACTACCTCGCCGCCATCCTGACTTCCGCCCGGCCAGCCGGAGACGCCGACGATGACCCACCACATCGCCGACCCCGTCGTGCATCGCCCGCACGAGCGTGACGCCGATGACGATCGGCCCCGGCTGGAATGCGGCGTCTGCGGCGTCTGGGGCGCGGACGCGGACGAGGCCTCCTCCATCGTCGCCCTGGGCCTGCACGCCTTGCAGCATCGCGGCCAGGAAGCCTGCGGCATCGCCAGCGTCGGCGACGACCGTTTCCACACCGAGCGCCACATGGGGCTGGTGGGCGAAGCCTTCGGCGGGGCCAATCTGGCCCAGCGGATGCCGGGCGAGGCGGCGGTCGGCCACACCCGTTACTCCACCGCGGGCGGCAGTTTCCTGCGCAACATTCAGCCGATGTTCGCCGACCTGGACACCGGCGGCATCGCCATCGCCCACAATGGCAATCTGACCAATTTCAAATTTCTGCGGAACCGGTTGGTCTCGGAAGGCGCCATCTTCCAGTCGACCTCGGATTCCGAGGTCATCCTGCATCTGATCGCGCGCAGCCGTAAGGCCAAGATCGTCGACCGCTTCATCGACGCCCTGGGCCAGATCGAGGGCGGCTACGCCCTGGTGGCGCAGACGACCAAGAAGATGATCGGCGCGCGCGATCCCCTGGGCATCCGCCCGCTGGTTCTGGGCAAGGTCGGCGCGGCCTGGGTGTTGGCGTCGGAAACCTGCGCGCTCGACATGATCGGCGCCGACTTCGTGCGCGATGTCGAGCATGGCGAGGTGGTGGTGATCGACGAGGACGGCCTGACCTCGCTCAAACCCTTCCCGACCCGCGCCGCCCGGCCGTGCCTGTTCGAATACGTCTATTTCTCACGCCCGGATTCCTTCGTGGACGGCCGCTCGGTCTATGAGGTGCGCAAGGCCATGGGCGCCGCCCTGGCCCGCGAGCACGCGGTCGCCGCCGACATCGTGGTGCCCGTGCCCGATTCCGGCGTGCCCGCCGCCCTCGGCTATGCCCAGGAAAGCGGCATCCCCTTCGAGATGGGCATCATCCGCAGTCACTATCTGGGCCGCACCTTCATCCAGCCCAGCCAAGGCGCCCGGCAAAAGGGCGTGCGCATGAAGCACAGCCCCAACAAGGCCGCGCTGGCGGGCAAGCGGGTCGTGCTGATCGACGATTCCATTGTGCGCGGCACCACCTCGGTGAAACTGGTCCGCGCCGTGCGCGCCGCGGGCGCCGCCGAGGTGCACCTGCGCTCGGCCAGCCCGCCGATCGTCTATCCCGACTTCTACGGCATCGATATGCCCGAGCGTGAGCAGTTGATCGCCGCCCAGAAGTCGATGGAGGAGATGCGCGAATATCTGGAGGTCGACACCCTGGGTTTCCTGTCGGTCGACGGCCTGTACCGCGCCCTGGGCCAGGACGGCCGCGACGACAAGGCGCCCCAGTTCACCGACCACTATTTCACCGGCGACTATCCGACGCGCCTGCTGGACCGCGAGATCGAACTGGGCGGCCGCGACGCCTCGGGTCGGCAACTCTCGCTGCTGGTCAGCGCCTAGGATCGCCTGTCGGCTGCTGACTTCCACGTCGGGCCGCGCTATCAGCGCGCCATGTCGGACCTGCCCCTGAAAGATCGCATCGCCCTGGTCGTCGGCGCCTCGCGCGGCATCGGCTATGAGAGCGCCCTGGCCCTGGCCAAGGCCGGCGCCCACGTCGTCGCGACGGCGCGCACCCAAGGCGGGCTGGAAGAGCTGGACGACGCCGTCTTCGCCGCCACCGGTCGGCACGCCACCCTGATCCCGTTCGACCTGGTGGACGGCGGGGCCATCGACCGCCTGGGCGGCGCGCTCTACGAGCGGTTCGGTCGGCTGGATGTCTGGGTCCAGGCTTCGGCGACCATGGGGGCCGCGGGTCTGACGCCGGTGGCCCATGCCGACCCGCGCGACTTCGCCAAGGTCGAGAAAGTCAATTTCACCGGCGTCTATCGCCTGATCCGCTCGCTGGAGCCGCTGCTGCGCGCCTCGGACGCCGGTCGCGTGGTGCATCTGACCACCAGCGTCGCCTCAAGCCCCCGCGCCTTCTGGGGCGCATACGCCGCGACCAAGGCGGGCGCCGAGGCCCTGATGAAGACCTGGGCCGACGAGATCGAGTCGACCCCGATCCGCGTCTCCGTCGTCGACCCCGGCCGCCTGCGCACCCAGCTTCGCGCCCAGGCCTTCCCCGGCGAGGACCCGATGGACCTGGAGCCGCCCTCGGTCATCGCCCCCCTGATCGTCGAACTGGCCCGCGGCGACCTGACCCCGCCGCTGACGGTGAGGTTCAAGGACTGGCAGGCGGGACCAAGCGCGGCGGCGCTGGTTTGAAAGCCTTTCGTCATTCCGGGCGAAAGCGCGAAAGCGCCACAGACCCGGAATGACGAAAGAAGGGCGATTGAGTTTCCTTACCGCTTCTTCGGTCCGGCCTTCTGACCGGTGCGGATGCGGCCTGAGCGGGAGACCTGCCGCGCCCCGCCGCGGGCGCCCTTCTGGATCGCCACGCTGGACCCCGCCTTCTTCGAGGCGCTGGCCTTCAGCCCGCCCAGGATCTTGGGCTTGGCGACGCGGGCCTTCTTCTGCTCCAACGCCTTTCCGGGCAGTTTGGACAGGGCCTCTTCCTTCTCGGCCTTCTTGACCCGGCGCGGGGCGGTCTTGGCGTCGCCCTTGTAGCGTTCCGGTCCCGACTTGGCGCCGCCCTCGGCATAGGGGTTGGCGCCGCCCGATTTGACGGTCAGGCGGATCGGCGTGCCCGGAAGGTCAAAACTTTCGCGTAAGCTGTTGATCAGATAGCGCTTGTAGTGATCCGGCATGGACTCCGCGCGGCTGGCCATCAGCACGAAGGTCGGCGGGCGGGCCTTGGTCTGGGCGATGTATTTCGGCTTGATCCGCTTGCCGTCGACGGCGGGCGGCGGGTGCCGCTGGGTCGCCATGGACAGCCAGGTGTTCAGATCCTTGGTCTTCACCTTCACCGACCAGGTGTCATAGGCCTGGATCACCGCAGGCATCAGCCGCTCGACCCCCCGGCCCGAATAGGCGGACAGGGCCACGAAGGGCGAACCCTTCAGTTGCGGCAGCTTGTGCTCGGCCATGGATTTCAGCTCGGCCATCCGGGCCTGGGGGTGTTCCTCCAGGTCCCATTTGGACGCCACATAGACCAGCGCACGGCCCTCACGCTCGACCAGGTCGGCCAGTTGCAGGTCCTGGGTGTCGAAGGCGTCGTCCTTGTCCATCACCAGGATGACCACCTCGGCGAAGGTGATGGCGCGGATGGTGTCGGCGACCGACAGCTTCTCCAGCTTCTCCTGCACCCGCGCCTTGCGGCGCATCCCGGCGGTGTCGACCAGGCGGATGTTGCGGTCTTCCCAGACCCAGTCGACCGAGATGGAGTCGCGCGTGATGCCCGCTTCCGGCCCGGTCAACAGGCGATCCTCGCCGATCAGACGGTTGATCAGGGTCGATTTGCCGGCGTTGGGGCGGCCGATCACGGCGATGCGGATCGGCTTGTCCGGTTCGTCCTCTTCCTCGACGAAGATATCGGCCGAGGCGGCGATTATGGCGGCGTACAGATCGGCCATGCCCTCGCCGTGTTCGGCCGAGATGGCCACGGGTTCGCCAAAGCCCAGAGCGTGCGCCTCGCCCACCCCGCCGCCGCTTTCGCGGCTCTCGGACTTGTTGGCCAGAATGACCACCGGCTTGTGCTGGCGACGCAGCCGGTCGGCGAAGATCCGGTCCAGCGAGGTCACGCCCTCGCGCGCGTCCATCATGAACAGGATTAGGTCCGCGTCTTCGATGGCCGCCTCGGTCTGCTCACGCATCCGGGCTTCCAGGCTTTCGTCGGTGACGTCCTCATAGCCCGCGGTGTCGATCAGGGTCAGTTCGAGATCGCCGATGTTTCCCGCGGCGTAGCGCCGGTCGCGCGTCACCCCTGGCCGGTCGTCGACCAGCGCCAGCCGTTTTCCAACCAGTCGGTTGAACAGGGTCGACTTGCCCACATTGGGGCGGCCGACGATGGCGACCTTCAAAGCCATGACGTCAGCCTATACGCGGGTCAGCGGATGCTGACCAACTGTCCCTTGTCGGTCAGCACATAAAGCGCGCCGTTATACGCCGCCGGGGCGACATAGCTGGCCGCGCCCAGGCGGATGGTGCTCTCGACCGCGCCGGTCTTGGGGTTCAGGCCCACGACCTCGCCGTCGGAATTGACCAGGACCAGACGGTTCGAGGCCAGCATCGGGCCGCTCCATTCCGGCCGCACGGTGCGGTCGAACAGGCCGAACATACCGCCCTCCTGGCGCACGCGGCCTTCGTTCAGGTCGCGCGTCCAATAGACCTGGCCGCTGTCGCGATTGACCACGGTCAGTTCGCCGCTCTTGGACACCACATAGACCACATCGCCGGCCGGCAAGGGCGCGTTGACGCCCGCGATCGGCAACTGCCAGCGCGGCTGGCCGGAACGGATGTCCATCGAGGCCAGCACGCCCGAATGGCTGATGGCGTAAACATAGCCGCGGCTGATCACCGGACGCCCGGCGATGTCGCGGATTTCCGACAGGGCGCTGGTGCGGCTGGTGCGGCTCAGCACCTGTTGCCACAACTGCTGGCCGTTCGAGGCGCGCAGGGCCACGACCTCGCCCGATGAGAAGGGCGCGATCACCGTGTCGCCGGTGACGGCGGCGCTGGGCGCGCGCATTACGCGGGCCGGCTCGGCGATGCCGCGATAGGTCCAGTCCTGGTCGCCCGTCTCGGTGTTGAAGGCGATCATCTGATTGTCGACGTCGATCACGAAGACCCGGCCGCCCGCCACCGTCGGGGCGCTGTGGATCGGCACATCGACGCGCTTGGTCCAGATCACCGCGCCGGTGGCGGCGTTCAGGGCCGCCACGGTGCGATAGCCCGAGGCCACGAAGACCTTGTCCCCGCCCACGGCCACGCCGCCGCCGAAACCGCCCATGACGGCGCCGCCGCCGGTGCTGATCAGCGGCAGGCCCAACAGGCCCGAACCCGGTTCGCGCTCATCCGGCTTCATGTCGGCGCGCCAGGCCACCGCTCCGGTCGAGGAATCCACGGCCGTGACCGTTGATTCGCCGTCCAGTACGAAGATCCGTCCGTTGGCGGCCACAATGGGCGCCATGATCTGGGTGGTCTTGCCCGAACCGGAGCCGACGTCGCGACGCCAGGCCACGGCGAATTCCGGCGCGGCGATGACGTGTTCGACCGCATTCTCGGTATTGCCGCCAGGTTGGGTCCAGGCCGTGGCGGCCTGAGGTCCGGGCAGGAAGAAATCACGGCCCGACAGGGCGGCCGACGGAGCCAGCCGCTGCTCGAAATCCAGCACCGAGATGCGCTCGCCTTGGCTGGCGACGGCCTGCGGCCCATCGGTCTGGCCCAGGTTGAACGGCAGGGCCTTGCGCACCGTGCCGCAGGCCGTGACCGAAGCGGCCAGGCCGCAGATCACGGCGACTTTCAGAACGCGGGACATGGGCGTTTTCGCTCTCGTTGGAACGGTTATTGGGCGGGCGCGGCGGGCGTCGCCGAAGCGGCCGGGGCCTGGCCCCGTTGTTCGGGCGTCAGGCTCGACGTCGGCGGAATGGCGTCCATGCCCCCGACGATCTGCGGCAAGGCGGGCGCGATGCCCGTGTCGATGGTGTCGATGGCGGCCTGGGCGCGCTGACGCACCTGTTCCGGCACGTCCTGGCCCAGTTGCAGTTGCACGAAGGCGGCGCGGGCCGGTTGGGTCTGTCCCATCTGCAACTGCGCCAGGGCCAGGGCCTCCTGGGCGAAGGCGCGCAGGGGGCGGCCCTCCTTGGTCAACGGCTCCAGCCGCTTTTGAATATCGGCGAACGTGGCCGCATCGATCCGGCCCTCCATCAGCAGGAAGACGGCCTTCAGCGACGCCTGATCGCTCAGCAGCGGATCGCGCGAAGCCTTGGCGGCCTGCTCCAGCAGGCGCACAGCCCCATCCTTGTCGTTGCGTTGCAGAGCCAGACCGGCCTGTTGCGACAGGGCCAGGGCCTTATAGGCGCCGTTGCCCACCTTGGCCGCCTCGGCGAAGGCGCTGTCGGCGCCGGTCACGTTGTTGGCCTGAAGCGCTTCCATGCCGCGGTCATAGGCGACCGAGGCCTTGTTCGCCTGCGAGGTCTGCCACGTATCCCACCCCCACCAGGCCAAGGCCAAGGCCAGGGCCAGGGCCAGTACGCCGCCGACGATCGGCAGCCAGCGGCGCGCCATGCGCGAATAACGGTCGGAGCGAAGGTCTTCCTCGACCTGTTCGAAGACATCAACCACGGAAAGTTCGCCCCAAATCTCTGATCAGCAAAGCCGCGCGACCCTAGAGGGTCGCAACCGTCGCCGCAACGCGAACGACTACGGCTGAACCGGCTTTTTCGAGAAGTAGGTCTCGACTTCGGCAGGAAAACGGCGGGCGCGGACATCGGCGGCGTATCGGCCGACCGCCTGATCGATCTCCTGACGCAGTCCGGCATAGCGGCGCACGAATTTCGGCGTCCAGTCGAACAGGCCCAACATATCCGACACGACCAGGATCTGACCGTCGCAGGCGGACGAGGCGCCGATGCCGATGGTCGGCTTGTCGATCGCCTCGGTGATTTCGCGCGCCAGACCTTCTGCCACGCCTTCGATGACCACCGAAAAGGCCCCGGCGTCGGCGGTGGCCTCGGCCTCGGCCATGACCCGCAAACGTTCGGCCTCGGTGCGCCCCTTGGCCTTGAAGGCGCCGTCGGTCAGCACCGCCTGGGGCCGCAGACCGACGTGGCCCATCACCGGAATGCCGCGCTGGACCAGATATTCGATGGTCTGGGGCACGGTCGGGCCGCTTTCCAGCTTCACCCCCTGCGCGCCCGTCTCCTTCATCACGCGGGCGCAGTTGCGATAGGCCTCTTCCTTGCCGCCCTCATAGCTGCCGAACGGCATATCGATGACGACCATGGCCTTGCGGGCGCCGCGCATGACCGCCTGGCCGTGCAGAATCATCATCTCCAGGGTCACGCCGACGGTGTTGGGCAGGCCGTGCACAACCATGCCGACGCTGTCGCCGACCAGCAGCAGGTCGCAGTGCGCGTCCAGAATCTCGGCGGTCGGCGCGTCATAGGCCGTCAGACAGACGATCGGCTCGCCCCCCTTGCGCGCCAGGATGTCGGGCGCGGCGATCCGGCGGACCGTCTCCTGCTTCTGGCTGGACATTAGGTCTCCTGGGACAGTTTCACGGCTCCGGCGGCCATCAGGGCGACCAGCGCCCCGGCCGTGATCCAGAATAGCTGCATCGCCCCCATGGACCCAAGGCTCAATCCGGCCAGGCCCATCTGGTCCAGGCTGGACTGGATGTCGGACTGGGCGGCCGAGATCACCGTCTGCGCGCCGTTATTCACCAACCGACCCGTCAGCATATGTTCAACGCCCTGGAAATTCAGGCTGATCGTCTCGCGCACGGCGATGGCGCCGCCGATCAGGCCGGCCACGGCCAGGGCCGCGCCGCGCAATCGCGTGCGCGACGACAGCCGGGTCTCCACCTCGACCGCGAACAGCTCGGCGTCGGCCATCTGCGGCGCGCGTGAGAACAGCCGCTCGACAAAGGGATCGAACTCATCAGCCGACATGAACGGCCCTCCCGGACGGCGTTTCCGGCTGAAGCCGGGCGCGGAGTTTATCCAGACCACGTTTGACATGAGACTTCACCGTTCCAAGCGGCAGATTCATGGCGGCGGCGATTTCCGGGTGGGCCATCCCCGCCCCGTGACACAGGGAGACGCAGAGCCGCTCGGTTTCGCTCAGCGCCTTGAGCGCGTCGTCCAGGTCCATATGGCCGACCGTATCGACGACGGGCGCCGCCTCCTCGACCCCGCTTTCGGCCACATAGCGCGCCTCCTTGGCTCGCCGCTTCAGATACAAACGCGCCGCGATCCGCTTGACCCAGCCCGCGAAGGGACCGTCGCCGCGAAACTCGGCGCATTTCTCGAAGGCTTGCAGGAAGGCGTCCTGGGCGATGTCGTCGGCCAGGGACGCCTCGGCGCCCATCCGGCGCAGCAGGCCCCGCACGGCGGACCCGTGCCGTCGGACCAGTTCGCCGAACTCGCGCCGTCCGCCCGCCGCCGCCAAGGCGGCCAGTTCGACGTCGTGATGATCACGCAGGGACATGGGGCTGAACCTTCAGATCTCTGGTTCAGTCCTTGTTCTTGTTGAAGAAGCTCAGGACCAGATAGGCCAGGCCGACGGTCGTCGGAATGGCGG
The DNA here is from genome assembly GCA_017302335.1 of Caulobacterales bacterium. GTDB lineage: Bacteria > Pseudomonadota > Alphaproteobacteria > Caulobacterales > Caulobacteraceae > Brevundimonas. Next base: position 21,611 of record JAFLCT010000010.1, on the reverse strand, counting down.
CCAGTCCCAGCAAGCCGTTCGCGTCGCCATCGCCCCAGCCGCCCGTGTAGTCGCTGATCAGGCTGAAGGCCGCGATGCCGACGCCCACGGCCAGCCAGATAACGCCCCGGCGAATATCGCGGGTGCGCGACGGGGTGTTGCGGGCCGCCTCTTTCGACAGGGCGTCGATGACTTCCGGCGGCAAGGGTTGGCCCTTGTCGATGGCCGCGCGCACCGTCTTCTGCATATCGCGACGCTCGCGCGTCTTGAAATAGGTCGGCCCGACGATGATGGCCGTGATGGTGCCAAAGACCGACAGGATGGCGATGATCGGAATGATGACTTCCATGTGGATTTCCCGCTTTGCATTGATCGCGGCCCACCGTGATGACTGGGCCTTCTGACGACAAGAGGCGGCGGGGACCGCTTGTGGATGCGCAAGAAACGATGAAACTTTCGACAGGTTGCTGAAACCGGTTACAACGCACGGCCAGACGCCTGGGAGACCATCATGATCGCTCGTCGCACCCTGCTTTCGGGCCTTGCCGCCACGGGTCTGGCCGCCTGCGCCACGACGCCCGCCGCGCCTGACCGCCCGTTGCGGCTGGCCAGTTTCAACATCTGGCACAATCAGGGCGACTGGCCCGCCCGTCTCGCCTTGCTGATCGAGACCCTGCGCGCGACGAACGCGGACGTCATCGCCCTGCAAGAGGTGCTGGAAGACGCCAATGTCGGCCTGCCCAACCAGGCCCGCACCCTGGCCCAGGCCCTGGGCGGCTATCAGGTGTATTTCTCGTCGGTCGACGCCGAAGGCGGGCCGCGCCGCTACGGCAACGCCATCCTGTCGCGCCTGCCGGTCCTGGCCCACGACTGGAAGAAGCTGGAGCCGCTGGACGACTATCGCACCGCCATCCGCGCGCGGGTCGATCTGGGCGGCCGGGCCGTCGACATCGTCAACACCCACCTGGCCTATCAGGCTGACGCCCAGGCCGTGCGCGCGCGCCAGATCGCCGACCTGATGGCCTGGCTGCCGACCGACGGCGCGCCTCTGATCGTCATGGGCGACTTCAATGCGGTGCAGGAAGACACGGGTCTGAGCGCCCTGACCGGCCCGCGATTCTTCAGCGCCCTGCCCCGCAACAGCGTCGACACCACCCTGAACCCGGCCAAGGGCCACCCGTTGAGGGTCATCGACCACATCTTCGCCGAGGCTGCGAATTTCGCGCCGGTCGAGGCGCACCGCATCGGCGACCAGCCGGTGAACGGGGAATATCCGTCAGACCATTTCGGCGTGGCGGCGACCGTCAGCCTGCGTTGAAACGCCGGTTCAGGGCCAGGGCCGAAACTGCGGTCAGCCCGCCCAGGGTCAGGGCCGTCATCGTCGGCGTCAGAATCTGGCCCAGCGTCTCGCCCAGGACCCCGATCACCGGCTGAAGACCCCACAGGGCCGCCGTCGCCGCGATGGCCCAGGGAACCATGGTCCCGGCCGTCGCCCAGGCTCGCCGCAGGGCGATCCGTTCGGCCAGGGCGATTTCAAACGCCAGGTCGCGCGCGGGCGGCGTCTGGGCGGCGAACAGCCGGTTCAGCTTGTCTTCAGGCGTCATCAGGCCCTCCGAGCGACTTCAACAGGCGCGCCCGTCCGCGCGCAACATGAGACTTCACCGTGCCCAGAGGCAAGCCCAGGGCCGCCGCCGCCTCCCCATGCGACCAGCCGTCGGCCAGGCACAGGGCCACACAGGCCCGCACGTCGGGCGCCAGATCGGCCATGGCCTCGGCCAGGGCCATGCGATCCTCGTTGGCGATTCCGCTGGGCGTCTCGACCTGATCCAGCCAGGCCGCATCGCGCGCGGCGGCCCTGCGGCTGGATCGTATCCGGTCCTGCGCGCGACGCCAGGCGATGCCCAGCAGCCAGGCCCTGACCCCCGCTGGCTCCTTCAGCGACCTCAGGGTGCGCCAGGCGGCCAGGAAGGTCTCTTGGGCCACATCGTCCGCCTCGGCCCAGCCGCCGCCCAGGGTCCGGCGCAGAAAGCCCCGCACCGTCGCCTGATGCCGTGCGACCAGCCCGGCGAAGGCCGTGTCCGACCCTTCGCGCGCGCGCAGCACCAGTTCCGCGTCGCCCATCAACGCCCCGCCCCCCGCACGCGCGCCTTGCGATCACTCGCCGTCTCGACGACGGCCCCGCTTCGCCAGGGCCGAAACCAGGCAGGCCACGCTCAGGGCGCCCAGCACGAAGCTGACGATCAGAAAGGCGTCGCCCGCCCCATACATATCCGTATAGCTGGCGTAGCCGAACCCGGCGGCCATCAGGCCGAACAGCACCACCGAGAACCAGTTCCCTTCGTTACGCCCCGAACAACGGCTCTGGGCGTCTCCGAAGAATTCGGTGTCGCTATCGATCGGCCGATCCAGCACCTTCAGCAGCGCCTCGGGCGGCTCCTGCCCCTTTTCGGCATAGGTGCGCAGCAGGTTCAGCGTCTCCCGCTGGCGTCGATAGTTCAGGAAGCTGCTCACGCCGCTGCTCACGAACCAGGCCAGCGGAAACAACAGCCACCAATACTCGCGGAACAGGTCTTCCATCGTCGTCTCCATGATGCGTCCGACCCCGTCGGCGCATTTTCGTCTGGTAGTCGTCACCTATGGACGAAGCGGATGCGGCGCGGTGCGAATTTTCTCGGACTGGTCGATTGCGCCGACGGGACATAGTCTGGAGCGACGGACGGAGACTCGCATGACCCAGATCACCTATCGCATCGTCGAACATGATGGAGGCTGGGCCTATCGCCTGGGCGACACCTATTCGGAGACGTTCGGCGTCCGCGCCGACGCCCACGCCGCCGCCGTCCGCGCCGCGCGTGAGCAGCGCGTCTCGGATGCGACCGCCTGGATCGAATATGAGACGGCCGACGGCGAATGGGTCACCGAGCGCGCCGACGGTCACGACCGCCCCCAAACCGATGTCGAGGATTAGGCCAAGGCCGCGGCGTAGACATCCGGCTTGAAGCCGACGACGCGCCGATCGCCCAAATCCAGCATCGGGCGTTTGATCATCGACGGCTGGACCAGCATCAGCTCGATCGCCTTGTTCGCCTCCAGCCCCGCCTTGTCCGTCTCGGACAGGGCGCGGAAGGTCGTACCCGCCCGGTTCAGCACCGTCTCCCAACCCAGCTCCTCGACCCATGCCGCCAGCCGCGCCCGGTCGACCCCAGCCTTCTTATAGTCGTGGAACACATAGGCGACGCCGTTCTGGTCCAGCCAGGTCCGGGCCTTCTTGACCGTGTCGCAGTTGGGAATGCCGTACATTGTGATCATGCCGTCGATCTGGCTTTGAGCGCGCGCGCGATCAAGGGCTTTGTATTAGATTGCGATGCGAACCCTCGCCGCCAGGAGCCTCGACGTGCCCCAGCCTCACGCCATCACCCCCTTCCTGTGGTTCGACTCACAGGCCCAGGAAGCCGCCGCCTTCTACGTCTCCCTGTTCGGCGACAGCCGCATCGTCAGCACCAACCCCATGATGACCGTGTTCGAATTGTCGGGACGCGAATTCATGGCCCTGAACGGCGGACCCCGGTTTTCGTTTACTGAAGCCGTCTCGCTGTACGTCCATTGCCACGATCAGGCCGAGATCGACCGGCTGTGGGGCGCCCTGACCGCCGACGGCGGGGCGGAAAGCCAGTGCGGCTGGCTGAAGGATCGCTACGGCCTGTCCTGGCAGATCATCCCCGACGCCCTGCCCCGTTATTTCTCCGACCCGGATCGCGCCAAGGCGGATCGGGTCATGCAGGCCATGCTGAAGATGCGAAAGATCGTCATCGCCGACCTGGACGCGGCGGCGGGCTGATCCGGCGGCGATCGTGAAACTCTACGCCCATCCCTTCTCATCCTATTGCTGGAAGGCGTTGATCGCCCTGTATGAGAACGCCACGCCGTTCGAGACGCGCTTCGTCGAGGATGCGGGGGCGATGGACGAACTGGCCGCGCTGTGGCCGCTGAAACGGTTTCCGCTGCTGGTCGACGGCGACCGCACGGTGATGGAGGCCACCGCGATCATCGAACACCTGGCGGTTCACCAGCCCGGCTCCGTCGCCCTGATGCCCGACGATCCGGCGGCCGCGGTCGAGGTGCGGATGATGGATCGGGTGTTCGACAACTACGTCATGACGCCCCAGGGCCGCATCGTCTACGACGCCCTTCGCCCCGAAACCGACCGCGACTCCTACGGCGTCCAGGAACAGCGCCGTGCATTGGATCAGGTCTACGTCTGGCTGAACACGCGCATGGCCGGGCGCGAATGGGCGACCGATCACGGTTTCAGCCTGGCCGACTGCGCCGCCGCCCCGTCGCTGTTCTACGCCGACTGGACTCATGCCATTCCGGCCGAACTTGAACACCTGCGGGCCTATCGCGCCCGCCTGCTGGCCCGGCCTTCGGTCGTTCGCTGCGTCGACGACGCCCGGCGCTTTCGGCATTATTTCCCGCTGGGCGCGCCGGATCGGGATTAGTCGTCCATCACCAGCATACGGCGTTCGCCCTGGGCGTTGGCGCCGAACCAGCGGCCGCCTTCGCGCAGCGCGCCTTCCAGTCGCGGGCGTCCGGCGCGCTCGTCCCATTCGGGATAAACCTGCACGGCGATGACCCAGCCGCCATACAGCGGACTGACGCTGTCCACCGTCGTGTGGCCCACCAGGATGCGTCTGACGCCATAGAATTCCAACGACCGTTCGACATCGGCGCGCGGCATATAGGGGCGGTCAGGCCTGGCCTGATCGGGGAAATACCCCCGGAACCACAACGGGCCGAAGCTGCCGGTGACCAGGGCGGCCACGGGATCGAGTTCGTCCTTGCGGGCGACGGGCGTCTCAAGCGCGCGAAGAACGCCGGCGTTCAGGTCCGCGACGGTCAGTTTCTCATCCAGCACCTGCGGCGAGATCCCGCCGTGCAACAGCAACAGATCCCCCAGCTTCAGCACCGCCGGTCGCGATCGCAGCCAGTCGCCCAGAACGCTCTCGGGCGTGAACAGGTCCGTATAGCTGGTCGCGCCCAGAATTCCCGCCGTCTGCGGATAGCGGGGGTGCAGATACCGCAGATCGCCGCGCAGGTTCATCGTGTCGTGATTGCCCAGCAGCACGTGCAGCGCCCCGCCCGCGGCCTGCGCCTCGGCTTCCAGCTTGTAGAACAGCCACAGGATTTCGAGCTGGTGCGCGCCCCGGTCGAATATGTCGCCGGTCACCGCCATCTGACCGTCGCCGAAGGCCCAGCGCAGGTTGGCGTCGATCACCCCCTGACGCCGCAGGAACTCCACGACGATCTCATATTCCCCATGGGTGTCCGCCAGCACCATCAGCCGCGCGCCGGGGTCCAGAGGCAGGGTGTCCGGGGCCTGGCCCTGAACGCGCGGGCGCAAGGGAACGGTGAAGGCGGGAATATCGCCCACCGCCGCGACCATGACCTCGCCGCGCGGCGCGATGCGCTGCTCCACCGGCGTCAGCTCCGGCGACACGGTGCGCGCCAGCCAGCCGCGCGGCGCCGTCCGCGTCACATAGGGACCGTCGCCCGCCGCCGTCACGCTCGCCGGATCCGGCCGCTGCTGCGCCTGGGCGCCAGCAGCCAGGCCCAGGGCCGCAGCCAACGTCGCCGCCGCCATGATCCGTCGCATGATGCGGCTCATTCCCACTCGATTACCTCAGATTTTACAAGTAACTGTTTTCCGTCTGTTTTTGTTAATATCGACACCCGCGCCGATCCGCAAGGAATACGCCGCGAGGCTGCGGCGGCCTGCCCGTTTCGGCGCGGGCGTCTTGCATGGACTCAGTTGGCGGCGGCGGCCGACTGTCGTCGCAGCGCCGTCACGCGCGGCGACCCGTCGGCGACCGATACTTCGAAGGCCACCTCGTCGCCGACCTCGACCCCTTCCAGGATCGCGCCGTCGGCGGCGAAGTTCATGGTCATGGCCGGCCAGTCCATCTCGGCGATCGGCCCGTGCTCAAGGGTGACCGAACCGGCGACGGCGTCCACCGCCGTGACCACCCCGGTTCCCGACCCCGATTGGTTCACACTGGACGCTTGCGACGCAGCGGGAGTTTCGGTGTCGGCGGGGACGGTGGCGGTCCGTTCCGCGGCGGGTTCATTGCAGGCCGTCAGCGCCAAAGCGGCGACGGTGGAAATGGCGAACAGTCTCATGACAGGTCTCCTTGGGTTGAGGGTCGAGATGAGCGCCGCCGCCGGCGCAGCAGCAGATAGCCGGCCGGGATGACCAGCATGGACAACAGGGGGGCGGTCAGCATACCGCCGACCATGGGCGCGGCGATGCGGCTCATCACCTCCGATCCGGCGCCGTGGCCGATCAGGATCGGGAACAGGCCGGCCAGGATGACCGCCACCGTCATGGCCTTGGGCCGCACCCGCAGCAGGGCGCCTTCGCGCACCGCCGCCTCGACCTGATCGGGCGAGGGATCGGCCCCCCGGTCGGCCAGGGCGTGCCGAAGGTAGATCAGCATGACCACCCCGAACTCGGCCGAGACGCCAGCCAGGGCGATGAAGCCGACGCCGGTGGCCACAGACTGGTTGTAGCCAAGCAGGTAGAGCAGCCACACCCCGCCGACCAATGCGAACGGCAGCGTCCCCATGATCAACAGCGCCTCGTCGAGCCGTCGGAAGGTCAGATAAAGCAGACCGAAGATGATCAGCAGGGTCGCTGGAACCACCAGCGTCAGCCGCTCAGCGGCGCGTTCCAGATACTCGAACTGGCCCGCATAGGCGATGCTGACGCCCGGCGACAGCCGCACCTCTGCGGCGACGGCGCGTCTCAGGTCTGAGACCACGGAGGTGAGATCCCGTCCCCGCACATCGACATAGACCCAGGTGGACGGTCGGCCGTTCTCGCTCTTCAGCATCGGCGGCCCGTCGGCGACGCGCAGAGAGGCCACAGTCCCCAGGGTGATCTGCTGACCGGACGGGGTCAGGACCAGCAACGCGCGCAGCTCTTCGACGCTGTCGCGCAACTCGCGCGGATAGCGGACGCTGATCGGATAACGGGCCAAGCCCTCGACGGTTTGGCCGATGGTCTCTCCGCCGATGGCCCCCGCGACGATCGATTGAACGTCGGCGATGTTGAGACCGTAGCGGCTGGCGGCGGCGCGGTCGATGTCCACGTCGATGTAGCGACCGCCGGTCAGGCGTTCGGCCAGGGCCGAGCTGACGCCCGGCACGTTCTTGGCGACGCCCTCGACCTCGGCGGCGATACGATCAAGCTGCGCCAGATCGGCCCCCGAGACCTTGACCCCGATCGGACTCTTGATGCCGGTGGCGAGCATATCGATCCGGTTGCGGATCGGCGGCACCCAGACGTTCGACAGCCCCGGAATCTGGACCGCGCGGTCCAGTTCCTCCACGAGCTTCTCCGGCGTCATGCCCGGCCGCCACTGGTCGCGCGGCTTGAACTGAATGGTGGTCTCAAACATTTCCAGCGGCGCCGGATCGGTGGCGCTTTCGGCCCGGCCCGCCTTGCCGAACACCGACTTCACCTCGGGCACGGTGCGGATCATCCGGTCGCTGCGCTGCAACAAGCTCGAAGCCTGAGCGGCGGAAAGCCCCGGCAGCGCCGAAGGCATATAGAGCAGGTCGCCTTCGTCCATGGTCGGCAGGAACTCGCCGCCAAGGCGCGACAACGGCCATGCCGCCGAAACCAGCACCAGCAGGGCGACCGCGAGCGTCAGCCGGGGCCGTCGCATCGTCAGGTCGAGCGCGGGCCGATAAATCCGGGTCAGGACGCGATTGACCGGATTGTCCTGCTCGGCGGGAATACGTCCGCGGATCAGATAGCCCATCAGCACAGGCACGAGGGTGACCGAGAGGATCGCCGCCGCCGCCATGGCGTAGGTCTTGGTGAAGGCCAGGGGCGCGAACAGCCGCCCCTCCTGGGCTTGCAGGCTGAACACCGGCACGAAGGACAGGGTGATGATCACCAGGCTGAGGAACAAGGCCGGTCCCACCTCCGCCGCCGCCTCCGTGATCACTCGCCAGCGCGTTTCTCCGCCAAGGCGTTCGCCAGGTCGGTCGTGCTCCCATCGTTCGATGTGTTTGTGGGCGTTCTCGATCATCACCACAGCGGCGTCGACCATGGCCCCGACGGCGATGGCGATCCCGCCCAGCGACATGATGTTGGCGTTCACCCCTTGCAGGTTCATCACCAACAGGGCGGCCAGGACCCCAAGCGGCAGGGTCAGGATGGCGACCAGGGCGGAGCGGGCGTGCCAGAGGAACAGGGCGCAGACCAAGGCCACAACAATGAACTCCTCCAGCAGCTTGCCGCTGAGGTTTTCGATGGCCCGGTCGATCAGGCTGGAGCGGTCGTAGACGGGAACGATCTCGACGCCGGCGGGAAGGCTGGGCTTGAGCGCCGCCAGCCGTTCCCGCACCTGGGCGATGACGGCGCGGGCGTTCTCGCCCGAACGCAATACGACGACGCCGCCGACGACCTCGCCCTCCCCGTTCAGTTCGGCCACCCCCCGGCGCATTTCCGGTCCGACCTGCACCGAGGCGACATCGCCCAGGCGGACCGGCACGCCGCCCGCGGCGGTGCGGATCGGCACGGCGCGGAAGTCGTCCAGTTCCGTCAGATAGCCGTTCGCCCGCACCATGTACTCGGCCTCGGCCAGCTCCAGCACCGAACCGCCAGTCTCCTGGTTGGCGCGCTGCAAGGCGTCGGTCACCGCTTGATGGGTGACGCCATAGGCCGTCAGTTTGATCGGATCGAGCACGACCTGATACTGGCGCACCATGCCGCCGATCGTGGCGACCTCGGCCACGCCCGGCACCGTCTTCAGTTCGTAGCGCAGGAACCAGTCTTGCAGGCTGCGCAACTGGCTCAGGTCATGGCGGCCGGTTCGGTCGACGAGGGCGTACTGGTAAATCCAGCCGACGCCGGTGGCGTCTGGTCCCAGCGCCGGACGGGCGGTCTCCGGCAATCTCGCCTGGACCTGATTGAGATACTCCAACACCCGAGAGCGCGCCCAATAGAGGTCGGTCCCGTCCTCGAACAGGACATAGACGAAGCTGTCCCCAAAGAAGGAGTAGCCGCGCACTGTCCGAGCGCCGGGCACCGACATCATGGTGGTCGCCAACGGATAGGTGACCTGGTTCTCGACGATCTGCGGCGCCTGACCAGGGTATGGGGTGCGGATCACGACCTGGACGTCCGAGAGGTCCGGCAAGGCGTCGACTGGCGTGCCGCGCACGGCCAGCAGTCCGGCGGCGAACAGAGCCGCAGCCAGGATCAACACCAGAACGCGCGCACGCACCGACAGTCGAATGAGAGCGGCGATCATCACTGCGTCCCCCCGTGCCCGGCGTGTTCGGCGGCCTGGGCCGGACGAGGCGCCGCCGCCGCTCCTGAGAGCGACCGAACCGCGACGCCGGCCAGGCTGGCCTCGGAATCGATCAGGAACTGGCCCGAGGCGACCACCCGCTCGCCCTCGGCGAGACCTTGCAGAATCTGCGTCTTGCCGTCGGCCTCATGGCCGACACGCACCTCGGCGGCGCGATAGCGGCCGTCTTTCTCGGCAAGCATGACCAACGTCCGGGCGCCGGTGCGGATCACCGCTTCGGATGGGACCAGCAGGGTTTCTTCGGCGCCCCCGCCGAAGATGACCTGGCCGAACATACCGGGACGCAGCCGCCCGCCGGGATTGGCGAGTTCGACGCGGCCGGTGAGCGTGCGGCTGTCGCCGACCACCTCCGGCAGCAGGACGGCCAGTCGCCCGGTGAAGCGTTCGCCGGGGAAGCCGGAAAGGGCGACCTGCACCGCCTGGCCGATACGCAGCCTCGAGGCCTGCGCCTCCGGGATGGCGGCGTTCAGCCAGACGGTGGACAGGCCGTTCACTTCCGCCAGGGTCTGGCCTTGGGCGACCGTCATGCCGGCCCGCACGGTCAGCGTGCGGATCACCCCGCCCGAGGGGCTGGTCACCGTCACCGTCGTCCGCGGCTGCCCGCTGCGCTCCACCGCGACGATCAGCGCCTCGGGCATACCCAGCAGCAACAGGCGCTCCCGGGCGGCCTGGATCAGGCGTTCGTCGTCAGCGCGCCGCAAGGCCAGATACTCCGCCTGGGCGCCGCCCCATTCCGGCGTCAGCAGGTCGGCCAGCGGCGCGCCGGGGGCGATCACATCCCCCGGCGCCCGGCCATAGACCCGCTGCACGAAACCGCCGGCGCGGGCCTGGACCACGGCGACGTCGCGTTGGTTGAAATCGACCACTGCGGGGACGGAAAGATCGCCCGCCAGGACGCCTCGCTGGACGGTGGCGTAGCGCGCGCCCAGGGCCTGGGTCAGGGCGGGATCGATCCGCACGCCGGCCTGACCGCCGCCCTCCGCCTCGTCGGCGTAGCGGGGCACCAAGGGCATATCCATGAAGGGCGACTTGCCCGGCGCGTCGAAATGCCGGTCGGGCGCCATGGGATCATACCAATAGAGTACGCGCCGCTCGGGCGCCTGGGCCGTCGACGACGGCTCGTCGGCGGGCAGCAAGCGGACGACGGTCACGCCGACGACGGCGCCCAAAAGCAACAGGCCAACCGCGCCGATGGCGAGGCGCAGGCGGTTTGCGGGAATGCGGATCATTGGGGGTCCTCCCCGTAGGTGAGCACGATGCGGACCGCGTCGCGGGCGACCAGCGCCTCGCGGTCCAGGGCTTCGAGGCGGGCGTCGGCGAGTCCGGTGAAGGCGTCGATGACCTCCGCCAGACCGCTCCGTACAGCGCCGTAGCTGGCGGTTTCGAGTGAGGCGCGTTCGCGCGCCACCGGCAGCAGGACATCGCGGGCGCGCCGCCATTGATCCTGGTGCATCCGGTGTTCGGCCAGATCGGCCTCCAGATCGGCGCTAAGGGCGCGCGCCGTCGTTTCGCGTTCGACGCGCACCCGGCGGGCGTCGGCGGCGCGCGCCGCGATCACCGGGTCCTGCCGCCGGTCGGCGAACAGCGGCAAGCTGACCCGCGCGCCGACAGAAACCATGTCGCCATACATCGGATCGCGCCGACCGTAGCCGAGTTCGAAGCTCCAATCGGGTCGAAGTCCGGCCCGGGCGAGATTGGTTTCCGCGTCCGCGCGGTCGGCGGCCGCCGCCCAGGCGCGAAGGGACGGAACCCGGCCCAGGCCGGCGCGAAGGTTCGCCTCGTCCAGGATCGGCTCAGGCGGCGGACCCTCCGCCTGCGGGTCCGGCTCGCCGGTCCAGCGGCCGAGGTCGGCTCGGGCGCGCTCTTCGGCCGCGACCAGAACGCTGCGACGATCCTCCAGCTCGGTCTTCAGGCGGATGGGCGACAAAGCCCAGGCCGGCCGGTCCTGGCCCGATGTGACCGCCGCGGGCGCGGCGTCCCACAGCGGTTCGAGGGCCGCCAGCAGTTCGTCCAGGACCTCGCGCCGTCGCTCGGCGTAATAGAGATCGATCCAGGCCAGGGCTGCAACGACCCGGACCTCGCGAAGGGTGACTTGCGACTGCATCTCGGCCACGTCGATGTCGGCGGCGGCGATCTCGCGTTCGGCGCGGCGGCGCGCGCCGCTCGGCACGGCCTGCATGACGCCGACCCGGACCATGGTCATCCCGTCCAGGCCGAATGATCCGGCCATGGGACCCGAGATCGGAAGGTTCTCGACCGCGACCGAGAGTTCGGGATCGGGCAGTTGCCCGGCCGCGGGCGCAGCGGCGCGGGCGGCGTCGATAGCCAGGCCGCGGGCGCGGATCTCCGGCGCATCGACCGAAGCGCGCTTGAGCGCCTGGTCGTAGGTGAGCGGCCCGGCCAGGACCGGTGTGGCGAACGCCAGGGCGAGGACGGCGGCGGCGACGGCCTGGCGCGTCACGGGCGGGTCCGAGATGCGGGAACGGCCGCGCTCATCGGCGCGCGCCCTCCGGCAAGAGAGAGCAGACATGGGAAATCCGTGATGTAGGGCGCGAGCGCGCCGTTTCGTGACCCGGGCGAACCCGAGCGGACTCGAAGGGGCTTAGGCCCGCATCCTGGGGGGTCTGAGAATCCCGGCGCCCTGGACCCCGTCAGGGTTCCGCTGCAGGTCCGCGCGCAGGCGCACGGTCGCAATGGCCGGAACGGGCATTGCGACCGCCGTGGGCAGCACCGCGACCGGCGCGGCGCATCCCATCTTGGCCATGCAGGCGGGGGTCAGGTCCGGGCAGGGCCGGTCGGACCCGGCGGGGTCATGGTCGGTCATGACCGCCATATCCGTACATCCGGCCATCGCTGCGGCAGGCTGAGCGTGCGACTGCGGCGTCGCATAGGCGCCGGGCTGGCCGACAAAACCAGCCAGGGCGAGAGCGACGACAAGGGCGCGCAACAGCCTCCACATATTCGGAGTAGGCGCGCCTTCCATTTGCGAGTCAAAGAAATAAATCAGTATTACGTGTAAATACGTAGGCGTATAAGTATTTTGCTTCGACATGATAGCGCCGGTGCACTACGCACCGCAGCCGCCAATCCCTCATCATCGAGACCCCGAATACACATCTGCGACAGAAAACCACAGATCGACCGTCTCAGACTCACCCGGCGACGATTAGCCGATCAATGGCCCACGAAGCGGACGACCCGTTCATGACGTGGCCGCCGCCCCCCTTGCGCCGACCAGATCAGCCAGGGACGGCGCCCTTGGCCAGGGTCGGCGGAGGCACGCTAATCGTCGCGCTCGGGACGACGTCCATGGGCATGGCGGATTCCCACCAAAACACCGTCAGGCCCGAATCATTCCCACTCGATTACTTGAAATTAAATAACTATTTGTTTTATCGGGATTTTCTTGTCGACAGCCTGGCTCAAGCCGATCAGAAGACCGGAAAAATCTAACGCCATTGAAAAGACTAGTGAAAACGGATGAAATAAAAAGTCGGTGATCCGGACATCTTTCGCGACCTATTGACAACGCCGGAGACCCTATCAGCAGCACATTCATAGCTGTTTACTTCGGTCGCACTATCAGCCCTCCTGGCCCACTGCGCCTTCGCGCATCTACGACCACACCTCCAATGGCGAGAGTGAAATAGCCCGCCGGGCTTCCAGGTCCGTCATGAACTCGGTCCAGCGGTCCCTGCCCATCCGCACCGAACTGTAGCCCGCGGCCATGGCGGAGAAGCGGGACAGCACGATCGCCAGATCGTCGATGAAGCCATCGACCAGGGTCGAGACAGACCTGCCGTAGGCGAGATAGATGGCGTCCCGATAGTTGGCCTTGCCGCGATAGCGGGACGCCTCGTGGAGGAAGCAGATGCTCTTTCGGACGAAGGCGGCGTCGCGCAGTTCCCGGGCGGCCTTGGTGCGAAAGTCCTCGACCTCCAAGGCTTTGAAGGCCGGGGAACTCCGGACCCGCTGCTCCTGGTTCCATCGTTCCCAGGCCGCGGTGCCGGACAGGTACTCCGCACTACACCCCCAAGCCTGTTCGAGCGTTGTTGGCGTGGTGGTCAACGAATACTGTCCGCGCGATCGGGGCGCCGCCAGTTCTGCGTCGGCGTCGGTCTTCTTCACACTGCTCAGTCGATCGGCGAAGGGCGGCATCGCCAGCTTGGGGTTGGCGAACTGCCGGTCCCACTGCAGGGCCGTCATCGCGTGAGTCTCCGGAAAGGACCCGTCTGCGGCCGCGATCATCGCCGAGGCCGCGCCGTAGACGCCATAGTACCAGGTCACGATGCCGACCCGGGCGACATCGGCCTTGTTCGGGACCGCCGTCAGGGCACGCAGGGCCGCGAGCTGATTGAGAGAGAAAAGGAGTTGCTCGAAGACCGAGTTAAGTTGCGGCTCGGCCAGGTCGCGTCGCTGGACGCGCTGGTAGAAGGTCCGCGCGTTCTGGAAATCCACCCCAAGTTCCGTAGTCAGGATCGCCAGGGCCTTCATCCAGTTGAGAGTCGACGGCAGCGCGAAAACCGCGTCGGGGATGTCCTTGGGCGTCTCCGTCAGCGTCCCGTGCTCGCGCATCCGAGCATAGAGCGAGGGCGCACTCACCAGCGGCCTTCCCGGATTTCGACATCGAACCCGTGGGTCACCGAGCCGAAGGTCCGCAGCGCGTCCCTTCTCGCCGTGTCGAGTTCAGCTGCCGCCGCCTCAGTCACCATGAATACGGGGCAGTCCTCCTGGCCGCAGTCGCAATGCCGCACGCCACCGTCGGCCAGCCGGGCCCTGAACAGCTCGCGCGTGAGGTCGAGCTTCTCGACGACGGTCGCCAACGTTGCCCGGACGGCGGCCGACCGGATGTGATGGCGTGACGGGATGCGCCGCACCTCAAGCCCTTCCCGCGTTCGCCACACGCCGGTGTTGAGCGCTTCGATGGCGTCGCTGATCGCCTGTTGGAAGGCCGGCAACTGGCTTTCACCCTGGAAGGGCGTGTGGAAGACGGGACGATCGAACACCGCCGCCATCAGCTGCAGTGCGTCATCGTCAGTCAGGTCCGGGAAATCGTCAATGAACCGGCGCAAATCCTCAGCGCCGCCGGGGAACGCCACGCCTTCCACGAACCGCCGCAACAGGAACTCGGCGTCATGGCGCAGATGCTCCTCGAACTCGCCGCCGGACCAGGCGTCGGCGTGCGTGACGCCGAGCGACCGTCCAAAGATTCTGACGTGGTCCCGTCGCTCCGACGAGATGTTGGCGCGACAGATGAAGCGTATGGCGTCGGGCTTTCCGGTCGGGGCATCGGCGGCCCGCCGCATGTCCCGTTCGGCCTTGGTCTTGGTGAGGCTGGTGCGATTGACGCATTGCACGACGGTTCGGCGATTAGGTTCATCATCGAAGACCTGCGTCCCGATGATGTCGCGGCCCAAGTCACTCCCTGTCTGGCCGTGCCAGGCGACATCGACCCAGCCCGCCCGCAGCAGGTAGGCGAAGACCAGGCGCTCGAAATCCACGCCGCCGAAGTCTTCGAAATGGATCGGCTTGACCACTGTTGTCGGCATCGCACCCACCCGTCTGGAAAGACGGGCGAGGCTCGGACACCTCGCCGATGATGGCAACTGGGAGTTGCCGCAACGGTCGACTTTAAGGGCTGGGCTTGCCGCCCGCCGCCCGTCCGTCGCCGCCCCTACACCGCATAGACCGGCGCGAAACCGCCGCCGGGAGTCCTGAAGTTGGTGGTCTGGCCCTGATAGACGCGGGCGGCGGCGAGAAGGGGCCTGGCTCGGTAGGTGTAGAGGCGGACGTCCAGCTTCAGAGACCGCACCTCGCCGTCCACGCGGACCCGGCGCTCACCGGGCGGGGCAACCTCTTGGGCGATGTAGCCGCCCTTGCTCACAAGCGCCCAAACCCCGCGGGTGATCTTGTCGCCACGGTAGACCGCCTTGCCGCCGTGCCCGCCCGCGGGCTTGAAGAAGAACTGCTTGCGCTCGGCCCACATCGCTTCAGCGTTTTCCTTGGTCACGAGAATGGTTCTCGGAATCGCCGCCAGCGCCCGCTCGTGTCGATCCGGAAGCCCCAACGCGCGCACAGCCGCCGGATCGGAAAGCAGCACCAGGTTCCGCTTGTCGGCCAGCAGAGCGTGATTTCGGGCGTTCGGCGTCACCACCACCGCCCCATCGAGGTAGGCGTCACGAAGCGGTCGGTGGTCTTCCGCCTCGAAAGCGAAATCCACGAGCCGGTTGTAGACCAGGTCGATCGCACGACCCCGGTGCGACAGCCGGCCGCCGGCGTGGTCGAACTCCGTCGGATCGGCGATCACCGCCTCGACGCCGCGCCGTTCGAACAGCGACTTCGCCAGCAGGAACTCCGGATAGAGGTACTGCTCCGTCGGCCTGTCGTCGACAATGGCGATCAGGCCGGGCTGCCCAGCCCTCCCTTGCGACGCCCATTCGTCGAGGAACATGCGCCAGACCGCCGCCTCGAACGCTCCGGACCCGTCAACCGGAAAGGCCTCTCTCACCTCGCGACAGCAAGCGCTCTGCGCCCGCGCCAGCATGGCGTTGAGGAAGGCGCCGCCGGCGTTGGTGTTGATCTCGATGAGCCGCGGCCCGTCGTCGCCCAGATGGAAGTCGTACCCCATGAAGGCGCCGCGAGGGCCAAAATCCCGCCGAGCGATCTCGGGCGCCCAGCTCGTCACCTGCTCCTGGTAGCTTGGGGTCTCGGCCGCCGCTTCCAAGGCCTCGACGACCACGGTCATAGCCGCGAGGTCCTCTTTGGAGACGAAGACGGGCCCGTTCGAGAATAGATGCGGACGCTCGGAAAGCAGGGCGTCGATCAATTGCGGATCTGAGGTTTCGCGGCGAAGGGCGGTCTCGAGCGCCGGCCGTTCGAGCGTGATGCAGAAACACGCCCGATTGAGCACCTCGTCCCGGCTCGGCCGACCGGCGTCGTCGTGCGTCATGCGACGTCCTCTTCCCTGTCTTCACAAACCCCGGCCCAGGAACGAACCTGCTTGTCCGGGTTCGTAAACCGAGCCGTCGAGTCGGAGCGACAGTGGCTGGTCTGATCCTCGCCATCAATGCCGGTTCATCCAGCCTGAAGTGCGCCCTCCATGACGAGCTCGGCGAACGGCGGGTCTGGAGCGCCTCCGTCGCTGGACTGGCCGGCGAACCGCGCCTGAGCGTCCGGCGGGAAGACGCGACAGAGTCTCGGCACGAGCCGCTCTCAGGCGGGCCGATGTCGGCCTCGCGAGCTCTGGACCTGCTGCTCGAGCGCCTGCGCGCCGCGAAGCGGCTCGGAGAGATCACGGCGGTCGGGCACCGGATCGTGCATGGTGGTCGGGACTATTTCGAACCCACCCCGTTGGACGGACGGGTGCTGGCGGACCTGCGGCGGCTTGCGCCGCTGGCTCCAGCGCATCAAGAGGTCAATATCGCCTGCGTCGAGACGGCCATGGCGGCGATCCCCGGCGTTCCGCACCTGGGATGCTTCGATACGGCCTTCCATCACTCCCAGCCCCGGCTTGCGCGCCTCTACGCCCTGCCCCGCGCCCTCAGCGGCGACGGCGTGATGAGCTACGGCTTTCACGGCTTGTCTTTCGCCTGGATCGCGCAGGCGCTGCAGACGGTCCTCGGCGAGCGGGCGGGCGGCCGGACCATCGTCGCCCACTTGGGCTCCGGAGCTAGCCTCTGCGCGCTCCATGACGGGCGCAGTATGGCCACGACCATGGGGATGACGCCCCTGGATGGGCTGCCGATGAGCACCCGCAGCGGCGCGCTCGATCCGGGCGTGGTCCTGCATCTGATTAGCGATCGGGGCCTGTCGCCCGACGCGGTCGCCGATCTGCTCACCCACCACTCCGGCCTGCTGGGCGTCTCCGGCCTTTCCGGGGACATGGAGGTCCTGCTGGGCAGCGGCGCCTCGGAAGCCCGCGAGGCGGTGGACCTGTTCGTCTACCGCGCCGGTCGCGCCATCGGCTCTCTCGCCGCCGCGCTGGGCGGCCTGGACACCCTGGTGTTCACCGCCGGCATCGGAGAGAACTCGCCGGAGATCCGGCGGCGGATCTGCGCGGCCGCGGGCTGGCTCGGGGTCCGCCTGGACGAGGCCCGGAACACCGCAGGCGACCGACGCATCAGCGCCGGAGACTCGGCCGTCAATGTGCTTGTGCTCCCCACAGACGAACAGTCGATGATCGCCCGCCTTGCCGGCGACTGGCTCCGTCGAAGCCGAGG
Organism: Caulobacterales bacterium; assembly: GCA_017302335.1. Taxonomy (GTDB): domain Bacteria; phylum Pseudomonadota; class Alphaproteobacteria; order Caulobacterales; family Caulobacteraceae; genus Brevundimonas. The sequence continues at coordinate 4,030 of JAFLCT010000010.1, read as the reverse complement.
GTGAATTCCGCTCCCGCCAGGGGCCGCGGCGGGGGCAATTTCGGTTTGCGTCAGATCAAGGCGGCCCGTGGCGTCCCGGTTCAGCCTGCGTCGAGGGAGGTGCCGCGGCGGACACCCTGGCGAGGGGCTCACCGTTTCGCTGCGTATCCTTTGGAGGGAGGGCCTTGAGATGAGGACGAACCTGGGACTGGCGGCGAAGGTCGTGATCGGGCTCTTCGCCCTGACGCTCCTGGCCCTGCTGGCCTTCGAACATCGAATGCACCTGCTGGGATGGGCGCCTCTGCTGCTGCTCCTCCTCTGTCCGCTCATGCACTTCACGATGCATGGGCGACATGGCTCGCACGGGGGCCATGCACACGCCCCCCGCGCTCAAGACCCCGACAGCGGGCGCGCGCCATGACCCAGACACCCCAAGCCTACGGCCTCTGGTCCCTGGTGATCGTCAATTCCGTCCTATTCATTTTCTTCGCGCTCAGCTTCTTCAAGCCGCGGACGAGCCTCGACTGGCGGGCGTTCGGCGCCTTCAGCGCCTTCATCGTGGCGCTCTTCACCGAGATGTACGGCTTTCCGCTCACCATCTACCTGCTGTCGGGCTGGCTGCAGACGCGGCTCCCCGGCGTCAATTGGCTGTCGCACGATGCAGGCCACCTGCTGGAGATGACCATCGGCTGGAAGGCCAACCCCCACTTCGGCCCGTTCCATATCCTGAGCTTCATCTTCATCGGCCTCGGCTTCTGGCTGATTTCGACCGCCTGGTCCGTGCTCTACCGGGCCCAGAAGGAGGGCGTGCTGGCGTCCACCGGCCCCTACTCGCGGATGCGTCATCCTCAGTACGTCGGCTTCGTGCTGGTGATGTTCGGCTTCCTGTTGCAGTGGCCGACCCTCCTGACCCTTATCATGTTCCCGATCCTGGTCGTGACCTACCGGCGGCTGGCGTTGGCCGAGGAGAAGGCCGTGCTGGCCGAGTTCGGCGACGCCTACCGCCGCTACAAGGCCGTCACGCCAGCGTTTCTGCCTCGACTGGGCGCGCCCGCGGCCGCCTGACCCGCCTTCCGTCCAGGAGTTCCCTTGCGCACCGCGACCGTCGACGTCACCAGCTTCAGAACCCCGCTCGATCCCCTCGTGGTCGAAAAGAAACTCCGCGCCTTGCCGGGTGTCGCCCAGGTCGCGGCGAACTTCGCCTCGGCCTCGGCGACCGTCACCTACGACGAGTCCAGGACGAGCGTCGCGGCGCTGCGCCAGGCGGTGCGCGATTGTGGTTTCCATTGCCGGGGCGAGGTCCTCCCCCGCCACGTCTGCGCGCCGGACGCCGACACCGCCCCGCCGGCGCTCGTCCACGCTGCGTCGCATCACGACCACGCCGCGCACGGACCCCGGACGGCGAAGGGCGGCGACGCCCACTCGGCCCATGACGATATGGGTCACGGCCCCGGCGCCGACATGCAGGCGATGGCGCGGGACATGCGCAATCGCTTCCTGATCAGCCTGCTGTTCACGATCCCGATCTTCTTCCTGGCCCCCATGGGCATGGACTTCATGAAGATGGAGCCGCCCTTCGGCCTGCCGCTCGAGCCGACTTTGTTCGTGCTCGCCAGCGCCGCGATCCTTTATCCGGGTTGGCCCTTCTTCGTGGCGGCAGTTCGGGCGCTGCGCCGCGGCGCCCTCAACATGGCCGTCCTCGTCCTGCTCAGCGTGGGCACGGGCTATCTCTTCAGCATCGGCTCGACCTTCTTCTACGACGCGCCCCAGTTCTATGAAGCCTCCGCCCTGCTGCTGGTGTTCATCCTGCTCGGCCATTGGCTTGAGATGCGGGCGAGGGCCGGCGCATCCGAGGCCATCCGCCATCTGATGGACCTCGCGCCGCCGACGGCCCGGGTGCGGCGGAACGGAGTCGAGATCGAAATCGCGACCTCGGCAGTGATCGTCGGCGACGAGGTCATCGTGCGGCCCGGCGGCAGGATCCCCGTCGACGGGACCATCGAGGACGGCCGTTCGGACATCGACGAGTCCATGCTGACCGGAGAATCCCTGCCCGTCGCCAAGGCGGTCGGCGACACCGTGGTCGGCGGCTCGATCAACGGCGCCGGGGCGTTTCGCTATCGCGCCACCCGGATCGGGGCGGACACCGCCCTCGCCCAGATCGTCAAACTGGTCCAGGAGGCCCAGAACTCCAAGGCCCCGGCCCAGTTGCTCGCCGATCGCGCGTCGCAATGGCTGGTGCTGGCGGCGATCGTCATCGGCCTCCTGACCTTCTCCATCTGGTTCTGGGTGATCGGCCAGTCGCTGCTGTTCGCCATGACCCTGACGATCACCGTCTTCGTTATCGCCTGCCCGGACGCCCTGGGCCTCGCCACCCCCATGGCGGTCATGGTTGGCACCGGCCTCGGGGCCCAGAACGGAATCCTCATCAAGGACGCCGCGGCCCTCGAGGAGTCGGTCAAGCTGGATGTCGTGGTCTTCGACAAGACCGGCACTCTGACCATGGGCGCGCCGAAGGTGGTGCAGGTCGTGCCCGCCGCCGGGCTCGACGAGACGGCCCTGCTCACCCGGGCCATCGCCATCGAGCAAGGCTCCGAGCATCACATCGCCAAGGCGGTGCGCGAGCGCGCCGCGGGTCTGCCGGTGGCGGTCGCCACGGACTTCCAGTCCTTCGGCGGCAAGGGCCTGATGGCGACCGTCGAGGGCCGTCAGCTGCTGTCCGGCAACCGCATCCTGATGGCCGAGCACGGCGTCGATCTCGGCGATCTCGCCGCCGAGTCCGAGCGCTTGCAGGGCGCCGGCCGCACCGTCGTCCATATCGCCGAGGAGGGTCGGATCATCGGCCTGATCGCCGTCGCCGACGCCGTGCGTCCCACCGCGCGTCAGACGATCGAGGCGCTCCAGGCGCTGGGGGTCAAGGTGGCGATGATGACCGGCGACAACCTCGGCACCGCCAAACGCATCGCCGATGAACTGGGCATCGACATCGTTCTGGCCGAGGTGCTGCCGGGGGACAAGGCCGCGAAGGTCAAGGCGCTGCAGGACGAAGGAAACAAGGTCGGCATGGTCGGCGACGGCGTCAACGATGCGCCGGCCCTCACCCAGGCCGACGTCGGCTTCGCCATCGGCGCGGGGACAGATGTGGCGATCGAGAGCGCCGATGTCGTGCTGATGCGCTCCGACCCGGCCGACGTGGTCAAGGCGATCGCCCTCTCCCGCGCCACCCTGCGCAAGATGCACCAGAACCTCTGGTGGGCCGTCGGCTACAATGTCATCGCCTTCCCGTTGGCGGCCGGCGTCTTCTATCCGTTCACCCTCAGTCCGGAGATCGCCGCCCTGGCCATGTCCGGCAGTTCGGCCCTGGTCGCCATCAACGCCCTGTTGCTGAAGCGGACGCGGCTCGGGCCCCGGGCGCATGTCCGCCAGGGACATCCGCATCAAGACGGAGCGGCCCATGGCCAAGCCAGCGCCTGACGTCGCCCTGGCCCGGCGGGCGAAGGCCCTCGACACCCTCTCGGTTGTCGGCGCGGCGCCCGCCGGCCTCGGCTTGGGCGCGCTGGCGGCGGGCGTTCTGAAGACCGCCGCGGCCCAGCCGTTCGCCGTCGGCCTGTTCGCCCATCTCGGGGCGATGACGGCCCGGCGCAGGCTGGACGCAGATCGGCCGGCCGCGTGGTGGGAAGAGGCGCTCTACTGGGGCTGCTGGGCGGCGATCCTCCCCTTGGCGGGCTACCTGGCCCTCGTCTGGTTGACGGTCTAGCTCCGCCGTCAGGCCTCGATCTCCACGAGATCCAGGTTCGCCGCGGCGTAGTCCAGGGCGTAGGCGAGCTCGCCCGGCGTCTGGGCATGGACCGTCAGCAAGGGGTCCCCAGCCGCGATCTCCTGGCCAAGGCGAACCTCCACCGCCAGCCCCGCCGCCTTGGCGTCCGGCGCGCCGGCGAGCTTCGCCAACCGGGCGACCTTGCGGTTGTTGATGTGGACGACGCGGCCGGAGCGGGTCGCCGCAAGCGGCCGCCGGAGGGCGGCGGCAGGCGGAACCCGCAGCCCGCCCTGG
>JAFLCT010000001.1 GCA_017302335.1 Caulobacterales bacterium | reverse complement strand
CGATCGCAGATCATGCAGGGCGGCGTCCAGAAGGGCGGCGGCGTCCAGAAGGGCGACGGGATCGCCCGACAGCCGGGCGCGGCGGGCGCAAAGTCTGGCGTGCAGGGCGGCGGCGGTCGTGGCGACCTCGGTCTTTGCGGGCGTTCCGACGTCCGCGACGGTTTCGCAGGCGCGATCCAGCACGGCGACGTCGCCGCACAGGTCGAAGCGCAGCATATCGACGCGGGCGGTCTCCAGCGCGGTCTCGGCGATCTGGTCGCCGACAGCGCGACGGCGGGCGTCGGCCACGGCGGCGGCGGCGCGGTCCAGACTGGCCGGGTGGCCGCAACGACGAGCGTGCTCGCGCCAGAAGGCCGAGGCGCGCAAGGACGCCTCCACCGGGTGTTTGCAGGACACGCGCCCGGCATCGACCGACTGTTGCCGGGCCTCGACCTCGACCAGGTTGACGCCGATCAGCTCCAGCCAGCTCAGGTCGTCGCTTTCGCGCGCCTGGGCGAAGATTTTCCGCAGATCCTTGCCGAACTCGAACATCGAACGCCCAGACCCTTCGTCCCGGAACGGGACCGTTTCATCGCACTCCAGGCCCGTGTTGCAAGGTCAACGCCGAGGCGAGGATTTGGGTGCGTCAGCCCAGGTCGGGGGTGCGTTGTCGGCAACGCTGCAGGGCGGCTCGGGCCTCGGGGTTGTCGGCGCTGAGCAGACGGACGAACTGAATGCGGGCTTGGGTCAGACCAGCGCAGCGGACCATCTCCTCATAGGAGGTCAGTGGCGGCGTCTGCTAGGCCGCCAATCCGACAGAGAAGATCAGGGCTGAAAGCATTCTGATGACCATCTGACCATGGATTCAAGACAGGGAGAAGGCGCCGGCGGCATACCGGCGCCCTCGGCCTCCAGCCAGCGCAGGAAGGCGGTCAGGGCCGCGGAGTCCGCGCCGGCACCGCGTATCGCCACGAAGGCGGCGCGATCCGGCTGGAAGCCCAACGGGGCGGCGAGACGACCGCCGGCGACATCGGCCGCCACCAGAGGCCAGGGCAGGACGGCGGCGCCCCAGCCCGTTATGGCCGCGTCCACGGCGAAATGGAGATGCGCCACGGCACGCTCCTCGACGCGCGGCAGGTCCACTCCCGCCAGGTCCGCCCAGTCGCGCCAGCCCTGAGGGTGCGGCCGGGTGATCAGCCGAGGCGCGGTCATGACGGTTTCCAGCGGTGACTTTTCGGATGCGGCTAGCAGGGAGGGAGCGATGACTGGGCCGATGGTGTTGGGCATGAAGGGGCGCATCTGGGAGTCGTCGAGCGCCTCGGGGCCGACAATCCGCAGCAGGGCGTCGGCGCCGCGATGACTCATGGCGTGCGGAGGCAGTTCCGCGAGATGCAGCCGCACGTCCGGCCGCTGGGCGGAGAAGGCGGGCAGGCGCGGGATCAGCCATTTGACCGACAGGCTGGCGTGGACGGCCAGATGCAGGTCGCGTCCCTCGCCCCGGGCCGCGGCGACGCCTCCGGCGATGCCGTCGAAGGCGATCGTCAGGGTCGGCAGCAGGGTCCGGCCCGCGCTCGTCAGGACCAGCCGGTGCTTCGGCCCCTCGAAGAGGCGAACGCCCAGCGCGGCCTCCAGCGCCTTGACCTGACGGCTGACTGCGCTGTGTGTCACACAGAGTTCCGCGGCGGCGGCGGTGGCGCCGCCGGTCCTGGCCATGGCCTCGAAGGCGCGCAGGGCGTTGAGGGAGGGCAGGATCCCCGGACGTGTGAGATTATCGAACACCCCGATCCGATATGTCGCTTTCGCCAGGGCGGCAAGACGGGCGATCCAGCGGAATGCCGAGCCGCCCCCTGATCCTGATCGTCGCCGTGCTGGGGCTGGGCCAGATTACGGCCTTCGCGTCGAGCTTCTATCTGCTGGGCGTGCTGGCCGATCCGATGGCGGCGGGTCTGGGCGTGCCGGTGGGCTGGGTTTTCGCAGCTCTGTCAGGCGCCTTCCTGGTCTCGGCGGTGGTCGGACCGTCGGTCGGCTGCTGGACAGACCGGCGCGGCGGGCGCGAAGTGTTGATGGTCTCGAATGTCGTCTTCGCCACGGGGCTGATCCTGCTGGCCCTGGCGCAGGGTCCTGTGGGCATGGCGGTCGGCGTGCTCACCCTCGGACTCGGCATGGGCGGCGGGCTTTACGGAACGGCCTTCGCGGTGCTGGTCGATCTCTACGGCGACGCCGCGCGGCGGCCGATCACGGCGGTGTCGCTGCTGGGCGCCTTGGGCGGCGGATTGGGCTGGCCGATCACCCTCGTTCTGATCCAGACCTTCGGCTGGCGCGGCGCCTGTGTCGGCTGGGCGCTGGCGCATCTGCTGGTGTGCCTGCCCCTGACCGGGCTGCTCACGCCGCGACGGCGGATTCCACATCTGGACGAACCGCTGCAGACAGCAGCCGAGGTGCGGTGGGACCGGCGGATGCTGCAACTGGCGATCCTGTTCGCTGGGGCCTGGGCGGTGTCGACGGCGATGAGCGCCCACTTGCCGCGGCTGCTGATGCGCCTCGGCCTATCGCCTGCGGAGGCGGCGGGCATAGCGGGGCTGACGGCGGCGGCGGCCATCGGCGTCCGGTTGCTGGACCTGACCCTGCTGCACGGCGCCTCGCCCATCACGACCGCGCGCATCGCCGCCCTGATGCATCCGCTGGGCGCCCTGATCGTCGGCGTCGGAGGCGCCCGGTTCGCGGCGGCTCTGACCCTGTGTCAGGGCATGGGCAACGGCCTATTGTCGGTGGCCTCGGGGGTTCTGCCGCTGCGTCTGTTCGGGCGGCACGGCTATGCCGAGCGCCATGCCCTGCTGCTGACGCCCGCGCGCTTCCTGCAGGCCGCCGGACCGGCGCTCTATGGACTGGCGCTCGAGCGGTCGGCGACAACGGCGCTGATGGCGTCCAGCGTCGTCTGTCTGATCATGTTCGCCGCCACCCTCGGCCTGGAACGGCGCGAGGAGGCCTAGCCCCGTTCCTTCGTCTTGGTGAAGGCGATCTTCGGGAAGCGTTCCATGACGTAGCCGGTCTCCCAACTCGACTTGGCCAGGAAGACTGGGGCCTGGTCGATGTCGACGGCCATCTGAGGGCGATATTTGCCAGCGAAGTCGTCGAGGTCGGCCTTGTCTCCGCCGATCCAGCGGGCCTCGGCGTAGGGGCTGTGCTCGAAGATGACGTCCAGGCCGTATTCCTCGCCCAGGCGGTCGGCCATGACCTCGAACTGAAGCTGGCCCACGGCGCCGACGATGAAGTCACTGCCCAGCTCGGGACGGAACAACTGGGTCACGCCCTCCTCGGCCAGCCCCTCCAGCGCCTTCTTCAGGTGCTTGGCCTTGAGCGGGTCCTTGACCCGCACGCGTTGCAGGATTTCCGGCGCGAAATTGGGCAGGCCGGCGAAGCGAACCAGACCGGTCTCCGACAGGCTGTCGCCGACGCGCAGCACCCCGTGGTTGGGAATGCCGATGACATCGCCGGCATAGGCGTCCTCGGCCAGTTCGCGGTCCGAGGCGAAGAACATGATGGGGGCGTTCACCGACAGGGATTTGCCGGTGTTCTGAACCTTCAGCTTCATGCCGCGCTGGAACCGACCCGAAGCCATGCGGAACATGGCGATGCGGTCGCGGTGGTTGGGGTCCATATTGGCCTGGACCTTGAAGACGAAGCCGGTGACCTCGGCCTGGCCCGGTTCGATGATGATCGCCTCGGGCGTCGGGGCGTTGCGGGTCTCGGGCGGGGCCTCCTTTCGGGCGGGCATGGCCTTGGGCGGCGGCGCCCAGTCGCCGATGGCCTTGAGCAGGGCCTCGATGCCGAAATGGCGCAACGCCGAACCCCACAGCACAGGGGTCAGATGCCCTTCGCGGAAGGCTTGCAGGTTGAAGGCCGGATAGCCCGCCTCGACCAGCTCCAGGGCCTCGGCCAGGTTCGCCTGTTCGCCCGCCTCGAAATATTGCCCGGCGTCGGCCAGGGGCAGGGGGGCGGGGTGGTCTGGGTCCTCATCCGAACCGGCGGCCTTGCGGGTATAGGGCTGGAAGGTTCCCGTACCGACCTCGACCATGCCGCGCAGACGGTTGCCGCTTTCGGCCGGCCACCAGATCGGGGCCGGGTCCAGTTGCAGGCGGCTGGCGATCTCGTCCAGCAGGGCCATGGGGTCCTGGGCTTCGCGGTCCAGCTTGTTGATGAAGGTGATGATCGGGATGTCGCGCAGGCGGCAGACCTCGAACAGCTTCAGCGTCTGCGGCTCGATGCCCTTGGCGGCGTCCAGCACCATGATGGCGCAGTCGGCGGCGGTCAGGGTGCGATAGGTGTCTTCCGAAAAGTCCTCGTGGCCCGGCGTGTCCAGGAGGTTGAACATCTTGCCGTCGTGCTCGAACGTCATGACCGAGGCGCTGACCGAGATGCCGCGCTCCTTCTCGATCTTCATCCAGTCCGACCGGGTGCGCCGGTTCTCGCCGCGCGCCCGCACGGCGCCGGCGGCGCGGATGGCCCCGCCGGCCAAGAGGATGTGCTCGGTCAGGGTGGTCTTGCCCGCGTCGGGGTGGGCGATGATGGCGAAGGTCCTGCGGCGGAGCGCTTCTTCGGCGAGGGTCTGTTTCATGCGGCGTCCTTGAGGCGCGCGGACCTAGCGCGGGACGGCGCGAAAGTCACGGACGGCGACGATGAAACCTGCGCGCGGCCGCGCCGCGCCGGGGTGTATTATTCCGCTCATGGGGCGGCGTGGCGTCAGTTGAGGCGCTTCCGCCATGGACGGGACCTAGGCGTCGTCTTCACCCTCGTCCCCGTCTTCGCCCTCGCCTGGAGGCTGATCGGGCTGGGCCTCTTCGGCTTCGGCCGCCGCGCGGATCTCGGCGTCGCTTAGGGGCGGCTGGCCCGTGCGGGCGCGCTCAAGCAGGACGCCTGCGGTGCGGGCGGCCTGGCCGCCGTGCGGCGCATTGGCCAGGGGTTCGAGCAACAGGGCCGCTTCCTGATGTTCGCCCGCCAGCATCAAGGCCCGTGCGTAACCCAGACGGATGCCCGGTAGTTGCGGCGCGCCCCTGAACGCCAGGTCCCAGGTCGTCAGGTCGTTTTCGTTGGGATAGCCGTCGAAGCCGACGCGGGTCTCGGCCAGCATCTGCAAGGTGTAATACTGGCCGGGGTCGATCTGATAGGCGTGCGCCAACAGCCGTCGCGCCTCGCCGATGTGACCGGGGGCGTCGTCGGGGGTCTCGCCAGCCATATATATGTGGTGGGAGGCCAGCAGTTGCAGGGCCTCGACGTTGTTCGGCTCCGTTTCCAGCAAGCGGGTCAAGATCGCGACCCCGGCGGCGCGGTCCCCGAAATGCAGTTCGGCGTGTCCCAGTTGGAGCTGGGCGAAGGGGTCGTTCGGGTGGCGAGCGGCCAGACGACGGACCCGGGCGGCCGTCGCTTCCCGCCGATTCTGCGCCACCCCGACCTTCAGGCGCTGGCCGATCAGCAACAGGTCGTCGGCTGAAGCGGGCAGGGTGGTGACCGTGATCTCTGGGTTCGGCAGATCGCCACGGACGCCGGCGCCGACCAATCTCTGGCGCGTATAGCGACGCAGGGCCTTGCGGATGTCGGCCAGGCTCATGCCGGTGGCGGTCTCCATGGCGGCGACCGACTCCTCGCCCCGACTGACGGCCTGGGTATAGGCCAGCAACTGGCCTCGGCGCGTCTCGTCGCTCATGAACCAGTGGGTCAGAAGCCAGGCGATCGGATAGTAGGTCGCCTGATCCGTCTCGTCGCGCAGTTCCCCAGGTCTCTTGGTCAGCAGGTCGCGCAGGTCGATCCAGGAAGACCCCATGATCCAAGAGGCGCGGTTCTCGTTGACATGGCCGATGACGACCGTGTCCTCGCCGATCTCGGCGGTCATGAAATACTCCGCCAGCCCCTCGATGAGCCAGCCGGGATAGTTCGAGACCACGTCCATCTGCATACTGAAGTGATGGAAATATTCATGCAGCAGGTAGTCCTGCTCGCGGTCATGGATGGCGGTGGCGAAAATGCCTTCCTGGCGTGGGAAATAGACTCCGGCGACCGCCTGGCCCACGCCGGGACTGATTTCGGCCAGGCCGCGGCCATTGCTCACCAGATAGATCGGCAGCTTGCGCGCGGCGGGACGGCCCACCGGCAATCCCATCCGCCGCCGCAACACGAAATCATAGACTTCCAGGTTACGCACATAGCGCCGCAGGGCGCTTTCGGACCCTTGATAATAGACGACGAAATTCGGGCTTTCCGCACGCTTCCATTCGGCATGGGCGGGCGCAGCCCAGGCCGCCAGACTGATTGCGGCCGCAGCCGCGACGGCGGCGACGCCTTGTGAACGCTTGAACACGATGAACCCCGATCCCTCGCTGGTCTCGCGCCAGGTTAACGGGAGGCGGCGGCCCAAGACAAGCTCGGCTTGAGCCGATCAGGCGGCCAGGCGGTTCCAGACGGCCTTGTCGGCGGCGACGGCGTCGAGCTTGCCGCGACGGGCCTTGGTCGACAGTTGGCGGATGACGCCCTCGGGCAGGGCGCAGAAGCGCGGCTCGACCAGTTCGGGGGCGCAGCCCGGCGCATCGGCGGCGAACAGGGCGGCGTTGATCTCGGGCGCCCGGTCGGCGATCAGCCAGGCCAGGCGGCGGGCGCGGCCGGGATCGTTGACGTGCAGCATGGGATCTTCGGCGAACAGTTCGCAGCCTAGTTCCAGCACATAGTCAAAGCCCAGCTTCTCGAACCGGCGCGCGTCGGCGGGCGTGACCGGGCAGGCCTCGTCCAGATCGAACACGACGTCATTGAGAAGAAACAGCATGAAGCGGACCCGACTTGCGCGGACGTTTCTTCGTCCGTGATCAGACCCTAGACCCGCCGCGCTTGCAGTCCCGTTCACGAACGCGGTTAAGCCTTTTTCACCGTGTCGCCGGGCCGTTCATCAAGCCGAAGGGATGTGACTGGCGAAAGCCCGCGACGCGGTCCAGTGTCCGCATGGGGGAGACGACGGATGGCGAGCGACGACTGGCGCGGCTGGGTTCTGTATCAGATCTATCCGCGCAGCTATCAGGATACAGGAAGCGGCCTCGGCGCCGACGGCGTCGGCGATCTGGAGGGGATCACGCGGCGGCTGGATCATGTCGCCTCCTTGGGCGTGGACGGGATCTGGCTGTCGCCCTTCTTTCCGTCGCCGATGGCCGACTTCGGCTATGACGTGGCCGATTATCGCGGCGTCGATCCCCTGTTCGGGACGCTGGAGGATTTCGACCGACTGGTCGAACGGGCGCACGGCCTGGGGCTGAAGGTCGTCATCGATCAGGTCTATTGCCACACCTCGGACCGGCATCCGTGGTTCCAGGCCGCCCGCGAGAGCCGGACCGGCGAACACGCCGACTGGTACGTCTGGGCCGATGCGAAACCGGACGGATCGCCGCCGTCCAACTGGCAGTCTGTGTTCGGCGGCCCGGCCTGGACCTGGGATGCGCGGCGCGGCCAGTATTTCATGCACAATTTCCTGAAAGAACAGCCGCAGTTGAACCTGCACCATCCGCCGGTTCAGGAGGCGCTGCTCGATGCGGCGCGGTTCTGGCTGGAACGGGGCGTCGACGGTTTTCGGCTGGATGCGCTGAATTTCGCCATGCACGACCCGGCCCTGACCGACAATCCGCCCGAGCCGGAGGGACGGGGGGTTTGGCCCAGGACGCGGCCGTTCGATTTCCAGCGACACCTCCACAATCAGTCCCAGCCTGGCATCCTGGCCTTTCTGGAGCGGTTGCGCGCCCTGACCGACGACTATGGCGGGCGGTTCACCGTGTCCGAGGTGCCGGGCGAGGATTCCGGCGCCGAGCGACGGGCCTATACGGCGCCTGGACGGCTGAGCACGGCCTACGGTTTCGACTTCCTGTATGCGCCGGAGCTGACAGCGGCGCGGGTTCATGCGGCGATGGCGGAATGGCCAGGCGCGAAGGGCGAGGGCTGGCCGGCCTGGGCCTTTTCCAACCATGATGCGCCGCGCGCGGTGTCGCGCTGGGCGCCCGAGGCGGACCGCGAGGCCGCGCAACGGATGTTGACGCTGCTGCTGATGTGTCTGCGCGGCGTGGTCTTTCTGTATCAGGGCGAGGAGCTGGGCCTGCCCCAGGGCGAAGTGCCGTTCGATCGCCTGGTCGATCCCGAAGCCCTGGCCAACTGGCCCCGAACCCTGGGCCGGGACGGCGCGCGCACGCCGATGCCCTGGACCCCGCAGCGTCCGTGGGCGGGGTTCTCGACCGTGGAGCCGTGGTTGCCGGTCGACCCGCGCCATCCGCCGTTGAGCGTGGAGGCGCAGGGCGGGGACCCAGCGTCGCTGCTGAACCTGACCCGGCGACTGATCGCCTTGCGCAAGGCGCATGAGGCGTTGAAGACCGGCGCCTATCGGCCGGTCGAGGCGCCGGAACCGCTGATCGCCTTCGAACGGGGCGAGGGGAACGACGTGTTGCTGTGCGTGTTCAACCCGACGGGCGCGGCGGCGGACTGGTGCCTGCCGGGCGACTGGCGCGCCGTCGAGGCGGTCAATGGCGGCGACACCGGCCTGGGGGCCTACGCCGCCGTCGCGGCCCGGCCTATTTGAGCAGGTTGGGCAGCCACAGCGACAACTGGGGCACGAAGGTCACCAGCATCAGCACCGCCACGCAGGCGATGTAGAAGGGCCAGATGCTCTTCAGCGCGGCGGTCATCGGAATGCGGGCGATGCCCGAGCCGATGAACAAGACCGAGCCGACCGGCGGCGTGATCAGGCCGATGCCGCAGTTCAGCAGCAGGATGACCCCGAACTGCACCGGGTCCACGCCGAAGGCCTTGGCCACCGGCAGGAAGATCGGCGTGCAGATGATGATCAGCGGCGCCATGTCCATGAAGGTGCCCAGGACCAGCAGGATCAGGTTGATCAGCAGCAGCACCAGGATCGGATTGTCCGTCAGGGTCTGCAACAGGCCGACCATGGCTGACGGGATTTGCAGATAGGCCATCAGCCAGCCGAAGGCCCCGGCGCAGCCGATGATGAACAATACGGCCCCGGCCGTGCGCGCCGCACCAGTGCAGGCGGCCTTGAAGGCGCTCCAGCTCAGGTGGCGATAGACCAGGCCGGTGATGACGGTCGCATAGACCACGGCGATCGAGGCGCTTTCGACGGCGGTGAAGACGCCGGCGCGGATGCCGCCGAAGATGATTCCGACCAGCAGCAGGCCGGGGATGGCCGCGACCAGCCGCGTCGCCACCGCGCCGAAACCGGGGAAGGGGTCCGAGGCGTAGCCGCGCTTGCGCGCCACCACATAGGCCGTGACCATCAGGGCCAGGGCCAGGATGCCCGCTGGAACCACCCCGGCGGCGAACAGGTCCGAGATCGACACCCCGCCCCCGGCCGAGGCCGAGTACAGGATCATGTTGTGCGACGGCGGCACCAGCAGCGCCACCAGCGCCGCAGAAATGGTGACGTTGACCGCATAGTCGCTGTCATAGCCGCGCTTCTGCATCTGCGGGATCATGGTGCCGCCGATGGCCGAGACGTCGGCGATGGCCGAGCCGGACACGCCGCCGAACAGGGTCGAGCCGACCACCGTCACCTGGCCCAGGCCGCCTCGCACATGGCCGACCATAGATGAGGCCAGGGCGATCATGCGATCCGACAGCCCGCCCTTCATCATCAGCTCGCCGGTGAAGATGAACAGGGGGATGGCCAACAGGGCGACCGAGGTGATGTCCGAACCCATCTGCTGGAACACCACGATCGGCGGAATGGACAGGTACAGCACCGTGGCCATGGTCGCGGCCAGCAGCGAGAAGGCCACCGGCACGCCGATGGCCAGAAGCGCGGCCAGAAGCCCGAAGAGAACGACATATTCCATCTTCAGCCCTCTTTCGGCTCGGGCGGCGTATCGCCAGTGAACAGCCGCTCCAGCGCGAAGATCAGGATCAGCAGGCCGCCCACCGCCAGGGCCGCGAAGCGCAGACCCGACGGCGCGGGCGCCCCCGCCATGGGCACGGGCCAGTCGTCGATCATCAACAGGCCGCCCATCATCATCAGGCCCAGGCCGGCGGCGGCGGCGATCAGGCGGCTGATCGTCTTCAATAGCGTCTGCATCGGGCCGGGCAGGGCCTCGCGCAGGTTCAGGAAGGCGAAATGGGTTTCGCGCCGCACGCCGATCGCGGCGCCGAACATGACGGCGAAACTCATCAGCACCAGGGCCACCGGTTCGGTCCAGCCGGGGCTGGCGTTCAGCACATAGCGGGCGAAGACCTGCCAGGCCTGGATCAGGGCCATCGCCACCAGGGCCAGGCCCGCCAGGCCCAGGACCAGCGTCGCCAGGCCGTCGAGCGGACGCCGGGTGCGCGCCGTCGGAGCGGCGAGTGCGTCGGTCATGTCTTCGCCCTCCCTACAGGGACCGCGCGGGGCATCACGCCACCGCCACGATGCGTTCGTACAAGGCCCTCAGGCGGGGCGGTTTCAGATATTTGTCCAGCACCGGCTTCACCGTTGCGGCGAAGGCGGCCTTGTCGACCTGGGCCACCTGGGTTCCGGCGGCCAGCACAGTCGCGCGGGCGTCGGCTTCGCGCCGGTCCCAGTCGGCGCGCATCACCTGGACCGAGCGACGGGCGACGTCGCGCACCATGTCGCGGTCGGCGGGGGTCAAGGCGTCGAAACTGGCCTTGGACATCAAAAGCGCGTCCGGCGCGAAGGAGTGTTCGGTCTGGCTCCAGTAGCGGGCGACCTCGAACTGGCGGCTGGACTGATAGCTGGGCCAGTTGTTCTCGGCCCCGTCGATCAGATGGGTCTGCAAGGACGAAAAGACCGCGCCGAAGGTCAGAGGCGTGGCGTTGGCCCCCATGGCCGTCAATGTGTCGATGAAGATATCGGACATCGGCGCCCGCAGCTTCAGCCCGCGCAACTGACCCGGCTCGGTCACCGGATGGCGGACGTTGTAGATGCAGCGCGGCGCGGCGTCGTAATAGGCCAGGCCGACCAAGCCGCGGTGTTCGAAGATGTTCAGCAGTTCGGTCCCGATCGCGCCGTCCACGACCGCGCGCACATGGTCGACCGAGCGGAAGACGTAAGGCAGGGCCAGAAGCTGCGTCTCGGGAAAGGCGTTGTTCAGAGCGGCGACGGCGACGCGGCAGATGTCCACGGCGCGAAACCGGGTCAAGCCGATCGAGTCGTCCTCGTTGCCCAACTGCCCGGCCGGGAACTGGCGCATACCCAGGCGGCCATCGGTCAGGCGGCCCAGCTCCTCGCCCATCCATTTGACCGCCTTGACGGTCGGATAGTCGGCGGGGTGGACGTCGACGGCGTTGAAGACGGTCTTTCCGTCGCTGGACGCGGGGCGCGGGGCGCAGCCGCTTAACAGCGACAGGCCGCCCAGGCCGCCCAGGGTGAGAAGACGACGGTTCAGCGTCATGTCACAGGCTCCGCCCTGACGGCCAGGCAGGTGATGGTTCCATCAGGTCCGAAGTCCGCCTCGGCCGACTGGCCGGCGTGGATGCGATGCACGCCGGTGGCCGCGCCGGTGGACACCAGTTGGCCCGCCTCCAGCCGCCGTCCGCGCGTGTGCAACAGGTTCAGCAGGAAAGCCAGGGAATCGAGCGGGCCGCCGGGGATGACCTCGGCCCCGCCCACGCCGACGAC
This sequence comes from Caulobacterales bacterium, assembly GCA_017302335.1. Lineage (GTDB taxonomy): Bacteria > Pseudomonadota > Alphaproteobacteria > Caulobacterales > Caulobacteraceae > Brevundimonas. The sequence goes on along the minus strand of JAFLCT010000001.1, from coordinate 53,814 downwards.
GCGGCCGTCGACACGCATCCGGCAACGCAGATCCATCAATCGATCCAGCCCGTCCGGGATCGTTTCGCCCAGGATCAGACCGGCGTTGTTGCCGAAGTCCGAGGCGGTGACCGCCGGGCCGTTGTCGTTGATGCCGGCGAAGGGGCTGCCGGCGATCTCGACCCCCGTCAGGACACGGGCGACCAGGGACCGGGCCGCGTCGACCGTCCAGCCGTCACGGTCGGGCGCGGTCTCGCCGATCTCGAAGACATATTCCGCCTCGACCGCCGCGAAGCCGTTTTCGATCACGCCGAAGGATGTCGGGAGGGGACCCGCGCGCCAGATGTTGCGGGCGAAGATCGGCCCGGCCAGACGCCCCGCTCCGAAGGCGGCGTCGTGCGGCGGCGGGATGCGGCCCAGCTTCCAGCCGGAGACGCGATCCGGCCAGGCGGCGATGGCCTCGTCCTGCACGGCATAGGCCGAGACCAGGTCGGCGGGCATGACGCCGGGATAGGGTTCGATGGCCCAGGCGCCGCGTCGTGCGGCCACCAGGGCGGCGGCGATCTGGGCGGCGGACGCGCGGGGATCGGCGACGGTCAGGCTCATGCCGACACGTCTTGCCCGGCCGAAGCCGACGCCTGAATTCTGACGATGGCGTGTTTCACGCTTCCTCCCGTTGGCGGGGAGATTGCGCAGGAAGGAAACCGGTGTCAATTTCATTTCCGTCGAGGCATGATCCATCGACAAACAGGCAGACGTCGCGGTGAACGGCGACGGTGCGATAGGAAGGACGCCATGACTCGATCCCGTCTTCTCGCCGCCGTGGCGACCGCCGCCGCCGTCTTCGGGCTGAGCCTGGTCTCCATGGACCGCGCCGAGGCTCAGGATGCGACGCCTGCGGCCGAGGCGGCCCTGCCGGCCTTTCCCGGCGCCCTGGGCTGGGCGGCGCGGACGCCGGGCGGGCGCGGCGGGCGCATCATTCGCGTCACCAATCTGAACAGCGAGGGCGAAGGCAGTCTGCGCGCCGCCATCGAGGCCGAGGGGCCGCGCATTGTCGTGTTCGAAGTCGGCGGGGTCATCGACCTGGGCAAGAAGACGCTGAAACTGCAAAACCCCTACATCACCATCGCCGGACAGACGGCGCCTTCGCCGGGGATCACCCTGATCCGGGGCGGCATGGACATCGCCGGCCACGACGTGATCGTGCAGCACATCCGCATCCGCCCCGGTTCGGCGGGCGGCGAATGGATGAGCGGCTGGGACGAGGACGGCATCTCGACCGTGGCGGCCCACGACGTCATCATCGATCATTGCAGCCTGACCTGGGCGACCGACGAGAACCTGTCGGCGTCCGGCCCGCGCTTCACTGGCGCGACGCCCGAGGAATGGCGTCAGGGCACCAGCCACAACATCACCTTCTCGAACAATCTGATCGGCGAGAGCCTGGCCTATGCGACCCATTCCAAGGGCGAGCATTCCAAGGGATCGCTGATCCACGACAACGTCAGCGGCCTGCTAATCGTGGGCAATTTGTACGCCCACAACTACGAGCGGAACCCGCTGTTCAAGGGCGGGGTGCATGGGGTGATCGTCAACAACCTGATCTATGATCCCGGCCCGCGCGCCATTCACTACAACCTGGCGCCCGAGGAGTGGCTGGCCCACCCCTATGAGGTCGGCAAGATGACGGCGGTCGGCAATGTGCTGCGCGCCGGGCCGTCGACGCCGTTGGACCGCGTCGCCTTCCTGATGATCGGCGGGGCCGGGGATCTGGAATACTATGGCCGCGACAACATCGCCGTGGACGCCGTGGGCGAGCCGCTGCGGATGCTGGGCAGCTATACGACCACGGGCGCGCGGATCATCGAGACGCGGCGGCCGCCGGTGTGGTGGGACGGACTGAACCCCATGCCCGCGCAACAGGTGCAGGTCTCTGTGCTGAGCCAGGCCGGCGCGCGGCCCTGGGATCGCGATATGCGCGACGTGCTGCTGATCGCCGAGGTGGCCGAGGGGCGCGGCGAGATCATCGACAATGAGCGCGAGGTCGGCGGCTATCCGGCAGTCGCGGAGCCGACGCGCAAACCCTTCAATCCCGAGGACTGGGACCTGCGTTTCATGACGCCGCTGCGCGACGCGGTGCTGGATCGTCCAGCCCAGCGGCGGGGGACCTGACACGACTCAACGGCGAGGCTAGACAGGACGTTCGACGAGAGGGCGGACGGCTTGAGCGACCCGAAACGCAGCGGCAAGCCCGCGACCATCAACGACGTGGCGCGCCTGGCGGGCGTGTCCAAGAAGACGGTCAGCCGGGTCATCAACAACTCGCCCTTCGTGCGCGAGGAGACCCGCGCCAAGGTCGAGGCGGTGATCGCCGAGGCGGGCTTCACCCCCGATCCCCAGGCGCGGGGCCTGGCCTTCCGTCGGTCGTTCCTGGTCGGGATGATCTACGACAACCCCAGCCCGAACTATGTCGTGAATATGCAGCAGGGGGTGCTGGACGCGGTGCGAGGCTCGGGACTGGAGCTGGTGGTGCACCCGTGCAACCGGGCCTCGGAGAATTTCCTGGCCGATGTCGAGGGTTTCGTGGTGCGCCAGAAGCTGTTCGGCGTGGTCATGCCGCCCTCGGTGTCCGAGGACGAGCGGGTGGTGGCCCTGCTGCGCGCGGCCGACTGTCCCTATGTGCGGATCGCCTCGGTGTCGCTGGACGAACCGGCGCGCATGGTGGTCACCAACGACAGTCGCGGCGCCGCCGAGGCCGCGCGGCATCTGGCCGAACTGGGCCACACGCGGGTGGCCTTCATCTCGGGTCCCGACAGCTTCCGTTCGTCGCACGAGCGGGGCAGGGGCTTCGAGGCCGGGCTGGCCGAGCATGGGCTTACGCTGGACCCGGCCTGTGTGCGGCGCGGGGCCTATACCTTCAAATCCGGGGTCGAGGCGGCGGCGGACCTGTTGTCGGCGCCGAACCCGCCGACCGCTATCTTCGCCGGCAATGACGAGATGGCCATCGGGGTGATGAAGGCGGCGCGCGACCGGGGCCTGGACGTGCCGTTCGACCTGTCGATCGTCGGCTTCGACGACCTGCCGATGGCGTCGCGGGTGTGGCCCAATCTGACCACGGTGCGCCTGCCGGTGCGCGACATGGGACGGATGGCGGCCGAGAAGCTGACAGCCCGCAGTCGGGGCCTGGACCCGGCGACCCTGGATCAGCCGGAGATCATGCCGTCGCTGGTGGTGCGGGATTCGGCGGCGCCGCCACGGGCGTGACAGGCGCCGCCGCCGGTTTCCGGCGATCTAGGCGGCGGCGACCACGCCCTCGATATAGGCGCGGATGGCCTCGTCCTGAGCGTTGGCGAAGAAGTATTCGGCAAAGCGTTCGCCAGCCACGGCGGCCTTCAGCAGGTCCTGATCGACCGACTTCAGCACCGTCAGCATATCGTAGCAGGTCACGGCCTTCAGCGATTTCAGGATGCCCCGGTTGCGCGCCATGATCTCGGCCCGCTCCTTGGGATAGCCCAGGCCGCGCTCGCCCTCGAACAGCTTCCGATAGACGTCCTGAAGGTTCAGTTCGGCGGCCCAGCCGAACCCCTTGGCGTAGGGCATGGAGATGGCGTTGCCGTCATTGATCTGGCCGAACAGGAAGGCGTCGGTGGGGTCGATGATCAGGCCGCAGAAGACGCCCGGCATGGCGTTGCAGGCCAGCATGGACCCCATGCCGGTGCCGCAGCCGGTGACCACGAAATCGGCCGCCCTGGAATTGATCAGGATGCCCGCCAGCAGGCCGTTCATGACATAGGTCAGCGAGGCTTTGTCCTCGGGCGTGTACATACCGTAGTTGAAGACCTGATGGCCGAGCGGCTCGGCGACCGCCGTCAGGGCGTCGTGGATGATCCCGTTCTTGGCGGCCTGGCTGTTTTCGGTGATGAGGGCGATTTTCATGGCGATGTCTCGGAGCGGATCGAGGGGGCGGGCCGCTCCTCGTTTGCATGGGTATATGACACCGGTTACCTATGGGCGCAATTCGCAGCGGACCCGGACGGCCCCGATATGAGCATCTCTTTCGACCTGACGGGCCGGACGGCCCTTGTGACCGGCGCCAACACCGGGCTGGGCCAGGCGATCGCCGTGGGGTTGGCCGGGGCCGGGGCCGACATCGTGGCCGTGGGCCGCTCGGTCCCGACCGAGACCGAGACCGCAGTGAAAGCGCTGGGTCGGGGCTTTAAGGCCATCAGCGCCGACCTGTCGTCGATCGCGCCGATCGCCGAGATCGTGGCCCAGGCCGGGCTGGTCGATGTGCTGATCAACAACGCCGGCATCATCCGCCGCGCCGACAGCCTGGATTTTTCCGAGGCCGACTGGGACGCGGTGATCGACACCAATCTGAAGTCGGCCTTCTTCCTGTCGCAAGCCGTGGCGCGGACCTGGGTCGCGGCCGGGCGTGGCGGCAAGATCATCAATATCTGCTCGATGCTGTCCTTCCAGGGCGGCATACGGGTGCCGTCCTATACGGCGTCGAAAAGCGGCCTGGCGGGGATCACGCGCCTTCTGGCCTGCGAGTGGGCGGCCAGGGGGATCAACGTCAACGGCATTGCGCCCGGCTATTTCGCCACCAACAACACCGAGGCCCTGCGCGCCGACGAGACCCGCAACCGCGACATCCTGGCCCGAATCCCGGCCGGACGATGGGGCGATCCGTCGGATCTGGCGGGGGCGGCGGTGTTCCTGGCCAGTGATGCGGCGGCCTATGTGCACGGGACCATCCTGCCGGTGGATGGGGGCTGGCTGGCGCGGTGAGTTCACGATCCCTCACCCCAGGGGCGGCTATGCGAGACTGTTCAACCAGTCTTCGAGGTTGGTGAAACCGTCGCCGTCGGGGTCCGCAGGGCCGTCGACAGGGTCGGCGGGGTTCAGGCCATGGGCGCTCTCCCAGGCGTCGGGCATTCCGTCGCGGTCGGCGTCGACCCAGGGCCGGCCGGGGGCCAGGTCGGGCCAGCCGCCGACGTCGGTCTGACTGTCGATGATGCGGCCCGAGCGGGCGCGGACGCCGTCCAGAATGCGTTGATCGACGCTGTCGCGGTTCCGGGCGCCGACGCCGGACAGGACCGAGGCTTCGGCTTCGGCAGCCGTCTCGGTAGCGGGGTCGGCCCAGTCGGGGCGCGCGGGCAGGCGATAGCCGGGCCGATCACCGTCCTTGACCAGGCTCCACGGATCGGCGGGCACGACGCCGTCCATGCTGTTGACCTCGAACCAGGCGCGGGCCAGGGGGTCCGATTCCTCGAAGGCCCAGCGGCCGGTCGAATCCGGGCCGGGGACGTAGGCATTGGCGATGAAGGCATAGGTCGACAGGCTGTCGGTGTCGGCGTTGTAGCCGGAGTGGGAGCCGCCCCAGTCGTAGAACAGGTTGTTGCGGAACTCGAAGCGCGGTCCCTGGGGATCGATGGCGGGCGGATTGTAGTTGCCGGGGCGCGGCATCCGCGCGTGGTGGCTGGCCCAGAGGTTGTGGTGGAAGGTCATGCGCGCGCCGTGGCCGCCACGCACCAGAGAGCCATAGCCGTGTTCGCCCTTGGCGTGGTTGGAGGCGTTCAGGGACTCGGCGATCAGGCTCCACTGAACGGTGACGTCGTAGATGCCGCGCTCGGGCGGGTCGTAGCGGCTTCCGGCCGACAGGGTCTCGTCCACCGACCATGAGGCCGAGATGTGGTCCAGGATGATGCGGTTCCCGCGCGTGATGGAGACGGCGTCTTCCTGAACCCCCGTCTCGTCGCCCAGGCGGACGCGCAGATGACGCACGATCACATCGTCGGCGGCCACGACCAACGGCTGGCCGCGCAGGGTGATCCCGCCGCCCGGCGCCGTCTGGCCCGCCAGGGTGACGCGCCCCTGGCGAATGGTCAGGGGCGACTGGAGCGTCAGGGTTCCGCCGATATCGAAGACGATCGTCCGGGGACCGCGCGATTCGACGGCGGCCCGCAGACTGCCGGGACCGGAATCATTGAGGTTGGTCACCCGCAACACGGCGCCGCCGCGCCCGCCGAGCGCGAACCGCCCCGCACCCTCGGCGCCCGGAAAGGCCAGCGACTGCGCGGCCTGGGCCGATGGAGCTGCGGCCGCGAGCGACAAGGTCGCGAGGCTCGCGGCGAGGCCTCGGATAGCGAGGGTTGCCAGATCGGCTGTCATCGGGTTAGGCTCTCGATTGATACCGGTGTCAGAAAGCATTCCGCTCGATGATGACACCGGTGTCAAGTCGGGGCGGCCGCCAAGGGGGGGCGCTTCCAAAAAATGACAGACCGGGGCGAATCCCGGCGTCCTGTGCCCTATGGGAGGAGGCATTGATGAACGTCACTCGCTCGCGGAGCCGCGCGTTGCGCCGCTCGCTGATTGTCGGGACCTCGGGTCTCGCCATCGCCCTGTCGGTCGGGGCCGCCGCCGCGTCCGCGCAGACGGCGCCGCAGGAACCCTCGACCACGGTCGACGAGGTCGTGGTCACCGGCTTCCGGGCCAGCCTGAACGCCGCGCTGGACATCAAGCGCAATGAGACCGGCTTCGTCGACGCCATCGTGGCCGAGGACATCGCCGACTTCCCCGATCTGAACCTGGCCGAGGCCATCCAGCGCGTGCCGGGCGTGGCCATCGACCGCGACGCCGGCGAAGGTCGTTCGATTACGGTGCGCGGCCTGTCGTCGGATTTCACCCGCACCCGCATCAACGGCATGGAGGCCCAGGCCACCACGGGCGCGACCGACAGCTCGGGCGGCGCCAACCGCGGCCGGGGCTTTGACTTCAACGTCTTCGCTTCGGAGCTGTTCAACTCGATCAAGGTGCGCAAGACGGCCGCGGCCGAGACGGAAGAGGGGTCGCTGGGCGCCACCGTCGATCTGCAAGCGGCGCGCCCGTTCGACTATCGCGGCTTCGCCGCCGCCGCCTCGATCCAGGGCGGCTACAACGACCTGTCCGAGCAGTGGAACCCGCGCGGCGCCTTGCTGATCTCCAACACCTTCAATGACGGTATGTTCGGCGCCTTGATGTCGATCGCCTATAGCGAGCGCGATCTGATCGAAGAGGGCTTCTCGTCGGTGCGTTGGGTAAACGCCATGGGGACGGGCGGCTCGGGCGGCTTTTGCAGCCCCTTGGGCGTGGCGCCCCAGAACCCGTCGAACAGCTCCTCGACCGGTTCGTCGGCGACCAACTGCGCCACTGGCGTGGCGCGCCCGGCCAATACGGCCTCAAACGTCAACGCCTACAACATCGCCAACCAGGCCAACGTCTATATCCCGCGTTTGCCGCGCTACGGCCGTTTGACCCATCATCAGGAGCGCACGGGCGTCACCGGCGCCTTCCAGTTCCGCCCGTCGGACGCCACGACCATCAGCCTGGACGTGCTGTACTCCAAGCTGAACTCGACCCGTCAGGAAGACTTCCTGGAAGCCCTGTCGTTCAGCCGCAACGCGGCCGCCGGCGGGCAGACCCAGATTCATGTGCTGGACGCCGCCGTCGACAACAATATGTTGGTGTACGGCCTGTTCAACAACGTCGATGTGCGTTCCGAGAGCCGCTTCGACCAGTTGAGCACCAAATTCACCCAGGTCAGCCTGAGCGCCGATCATCAGTTCACGGATCGCCTGCGCGGCCGCTTCTATGCGGGCCAGGCTACGTCGGACTACAGCAACCCGGTCCAGACGACGGTCACCCTGGATCGTCAGAACGTGCAGGGGTACTCGTTCGACTTCCGGGGCAATGGCAACACCCCGGTCATCAACTATGGCTTCGATGTGGCCAATCCGGCCAACTGGGCCTGGCGCGACGCCAGCCTGGGCACCGGCATCACCTCGGTGCCGCGTTCGGAGATCCGCATCCGCCCCAATGGCGTGGACACCAAATTCACCGGCCTGCAAGGTGATCTGGAGTTCGACCTGGCCGAGGGTTGGACCCTGAAGGGCGGGATCAACTACAAGACCTATCTGTCCGAATCCTACGAGTTCCGCCGCACCGACGAGACGGTGGTTCCGACCCTGCCGGGCGGCATGACGGTGGCGGACATCTCGAACCTTCTGACCGGTTTCGGCTCGGGTCTGAGCTATGGCGGCGACACGGGTTGGGTGCGGCCCAACCTGGGCGCCATCGCCAACCTGTTCAACATCTACTGCAACTGCAACACCGGCGTGGCGGGCGGGGACTTCTCCCTGACCAGCATCACCAACGGCAACGCCCGCGGCGGCAACCGCACCATCGAAGAGACTGACCTGGCCTATTACCTCCAGGCCGATTTCGATCTGGTGTTGGGCGGAATGCCGGTGCGCGGCAATCTGGGCGTGCGCCAGGTGAACACCCGCCTGTACGCCGAGGGCTACAGCTCGACCGGCGGCGGCACCCTGGTGTTCGGCGAAAATGAATATGACGACACCCTGCCGTCGTTGAACGTCGCCATCGAGCCGATGGAGGATGTCATCGTGCGCTTCGGCGTGGCCAAGGTGATGGCGCGTCCGCAGATCGGCAACACCCTGGCGGGCACCAACTATCTGGTGCCGACGACCTCGCTGTCGACGACGGGACCGAACTTCACCGCCAGCATCGGCAATGTGAATCTGGAGCCGTTCCGCGCCACTACCTACGACCTGGGCGTGGAATGGTATTTCGGTGACGGCGGCCTGTTGTCCTTCGCCTATTTCTACAAGGACATCGACACCTACATTCAGATCATCCGCCAGGATCTGGAGTATCAGCAACTGACGGCGCTGAACCCCTCGGCCTTCGCGGCCAGCTATTGCACCGGGGTCTGCTCCTCGACCACCATCTTCCAGTTGACCAGCGCGGTGAACACCGAGGGCGGGCCTCTGAAAGGGTTCGAGATCGGCTATCAGCAGCCCTTCACCTTCCTGCCGGGCTTCCTGAGCAATTTCGGCATCCAGGCCAACTATACGAAGGTCGAGTCCGAGATCGACTACTGCAACGACGCCCTGTGCGCGACCTATGTGACCAACGACCTGATCAACTTGTCGCCGACCTCGTACAACGGCACCCTGTACTATGAGGATGACCGGTTCTCGGCCCGCGTCTCGGCCGCCTTCCGCGAGGAGTATCTGCAAAACGTCCCCGGCCGGAACAACAACCTGGTCGAGGGCAAGATGGACACGATGAACATCGACGCCTCGGCGACCTTCAAGCTGACCGACGAGGTCACCCTGACGTTCGAGGGCCTGAACCTGACCGACGAGGAGAACCATCAGTGGGTCGGCGACGACACCCGTCAGTCGACCTCAGTCTATCACCACACCGGTCGCCAGTTCTATTTCGGCGCCCGCTACAAGTTCTGACGGAACGTTCTCTCCTGAACGCCGACTGGGGCGAAATCGGTTCGAACGGACGCAACCCGTGAGGACTCAGATTTCGCCCCACTTTTATTCGAGAGCCTGATTCACGACCTCGGCGGAAACGCGAAGCGTTTCCTGCTCACCCGATCAGGCTCGCGGCCGGAGCGGCAAGCCGCTCCGGCCTCTTTTCTTTGATGACGCGAGGCCGCAAGACTTCCGCATGACCCGACCGCTGACCATTCCGTCCGCCGAAGGCCGCCGTTGGGACATCGTCGCCCTGGGCGAGGTGATGCTGCGTTTCGATCCGGGCGAGCGGCGGGTGCGCAATGCGCGGTCGTTCGATGTCTGGGAGGGCGGCGGCGAATACAATGTGGCCCGCGCCCTGGCCAAGGGGTTCGGAATGCGCGCGGCGGCGGCGACGGCCCTGCCGAAGAACGACCTGGGCCTGCTGTGCGACGACCTGATCGCCCAGGGGGGCGTGAGCCGGGAACACGTCATCTGGCGGGACTATGACGGGATCGGGCGCAACACCCGCCTGGGCCTGAACTTCACCGAGCGGGGCTTCGGTTTGAGACCCGCCCTGGGGGTGTCGGATCGCGCCAATTCGGCGGCCAGCCAGATGCGGCCGGGCGAGATCGACTGGGACCGGTTGTTCGGCCAGGAGGGGGTGCGCTGGCTGCACACAGGCGGCATCTTCGCGGCCCTGTCGACCTCGACGGCCGAGACGGCGATCGAGGCCGTCCAGGCGGCCCGACGTCACGGCGTGATCGTGTCCTATGACCTGAACTATCGCGCCAGCCTGTGGAACGCCCACCCCGACCCCGATGCGGCCCGGCGGGTGAACCGCACCATCGCGGAGAGCGTCGATGTGATGATCGGCGACGAGCACGGGTTCCAGACCTGTCTGGGGCTGGACCTCGACGTCGGGTCGCGAACATCGGGCCTGGACGCCGGGCCGTTCCGGGCGGCGGCCCCGGCCTTCGCCAAGGCGTTCCCGAACGTGAGGATCATCGCCGCCACCCTGCGCGAGCCGACGACGGCGGGACGCAACGACTGGGGCGCCGCGGCCTGGGCCGACGGTCAGGTGGTTCAGGCCGAGGTGCGGCGCGATCTCGAAATCCTCGACCGGGTCGGCGGCGGGGACGGTTTCGTCTCGGGTCTGGCCTGGGCGCTGATGGACGGGCGCGATCTTCAGTCGGCGGTCGACTGGGGCGCCGCGCACGGCGCCCTGGCGATGACCACGCCGGGGGACGGCTCCATGGTCTCGAAGACCGAGGTCGAGGCGCTGTTGGCCGGGGCCGGGGCGCGGACGGTGCGATGAGACCTTCTCCCGCAAGGGGGAAGGAAATCACGTGCCTGGCTGCACATAGGGGACCCTGGCGAAGAGCCGCCGTTCTCCGCCGCGCGGATCGTCTTCCATCCGACAGACGTCGTCCAGGATCATCGTCTGACGGCGGGGCAGGGCGTAAGGCTCCCACGCGGGCAGGCCGGAGTGGTTCGGGTCGCCGGTGGCGGCGAAGGCGGCGAAGGCTGTGCTGACCCGATCGGCCATGGTTTGCGCCGTCGGGCCGATGGCGAGGGAGCCGGGCGCCTGAACCGTGTCGAAGGCCAGGGGGATGTCCGACATATGCGGGGCGCCGCGATAGCCGTTCGCCAGGGTCGAGGGCCAGTCCAACTGATAGACGAAGGCGGGCGACCCCTGCTGGGCGCGCAGCTCCGCCTCGATGACTGCGGCGCGCCAGGATCGGGCGGCGGTGGTGGCCGCGAAGAAGACCCGGCTGGGCGACCAGTCGGAATGGAGACGGCGATACTCGGCGACGACGGTCTCGGGCGCGATGTCGACGCGCAGATTGACCGGGGTCAGCCGGGCTGGAAGGTCGTCCCAGTTCAGGGCGAAATTGGCCGGGTCGTTGCCCAGAAAGGCCAGGGTCTCGTCGCGGGTGTTGCCGATCATCATCGGCACGGCCGCCGACTGCGCCGGGGCGTCGGGATAGAAGGGGTGGCGGACTAGGGTCCGGTCGTCCAGCACCGGCCCGAAATAGAGACCGCCGTAGGGCAGGACCGGATCGCGGATCTCGGCGGCTTTCAGCAGGGTCTCGACGGGCAGGCTGGCGGCTTCGTGCGCACGCTCAGGCGGCAGGTTCAGGGCGTCTAGCCAGGCGCGGGCGCGGATCGCGGCGTTCATCGGGCCGGAGGCGGTGACCTGCTGGCCGCTCATGGTCGCGGCGCGATGGAACAGACCTTGGGCGGCGGGGACGGCCATCAGGGTGGCGATCTTGGCGCCGCCGCCCGATTGGCCGAAGACCATGACGCGGTCGGGATCGCCGCCGAAGGCCGCGATGCTGTCGCGGACCCATTCCAGCGCCAGGATCAGGTCCAACTGTCCGGCGTTGCCGCTGTCGGGAAAGACGCCGAACCGGCCGAGCGAGGCGTAGCCGAACAGGTTCAGCCGGTGGTTCAGGGTCACCATCACCACGTCGCGACGACGGGCCAGGCGCGCGCCGTCGGTGAGCGGGCTGGAGCCGGAGCCGGTCGAATAGGCGCCGCCGTGGATATAGACCATGACCGGCCGTCGGGCGGCGTCCAAGCCGGGCGTCCAGACGTTCAGGAACAGACAGTCCTCGCCCTGGTTCGGCTCGTCGCCCCGTTGGGGGCTGGCGCAACCGTGGGCGAAGGCGTCGACCGGCCGGGTCCACGGCGCGGGGCGGCTCGGCGGCTGGAATCGACGCGGCCCGGTGTCGGCGCCGTAGCGAATGCCCTTGAAGGTGATCACGCCGCCGTCCCGCACGCCGCGCACGGGTCCGTTGACGGTGGACGCGACGGGATGGTCGCCGGCCGCCGCCGAACGCGGCGTCAGGGCCAGGGCGGGGGCGGCGATCAGCAGCGAGCGGCGGTCCATGACGCCAACCTATCCGGCCCTGTCACCGGTGTCATGGGCGGAGGCAAAGCCCGCTCCCGTTTGCGGGAGAGGCGGCCCGTCAGTCGCGCAGCGACCTGGGATCGGCGGGGGGAGTCTTCTGTCGTCAGAAGAATTCCTCCATCGTCATGCGTCTCGCTGTGCTCGGCGACACGACACTCCCCCCCGCAAGCGGGAGAAGGATTGCGTAAGCGCCCTTGCAGCCCTTGCCTTGCGGTGGTGTTGTGATCACGCAATGTTACAGGCGCGCCCTCCCCAGCCGCGCGCCGGGGAGTCGCCATGACCTATCAAGCCCGCGCCGGATTGAGCGTAGCCCGGCCGGTGATCGACCTGATCGAAGGCGAAGTGTTGCCGGGTCTGAACCTGGAGGCCGCGCCTTTCTGGCGCGGCGTGGCCGAGATCCTGGCGCGGTTCGCGCCCGAGAACCGGCGGCTACTGGCCGTGCGCGATCAGATGCAGGCGCGGATCGACGCCTGGCATGAAGCGCGCCAGGGTCTGCCGCACGATGCGGCGGCGACCGAGCGTTTCCTGAGAGAGATCGGCTATCTGATCGAGACGCCCCAACCCTTCACCATCGCCACGGAAAATGTCGATGACGAGGTGGCGCGCATGGCGGGACCGCAACTGGTGGTTCCGGCGCTGAACGCCCGGTTCGTGCTGAACGCCGCCAATGCGCGCTGGGGCAGCCTGTACGACGCCCTGTACGGGACCGACGCCTTGGGTGAGCCGCCGCCGCCAGGACCCTATGACGCCGCGCGCGGGGCGCGGGTGGTGGCGCGGGCCAAGGCGTTTCTGGACCAGGCCGCGCCGTTGGCGGACGGATCGTGGGCGGACCTGAGGGACCCGCATCTGAACGGCATCGCCCTGAAGGAACCGGCCCAGTATGTCGGCGCGACCGACAAGGGGCGGGTGTTCCGCCATCACGGCCTGCACATCGAGGTGGTGTTCGACCCGGACCATCCGATCGGAACGACCGATCCGGCGGGGATTTCCGATGTGGTGCTGGAAGCGGCCCTGTCGACCATCGTCGATCTGGAAGACTCGGTCGCGGCCGTGGACGCTGAAGACAAGGCGGCGGGATGGCGCAACTGGCTGGGCCTGATGCGCGGCGACCTCAGCGAGACCTTCGTCAAGGGCGGCCGGGCGATGACGCGGACCCTGGCCGACGACCGGCGGGTCATGGTCCCGGACGGGACCGAAAGGGTTCTGAAGGGGCGCAGCCTGCTGTTCGTCAGGAACGTCGGCCATCTGATGACCACGCCCGCGGTTCTGCTGGCGGACGGGTCCGAGGCGCCCGAAGGGGTGCTGGACGCGATCGTCACCAGTCTGATCGGCCTATACGATCTGCGCGGCCTGGGTCGGTTCGGGAACAGCGCGGCGGGTTCGATCTATATCGTCAAACCCAAGATGCACGGGCCGGAGGAGTGCGCCTTCACCGACCGGCTGTTCGACGTCGTCGAGGACCTGCTGGACCTGCCGCGTCACACGATCAAGGTCGGGGTGATGGACGAGGAACGGCGCACCAGCGCCAATCTGGAGGCCTGCATCCGGTCGGTAAAGGACCGGATCGTCTTCATCAACACCGGCTTTCTGGACCGCACCGGCGACGAGATTCACACGGCCATGAAGGCCGGGCCGGTGGTGCGGAAGGCCGAGATCAAGTCCACTGACTGGATCGCCGCCTATGAGGCGCGCAACGTCGCCATCGGTCTGAACTGCGGCCTGTCGGGGCGGGCGCAGATCGGCAAGGGGATGTGGGCGGCGCCCGACCGCATGGCCGAGATGCTGGGGCAGAAGATCGCCCATCCGATGACCGGGGCGAACACCGCCTGGGTGCCCAGCCCGACGGCGGCGACCCTGCACGCGCTGCATTATCACGCAGTCGACGTCTTCGCGCGTCAAGCCGAAATCGTGAAGATCGAGACGCCGGGGTTGGAGCCGTTGCTGACGCCGCCGCTGGCGACCGGGCGGACCTGGAGCGCGGCCGAGATCGAGACCGAACTGGACAATAACGCCCAAGGCTTGCTGGGCTATGTCGTGCGCTGGATCGACCAGGGGGTCGGGTGCTCCAAGGTGCCTGACATTCACGACATCGGGCTGATGGAGGATCGGGCGACGCTGAGGATCAGCTCGCAACACATGGCCAACTGGCTGATGCACGGGGTGTGCACGCCCGATCAGGTCGAGGCGGCGCTGCGGCGGATGGCGATCAAGGTCGACGCCCAGAACGCGGATGACCCGGCCTATCGCCCGATGGCGCCCGGCTTCGACGGCCTGGCCTTTCAGGCGGCGCGGGCGTTGGTGTTCGACGGCGCGGACCAGCAGAACGGCTATACCGAGCCGCTGCTGCATACGTTCAGGCGAAGGGCGAAGTCCCAATAACGGGATAAGCGGTATTCTTACTGCTCTCCGCCCGACCGCCACAGGCTCTGGCCCAGCGGTTCGAACAGATAGGACAGGGCGGTGCGTTTGCGCAGTTGCACCTGGACCTCGACCGGCATTCCGGGGCGGATGTCGCGTGAGGCGGCGCCCAGGCGGGCCAGCTCGGCTTCCGGCACCACCACCTCGGCGCGATAGTGGCTGGCGCCGGTGCGTTCGTCGGTGAAGGCGTCGGCCGAGACGCGGGTGACGCGGCCGTGCAGGATCGGCGGCGCGCGTTCGCGCAGACCGGGGAATTTGACCTCTGACGCCATGCCGACGCGCACGTTGTCGACGTCGGCGGGATTGATGCGGGCGACGATGACCTGGCTGGCGTCGGTCGGCACGACCTCCATCAACAGTTGGCCGGGCTGAACCACGGCGCCGGGGCTGAAGACGGTCAAGCCGACGACCTGGCCGGTGGCTGGGGCGGCGATGCGCGTGCGGGCCAACTGGGCGCGCGCCTCGGCCAGGCGGGGCCGCAGTTCGTTCAACTGCACCTCGACCAGACGCAGTTGCTCGGCCACGTCCTCGTTGAGCTTGGTGACGACGCCCGAGGATTGCAGCCGGGTCTCGCCGATCTGTTCGTCGGTGCGGGCCGACTGGGCGCGCAGAGACCCCAGTTCGCCGTCGATGCGCGCGGCCTCGCGCTCCAGGGCGCGGACGCGGGTCAGGGGGGCGTAGCCCTTTTCGGCCAGGGAGCGAATGCCGTCCAACTCCTCGATGATCAGGCGACGCTGTTCGAGATTGGCCTCGATCTGGCGAGCCAGACCCTCTTTCTGCTGCTGAAGCTGCTGGACACGCTGGCCCAGCACGCCCTGTTCGGTCGAGCGGCCGGTGCGGCGAGCGGCGTATTGCAGCCGTTGCAGACGCAGGGCCTCGTTCGCCAGGGCCAGGTCGGGACCGGTCAGGGAGGCGAACTCGGGCGGGGTCGGCACGGCGCCCAGACGGTCGCGTTCGGCGATCATGCGGCTGCGTTGGGCCAGCAGGGCGTACACCTGGCCGGTAAGGCCGCGCTCTTCGGCTTGCAGCTCGCCCGAGGCCAGTTCGATCAGGATCTGGCCGCGCGTGACGCGGTCGCCCTCGGCCACGTGCATGGCGCTGACCGTGCCGCCCTCGCGGTGCTGGACCGCCTGACGGTTGCCCGAGACCATCACCTGGCCCGGGGCGAAGGCGGCGGCGTCCATTCGGTAGAAGGCGGCGAAACCCAGGAACAGGATGAAGAACAGGCCCGCGACCACGGCGCCGACGGCCAGTTCGCGACGCGGGGAATCGGTGGTCTCGGCCGGGGCGGGAGAAGGGACGGCCGTCATCGGACGCTCGCGCCTTCCGGCTGCGCCTCGCGCAGTTTCGCCAGCACGTCCTCTCGCGGCCCTTCGATCTGGACCACGCCGTCTCTGAGCATCAGCAGACGGTCGACGCGGGCCAGAACCCCGGCGCGGTGGGCGACGATGACCACGGCGGCGCCCCGCTGGGTGGCGGCGATGACGGCGGCCATCAGGGCGCTTTCGCCCTCCTGGTCGAGGTTGGAGTTGGGTTCATCCAGCACCAGCAGGGCCGGATCGCCATACAGGGCGCGGGCCAGGGCGATGCGCTGGGCCTGACCGGCCGAGACGCCCGAGCCATAGGGTCCCAGAACGGTGTCGTAGCCGTGCGGCAGTCGCAGGATCATCTCATGCGCCCCGGCCGCCTGGGCGGCCTTGACCGCGCCGCGGTCGATCTCGGCGGCCTCGACGCCCAGGGCCGAGGCGAAACGGGCGATGTTGTCCTTGATCGAACCGGCGAACAGGCTGGGGTTCTGGGGCAGGTAACCGATGTGCCGGGCCAGATCGTCGCCCTCGCGCGCGTCGTAATCGGCTCCGTCCAGGCGGGCCACGCCCAGGGTCGGCTTCAGGGCGCCGGCCAGCACCTTGGCCAGGGTGGTCTTGCCCGAACCCGAGGTTCCGATGACGCCCAGGGTCTGGCCCGGCTCCAACGCGAAGGCGACGCCGCGCAACTGGGCCGTCTCGGTGTCGGGATAGCGGACGGTGACGGTTTCGACCTTCAGCCGCCCGGCGGGGTCGGGCAGTTGGGTGCGGGGGCGCTCGTTCCCGGCGGTGGAGGCGAACAGGTCGATCAGGGCGCGCCAACTGGTGCGGCCCTGGACCAGGCTGGGCCAGGCCCCGACCAGCAGCTCGATCGGGGCGACGGCGCGGCTGAGCAGCACCGAGGAGGCGATGATGGCGCCCGGCGAGATCTGGCCCTTGACCGCCAGCCAGGCGGCCAGACCCAAGGCCGCCGATTGCAGGGTCATGCGTACGAATTTGATCGCGCCGGTGTATTTGCCGCCGGTCAGTTGGGCGTCGGCCTGTTGCGCGGTGGCGGCGCGGCGTTGGGTCAGTTGCTTGGCGACGCTGGCCCGGCGCATACCCAGGGCGCGGATGACTTCGGCCTGGCCGGCGACCTGCTCCTGGGCGGCATAGGCGGCGTTGGAGGCGTCGATGGAGCGTTTCAGCCGTTGGCGACTGTCACGTTCGTTCAGCAAGGCCAGGGTGAACAGGATCAAGCCGCCGACGATGGTCAACACCCCGATCAACGGGTGCAGCAGGAAGCAGAAGGCCAGATAGATCGGCGTCCACGGCGCGTCGAACAGGGCCAGGGCGCCCGAGCCGGAGACAGCGGTGCGGACGTTGTCGAACTCGCGCAGCGCCTGGGTGTTGGGGGCCTTGGCCTGGATGTCCATGACCCGGCCCAGCACACGGCCCGCCAGCAGACGGTCCAGGCGCAGGCCGGCGCGCAGCAACAGGCGCGCACGCACCCAGTCCAGCAAGGCCAGGCTGGCCAGGGCGAAGACGGCGACGGCGCTGACGGCGATCAGGGTGGTGATCCCGCCGGTCGGCACGACGCGGTCATAGACCTGCATCATGTAGAGGGTCGGCGTCAGATACAGCAGATTGACCAGGGCGCTGAACACCATGGCCCAGACGAAATGCGTCCGGCAGGCGCGGAAGGCCTCGGCCAGAGGCTCGGTTCCGGGCTGGGTCGGGATCAACGACTTAAACAAAGGCGAACCGGTCGGCGCCGCAGGATTGCGGCCGGACAGACTACAGCGGCGGTCGCGCTTGAGATAGTCGTCGGTTCGCACGGCGCACCCAAAGCCTGGGGGCCGTACAGGTTGCGTTCAGGGTCGACCCGGCCTGATAAGGGACCAAGGCAAGCCTGAGGACGTCCGCATGACCAAAGCCGCCCTGATCGCCGCCGCCCTTCTGTCCTTGAGTCTGAGCGGCGCTTGCCGCGCCGGAGACGCCGTCATGACCCAGAATTCAACCGGCGACGCCGCGCAAGAGGACATTGGAGAGATCGGGTTCGGCCTGTGGCGGGTCGAGGGCGCGCCGGGCCGGTGCCTGATCTCGCTGTCCAAGACGTCGGCGGGACCGGGCGCCCGGATGGCGCTGTCGGAAGGTTGCCACGGGCAGCGGCTGGAGAGCGCCCGGCGTTGGCGCGTGGTCTCAGGCGTGATCGAGATCGTCGATGAGCGCGGCCGAGTTCTGGCGCGGGTCCGACATCAAGGACCCGACGTCCTGACAGGCGAGGGCGTCAGGCTGACGCGCGCGCCGGAGGCGTGACGCCGCCCCCTCTGGCAAGCTGAGCGTTATTCTGACCGAAGGGTAACTTGATACGGATCGAGCGGACGGCCAGTCTGGCGTGACTGCGCCTAGGGGGATTCCGTATGCTTTCGATCAAGAACCTCATCCACGTCTATCCGAACGGCACGCGCGCCCTGGACGATGTGAACCTGGAGGCGCCGACCGGGATGTTCGGCCTGTTGGGACCCAACGGGGCGGGCAAGTCCACGCTGATGCGTTCGATCGCCACGCTTCAGACCCCGACCTCGGGTTCGATCCAGTTCGGCGAGATCGACGTGATCAAGGACCCGGAAGCCCTGCGCCGCACCCTAGGCTACCTGCCCCAAGACTTCGGGGTTTATCCGCGCGTCTCGGCCTACGATATGCTGGACCATATGGCGGTGCTGAAAGGGATCGCCGGCGGCAAGGAACGCAAGGAGACGGTCGAGAACCTGCTGCACCAGGTCAATCTGTGGAGCGTGCGCAAGAAGGCCCTGGCGGGATTTTCGGGTGGTATGCGGCAACGGTTCGGCATCGCCCAGGCCCTGATCGGCAATCCCCGACTGATCATCGTCGATGAACCGACCGCGGGTCTGGACCCGCAGGAGCGCAATCGGTTCCTGAATCTGCTGGCCGAGATCGGCGAGAACGTGGTGGTCATCCTGTCGACCCACATCGTCGAGGACGTGGCCGATCTGTGCCCCCGCATGGCGGTGCTGGCCGACGGCAAGATCCGCCTGGAAGGCGCGCCGGGCGACCTGATGGACCAGATGAAGGGCCGGGTCTGGCAAAAGACCATCGGCAAGGAGGAACTGCCCGAGTACGAGGCCAAACATCAGGTCATTTCGACGCGCCTGTTCGCCGGCCGCACCGTGATCCACGTGCTGGCGGATCAGCACCCGGAGGGTTTCGATCCGGCGCCGGGCGGACTGGAAGACGTCTATTTCTCGACGCTGGCCGCGTCGAAGAAAGCCGCCTGAGGCCGCCATGTTCTGGAATGTCGCGGGCTTTGAGTTCCGCTATCAAATCAAGCAGCCGGCCTTTTGGGTCATCTCCATTCTGTTCGCTTTGCTGAGTTTCGCCCTGGTGGCGGCCAGCGAGAACATCAGCATCTCGGGCGGCGCGGCGGTTCACGTCAACTCGCCGTTCAACGTGGTGGTGGCGCACGCCCTGTTCGCCGTCTTCTATATGCTGGCGACGACGGCCATCGTCGCCAATGTCGTCGTGCGCGACGTCCAGTCGGGCTTCGGGCCGATGATCCAGGCCACACGGATCGGCAAATTCGACTATCTCTACGGCCGCTTCCTGGGGGCGTTCGGCGCGGTCGCCATCAGTTTTCTGAGCATCGCCATCGGCATGATCGTCGGCACGCTGATGCCGTGGGTCGATTCCGAGACCCTGGGGGCGTTCCGGCCGCTGGACTATCTGTACGCCTACGCCGTCTTCGGCTTGACGGGCCTTCTGGTCAGTTCGGCGATCTTCTTCACCCTGGCGACCGTGACGCGGTCGATGATGGCGACCTATGTCGGCGTCGTCGCCATGTTCATGATCTATCTGACGGCCACCTCGGCGCTGGGCGACAAGCCGGAGTTCGAGACCCCGATGGCCTGGGCCGATCCGTTCGGCATGGCCGCCTTTTCGTTGATCACGGAATACTGGACCCCCTCGGAGCGCAACACGCGCCTGCCCGACCTAGCGGGGGTGTTGTTGTACAACCGGCTGCTGTGGATCGGCGTCAGCCTAGGTTTCCTGGCGCTGGCCTATGTGTTGCACCGCCCGGCCGCGCGCGGGGCCAAGTTGAAGAAGCAGGAGAAGCTGCGCGCCCTGAGCGAACAAGAAGCCGCACCAACGCGGCCGGTCGGCGTATTGCCCGCGCCGCGCTACGGTTGGGCGTCGGGCGTGACGCAACTGTTGTCGCGCACCCGGTTCGAGATGGGAATGATCTTCCGCAGTCCGGCCTATGCGGTGCTGCTGCTGCTGGGCTTCGGTTTCGCGGTGATGACGCTCTGGTTCTCGGGCGAAATCTATCAGACGCCGATCATCATGGTCACGCGGGTGATCATCGAGGGTCTGATCGGCGGTTTCGGCCTGATCTCGATGATCATCGCCATCTATTATTCGGGCGAACTGGTCTGGCGCGACCGCGAGCGGCGGATGCACGAGATCGTCGACGCCACCGCCACGCCGGACTGGACCTTCCTGGTTCCCAAGACCCTGGCCTTGTCGCTGGTGCTGATCTCGACTCTGTTCGTGTCGATCGGCGCCGGGATTCTGGTGCAGGCGCTCAAGGGCGTGACCGACTTCGAATTCGGGAAATACCTGGCCTGGTACCTGGCGCCGCAGTCGATCACCTTCATCCTGATGGCCGTGCTGGCGATCTTCGTCCAGGCGCTGTCGCCGAACAAATTCGTCGGCTGGGCGATCATGGTGCTGTACCTGATCTCGACCCTGGTGCTGAGCAATCTGGGCTTCGACCACCTACTGTACCACTATGCCGCGACCCCCGACGTACCGTTGTCGGACATGAACGCGCGTGGCGACTTCGCCACCTTCCAGGCGTGGCTGAACGCCTATTGGAGCGCCTTCGCCTTGATGTTGCTGGTCATCGCCTACGGCCTGTGGCGGCGTGGGACCGAGACGCGCCTCATGCCGCGGTTGCGCCGGTTTCCGCGGCGGATGCGGGGCCTGGCGGGGGTCATCGGCTTTGGAGCCTTGGCGGCCTTCGTGGGTCTGGGCGTCTTTGTCTATGTGAACACCAACATCTGGAACGAATACGTCAGCCGCAACGACCGCGAGGCCTTGCAGGCCCGTTATGAGAAGACGTTGCTGCGCTATGAGAACACGCCGCAGCCGTCGGCGGTCAGCGTCAAGGTGAACCTGGACCTGCATCCGCATACGCCCAGCCTGAAGACCGAGGGCGAGATCGTCGTCGAGAACAAGACGGCCGCGCCCTTGAACGAAATCCACCTGCGCTGGGATCACGATCTCCAGATGCGCGAACTGTCAGTTCAGGACGCACGCATCGTGAGGGAATGGCCCGAATTCGAATATCGCATCTACCGCTTCGACACGCCGATGCAGCCGGGCGAGCGGCGCACGGTGCGCTTCGCCTCGTACCGCGAACAACGCGGCTTCAGGAACAGCGGCAACACCACGCGGCTGGTCGATAACGGAACCTTCGTCAGCAACGCCGAGTTCGCGCCGATGATCGGCATGAACCGCGACGGCCTGCTGGGCGACCGCACCAAGCGCCGCAAGGCGGGTCTGCCTGCCGAGTTGCGCATGGCCAAGCTGGAAGACGAGAGCGCGCGCGGCAAGAACTATGTCGGCGCCGACTGGGTGACGGCCGACATCACCGTGACCACTGACGCCGATCAGACGCCGGTCGCACCGGGCTACAAGGTCTCGGATGTCACGCGGAACGGCCGCCGCACGGTGCGGTTCGTGACCGAAAGCCCCGTGCTGAACTTCCTGTCGATGCAGTCGGGCCGTTATGTCGAGGCGCGGCGTATGCACGACGGGGTCGAGATGGTGGTCTATCATCACCCCGGCCACGAGCGGAACGTGCCGACCATGCTGGACGCCCTGGCGGCGACCCTGGACTACGCCGGGACCGAGTTCAGCCCCTATCAGTTCCGTCAGGCCCGGATCGTGGAGTTCCCGGCCTATGCCGGTTACGCCCAGTCGATGCCGAACACCTTCGCCTGGTCCGAGGGGCTGGGCTTCATCACCGACCTGTCCAAGCCGGACAAGATCGACTTCGTCACCTACATCGCCGCCCATGAGTTCGCGCACCAGTGGTGGGCGCATCAGGTGGTCGGCTCCGACCAGCAGGGGTCGACCCTGCTGTCGGAATCCCTGGCCCAGTACACGGCCCTGATGGTGATGGAGCGCAAATACGGCCGTGACCAGATCCGCCGCTTCCTGAAGCAGGAACTGGACGGCTATCTGCGCGCGCGCGGCTCGGAACGACTGGAGGAACTGCCCCTGATGCGGGTCGAGAACCAGCAGTACATCCATTACCAAAAGGGCGGCCTGGTGCTGTATCTGCTGCGCGATCAGATCGGCGAGCAGGCCGTGAACCGCGCCTTGCGCCGGGTCCTGGCGCAATACGCCTTCAAGTCGGCGCCCTATGCGCGCTCGATCGACCTGGTTCAGGCCATCCGGGCCGAGGCCCCGGCGGACAAGCAGGACCTGATCACCGATCTGTTCGGGAAGATCACCCTGTACGACGTCGAGACGACGGGCGCGATCGCGCGCCGCCGCAGCGACGGCCGTTGGGACGTGACGGTCACCGTCAGCGCCCGCAAACTGTATGCGAACGGCCAGGGCGTCGAGACCGAGGCTCCGCTGGAGGAGACCTTCGACATTGGCCTGTTCACCGCCAAGCCGGGCGACAAGGGCTTCGACCAGAAGAATGTGGTGTTGATGGAGCGGCGGCCGCTGCGCAGCGGGGTCCAGACCTTCCGCTTCATCACGGCGCGCAAGCCGACCTTCGCCGGGGCCGATCCGTACAATCGCTGGATTGATCGGGACTCGGACGACAACATCGCGGCGGTGCAGTGAGGTCGAAGGCCCTTCCCCCCCTTCACGGGAGAAGGGCCGCCTAGCGCGTTCCGAACAGTCGATCGCCCGCGTCGCCCAGGCCCGGCACGATATAGCCGTGGTCGTTCAGGCCGTCGTCGATCGCCGCCGTCCAGATCGGCACGTCCGGGTGGAAGGCGCGCAATCGTTCGATCCCCTCTGGCGAGGCGACCAGACAGACGAACCGCAGGCGGTCCACGCCCCGCTCCTTGAGCCGGTCCAGCGCGGCGACGGCGGTGTTGGCGGTGGCCAGCATGGGGTCGATGACCACGCACAGACGATCGGCCACGTCCTCGGGCGCGCGGAAATAGTATTCGAACGCCTGAAGCGTTTCGGGGTCGCGATACAGACCCACATGGCCGACGCGGGCGGACGGAACCAGGTCCAGCATACCCTCGACCAGGCCCAGCCCGGCGCGCAGGATGGGCACGAAGACCAGCTTCTTGCCCTCGATGGCCTGGCCCTGCATCGGCCCGACCGGGGTTTCTATGGGCACGGACGCCAGCGGAAGATCGCGCGTGACCTCGTAGCAGAGCAGGGTCGAGATCTCGCGCAGGAGGCGGCGGAACTGGGCCGTCGAGGTCTCCTTCTTGCGCATGATCGTCAGCTTGTGGCGAACCAGCGGGTGGTCGATGACGGTCACGCCGTCCAGGATCGTCCTGTCCATCAGAATACGGTTCCGTCCGAAAGAATGGTGAGGGGCGGGCCGCCTCCGGCCCGGCGTTCGGCGGCGATGCGGCGTCCGGCGGCCCAGGTTCCGGCCTCCAGCACGCTGGCCAGCGGCAGGCGGTCGGCGTCGACGCACAGCTCGGCGCGCACCAATGGCGCGATCCGGTCCAGCAGAGCCACCGTCATGGATCGCCAACCGACGACCAGAGGATCGGAGACCGGCCAGGCCTTGTCGATGTCGGTCGGGTCCTTCAGCGTCAGCACGCCCATGTCCATGAACAGGCCGCCGTTGCGGTATTCCGCCAAGCCCGTCAGGCCGTCGAGGTCGGTCACGGTCACGCACGCGCGTTGCAGCGGCTCGACCAGGGAATAGCTGAGCCATTGCGACAGTTTGTGGATCGGGACCAGGCCGTCGGTGGCGTCGTCGCGCCTCATCGCCGGGTGGCGCCAGCAGTCGCCCAGATCGACGCCGCCCAGGGTCAGCCGGTCCTGCCAGATGGGACCGAAGGCTTCGAGCAGCAGTTCGAGAATGGCGCTGGCGGGCAGGCGGTCCTCGGCGTCGGCGCGCGCGAACAGCACGTCGGCCAGGCCGCCGGGGCGCGGGCCGTCCTCCAGCTCGAACAGATCGGGGCGGCTCAGGCACTGACGACCGAGGCGGCGCAGCAGGGCGGCACGGCCCTCCAGCCCCACTAAAGGATTGTCGGCGGTGACCTGAAACCCCTTGGCCAGGTCGTCGGCGGACAGCAGGGTCAGGCTGACGGCGTCGGCGCGCCACGGATCGTCGGGATCGGCTGAGAAGGCGCCGGACTGGAACATCCGCAACGAGGCGACGGCCAACCCTTCGGAGCGGGTGTAGGTGCGGCCGGTGGCGGCGTCGGCATAGGACCAATCCGGTCCGGCCCCGGCGTCAAGCAGCACGGAAACGACGGCCAGATCGAATTCGGCGCGCGCGCGCGTGGCCGCATCCGGCCAGTCCTCGGCGTCCGCGTCGGGACCCCACAGGTCGACGCCATCCAGTTCGAAATGCCGCCAGCGGGCGTGGAAAGGCACATCCAGAGTTGGATAGCGTTCGCGTGTCAGTTCGGCGACATAGCGGGCGACCTCAGGCAGGCGGTCCAGGTCGACGCGCCAGTGCGTCAGCCCGCCCTCGACGCCGATGCGCAACATCTCTTGCGCGCGCGTTCGGACGGCGGCGGGGGTCAGCAGGCTCTCGGCTTGCAGGCTTTGGGCCTGCTCGGTCTCAGAACTTGCCAAGGTCGCGGCCCACCACGCGGGTCAGTTCCTCGGCCGATGCGGCGCCTTCGGGGGCGAAATAACCGGCCGCCTTCTTGGCCTCCATCTCGACGGAGGCGTCCGGCGGGATCAGATAGTCCGGGATCGGCACGCGCTCGACGATCTCGATCCCCGAACCGGTCAGGGCGTCGTGCTTCATGTTCGACATGGAGACGAAGCGGTCGATGCGGGTGATGCCCAGCCAGTGCAGAACGTCGGGCATCAACTGCTGAAAGCGGGCGTCCTGGACCCCGGCGACGCATTCGGTGCGCTCGAAATAGGTGGCCGCCTGGTCGCCGCCCGGCTGACGCTTCCTGGCGTTGTAGACCAGGAATTTGGTCACCTCGCCCAGCGCCCGACCTTCCTTGCGGTTATAGACGATCAGCCCGGCGCCGCCGTCCTGGGCCTCCTTGACGCACTCCTCGATGCCGTGGGTCAGATAGGGGCGGCAGGTGCAGATGTCCGAGCCGAACACGTCCGAGCCGTTGCACTCGTCATGCACCCGGCAGGTCAGGCGGCGTTTCGGATCGGCGATCGCATCCACATCGCCAAACGCATACAGGGTGATGCCGCCGATGGGGGGCAGGAAGACCTTGATGTCGGGCCGGGTGACGAGGTCGGCGTACATGCCGCCGGTCTGTTCGAACAGGGTGCGACGCAGCGCCGTCTCGGTGACGCCGAAGCGTTCGGCGATGCCGGGCAGGTGCCAGACCGGATCGATGGCCGCCTTGGTGACCGAGACGTCGCCGGTCTCATGCACCACGGTCCCGTCGATCTTCAGCCGACCGGCGGCGATGGCCTCGGCGATCTCGGGCAGGGTCAGGCGGGCCTTGGTGACGGCGATGGTCGGGCGGATGTCGACGCCCTCGGCCAGTTCCGGCGCGAAGTCCTCGGCCACGCGCGCGCCCCAGGGGTCCAGCGAGACGATCTTGGCCGGATCGGTCCATTGCGGGAACGGTCCCATGGGATTGGTGGGGGCGGTGTTGGTCAGGTCGGGACGATTGTTCGCGCTCATGGCGCCCGAGGCCACGGCCAGCGCGCGATACAGCGAATAGGCGCCGCCATGGGCGCCGATGGCGTTGCGGTCGCCGCCCGAGGTGGACGAGCCGACGATGGGTCCCCGCTCACGTGCGGTCGGGGCGCCCCAGCGGATCGGGAAGCGCGACGCGGCCCCCGCGCCAGGGTGAGAGTTCAGCCGGATGTGGCTGGGACGGTTGGACGACATACGTTTCCTGCCTCAAGCCCGGCTGTTCTTGTGATTTGCGCCGGACCGTTCAGGACACACCCGGAACGGGCGCCTGTCCAGCGTCATTTGCGGGCCGACGACTCGGGCGGCGTCTGGACGATCAGTCTTGCGGCTCGCTCGGCGGTTCGCGGTCGACGGGATCGAAGTCATAGTCCAGCAAGTCGCGCGGACGGCAGTCCAGGGCGGCGCACAACCGGGCCAGGGTGCGAAAACGGATGCCCTTCACCTTGCCGGAACGGAACAGGGAGAGCTGGGTCTCGCTGAGACCCACCTGGGCCGCCAGATCGCGGGCCTTGATACCCTTTTTGACGATCAGTTCGTCGAGGGTGACGCGGATCGGCATCAGATCATCTCGTCCAGCTCGGCCTGCGCCGCCGCAGCCTGGCTCATGACCCGGCTCAGCAGGAACAGCGCCCCGCCGATCATGCCCAGCGTCATGCCCGGCACGTCGAAATAGGCGTATCCGTTGGCCATGCCCATCAGCCGCAGCAGGTTGATCGCCACGAAGACGCTGATGACGCCGCCGATCCCCAGAGCCAGGCCGACGCGGCGCAGGGCGTCGGCGACGGCGGGTTGGAGCAGGGCGCCGGCGCCGATCCGCTTCATCGCCGCGCCGATCGCCCAGACGCCATAAAGGTAACATACTGTCGGCGACGCCATGATCAACTGCCGCCAGAAGCCGTCGTCGATCGGCCGGTCTCCCCGCGCAGCCTGCGTCAGCGGCGCGATCAGATGCATCAACGCCAGCAGACCGCCGACGCTGACGACCATGAAGACCGCCAACCAGTGAAACTGACGGCAGCGCAAGCGAAAGGCGGTGAGATCGTTCTGGATCATGAGCTTCAGCGGGCTGGCTTGGATGACGGTTCTTTAATTTTGACTTAAAAAAACGATATGCGCAACTTTATCTCTGACTTAAATATCTGGAGCGCCGTCGCCCCATGTCCCCTGCAATCGAGACTCATGTTCTGACGCGCCGTTTCGGACGAATGCTGGCTGTCGACGGCGTGTCCATGACCGTGCCGGAACAGGCGGTGTACGGCTTTCTGGGCCGTAACGGCGCGGGCAAGACGACGACGCTGAAGATGCTGCTAGGCCTGCTGAAGCCCAGCGCGGGGCGGGCGGTGGTCGGCGGGATCGACGTGGCGGCCGACCGGATCGCGGCGGCGCGGAAGGTGGGCGCCCTACTGGAAGCGCACGGCTTCTACGCCAATCTTTCGGGGCGCGAGAACCTGGACCTGACGCGACGGTTGCTGGGCCTGCCGGCGAGCGAGATCGACCGGGTGCTGGCGGTGGTCGAGATGACGGGCGACGCGGGTCGCAGGGTCGGCGGCTATTCGCTGGGTATGCGTCAGCGATTGGGCCTGGCGCGGGCCATGCTGGGGGCGCCGCCGGTGTTGATCCTGGACGAACCGACCAACGGTCTGGACCCGGACGGCATCGCCGATATGCGCCATTTCCTGCGCGATCTTCCCGGACGAACCGGCGCGACCGTGCTGTTGTCCAGCCACCTGTTGGGCGAGATAGAACAGACGGCCAGCCATGTCGGCGTGATACACGCCGGGCGGTTGGTGCTGGAGGGCGAATTGACGGCCCTGCGCGCGGGGGTGGCGGCGCGGATCGCGGTGCGCGCGACGGACGCGAAGGCGGCCCTGGCCTTGGCGCGCTCGAAGGGGTTGCAGGCCGCGGTCGAGCACGGCGAGGTGGTGGTCGCGTTGGCGCCGGGCGAGGCGGTGGAGCGCGCATCGGTCGATTTGAACCGTGCTCTGATCCAGGCGGGGGTGGACGTGATCGCCATCGGCCCGCGCGCCCGCAGCCTAGAGGGTCTGTACCGCCAGGTCACGGCCGTGGAAGCCCAGAAGGAGGCCGCCTGATGTTCGCCCCGCTCTATGTCGAGATCGCCAAGTTGAACCGATCCCTGGCCCTGGCCCTGGCCGGGCTGGCGCCGGGCCTGATCGCGGTCTTCGTCTTCTTCAACGCCCTGCGGATGCGCCAGGCGCTGCCGTGGGAGATGTGGATGATGCAGGGCGCGGGCGTATGGGCCTTCTTCATGCTGCCGATGAGCGTGACGGCCTTGACGGCCCTGATCGCGCATATGGAGCACGGGCCGAAGAGCTGGGACCATCTGCGCGCCCTGCCGGTGCCGCGTTGGCGGATATATGCGGCCAAGGCGTTCTGTGTGCTGGGGTTGGTCGCCATCATGTCGGCGGCGGTGCCGACCCTGATCTGGGCGGTTCTGGAGGCGGCGACGGTGATCAAGCCCGCGGCAGGGCCGACCGGGATGATCGACTGGGCCGAGGTAGCCGCGCTGCTGGGTCGGATGTATCTGGCGGCCCTGCTGCTGATCGCGATCCAGTTGTGGGTCGCCTTGCGGTTCTCCAGCTTCGTTCCCGCCTTGGCGACGGGGATCGGCGGGACCTTCTTCGCCGTTGTGGCGACCTCGGCCAAAAAGGGCGTCTTCCTGCCCTGGCAGATGCCGGTGAATATGCTGGCGACCGAAGCTTGGCGTTGGCAGACGGCCCTGGCCCTGGGGTGTGGCGGGGGGCTGCTGGTGTTGATGCTGATGCTGATCAGCCTGAGCCGACGCGAGACGACCTAGGTTCTGAGCGCACATCGGCGACCTTGCGCGATCACACGCCGGGCGGCGCTCTCACCTGCTGTTTTGAGGGCAGGCAGCGCACACCCTTAGGAGCCGGGCTGTCGGCGGGGGCAGTCACCGCCGTTGATGCAGGCCGTGATCCAGTCCGAAAAGGCCGACAGGCGAGTGTAGACGCCGTATTTGTTGCGCCGCCCGCACCCTTTGCCCCAACTGACGACGCCGACCAGAATACGTCCGTCGGCCGTGGACCCGGTCAAGGGGCCGCCGCTGTCGCCCTGACAGGCGTCTTGCCCGCCGTCGGCCCGACCTGCGCACAGCATGATCTCCGGCATCAGCGGCGGCGTGGTCGGATCGCGGTCGCCGTAGGCCACCCGGTCATTGCAATCGGCGGCGGCGACCACGGGGATCGTCAGGGTGCGAAGACGGTTCTGCAAGGCGCCGAGTTCCGAGGTCTTGCCCCACCCCGTGACGCGGCCCAAGGCTCCGGCCCGCTCCAGGTCGGGGGCGTCGGCGGTGGTGGCGAGCGCGATCGGCGTCGCTGCGACGGACTCGGACAGATGTAGCAGCGCCACGTCGTTGCGGAACGTGGGCGCGCCGCGCGGCCCAGGCGTCCAACCGTGATGGATGACGATGAGATCAACGTGACTGCGCCGTCCGGTCGCGAGATCGACCGAACCGGTCACCACGTCGACGACCTGCGGGCTGGTGCCGTTGTCGACGCAGTGGGCCGCGGTCACCACCCACTGCGGGGCGATGACGGCGCCGCCGCAGAACGGCGCCCGGACCTCGTCCGGCGTGCGACCGATGATCAGACCTGCTTGCCAAGGATCGTCGCCTGGGACGGCCTCGGACCCGCCCATAATCTTGGCGCCGAGCATCACATCCCCGGTCTCGGCCGCGAGCAGGGTCTCGCGGATACGATCGGAAACGGCCGCGCCGTAATCGGACGCACGCAAAGGCGGCGGTGCGACCTGGGCGCCCGACGGCGACCCGATCAGGATGAAGGCGAGACCCAGCAGCGTGGGCCGCAGGCGATGGGGGATGCGCCTCATCGGGGTCCTCCCAGTTCGCCGATCCGAATGGTCGCGGCGTCGATGTTTCGACCCGGCTCGGAGATGTTGACGATAACGTCCGTGCTGGATGCGCCCAGGTCGATGAGTCGCCGTCGCAGGGCCAATCCTCGGACATAGGCCAGTCGTCGGGCCTCCACCGTAGCCATGGGATCAGCGCCGTCGGTCGGGACGGGCGGGGCGATATCGACCTCGATTCGCGCGCGGCTTGAACGCAACAGGGCTAGCGTCGCGGCCGTGAAGTCGACGGTCGGCGCGTAGTTTGCCTCCTCGCTGGGCGAAGCCGCCGCGAAGACGGCGGTGGCGGTGGCTTGAACCGCCACGGTCTCGCTGCGGACGCGGTCGATGTAACCGACCCTCCCGTCGTCCAGGGCGACCCGCACGCTGGAAGCCCTGTTCGACAGGTTCGCGTCCAGGATCTCCACCTGGGCGCCTTCGGCGAGCCGCGCCAGAGCCTCGCGACGGCGCAGGAAACCGGCGGGAGCGTCATAGACGGTCAGATCGTTGGCCGCGACGCCGATCAGACCCTGGTCGGGGCGATTTAGGCTGCGGCTGATCAAGGCCCCGGCCAGCCTTTGGAGGCTGTCGGGCGAGGCGTCCGATGGCAGGGCCTGCCATGTCCTCCCCAATCTCGCATCCCTTTGTTGGAGGACGAACAACCGTCGCCGCGCGGCAAAGGAGAATTCGGAGGCGGGGAAATAGGCCAGATAGTCGGCCAGTTCTCCGGCCTCTCGAAGCGGCGTGAGCAGGGAGGCGGCCATGACCCAGACCTCTTCCTCGCGCCGGCGGAACGCTTCGGACGGACGGAGTTCAAAGTCGGGCGGGGCGCCCGCGCCGATCCATGGCGTCTGACGGTTGCCCGTGCGGATGGCGACGGTCTGGTTGGCGTCGCGCAGGTCTTCGTACAGATCGGCGCCGGGCCGACCCAGGGTGGCGGCCATGACCCGGGTGTAGAGGCTGCCGCGCTCGGCCGTGTCATGCGCGCCCTGAAGGCTGTAGGCGGGCTGGCCGGAGCGGGCGGCGTAGCCGACGAGAACGCTGTATGGCGTATCGACCTTGGCCAGATCGACCGGCTCTGACCGTAGGCTGGGCGAAGGGTCCAGAGGCGGCGTCGCCGCCAGGTCTGCCGAGACCTCGCTGGCAGGGGCGGCGAGCACGACGTCGGCGACGGGCGCGCCGGAGAACGGGTCGGTTCGGCAAGCGTCCAGCAAGACCACGGCCAGGCCCACGCCTGCGTTCCGCATCTCGTCGAGGAGGAAGTCCAGACTGATCAGCTCCAGCCCTTCTCGTTCGGGCGCGGGCGGCCCGGCGTCGCTGGGGGCGAGATAGAGGGCGCCGCCACGCTCGATCCCATGGCCGCTGAAATAGAGCACAGCGACATCGCCGGGTCTCAGGGAGGTCAGGAAGGCGTCGATCTGGTCGAGCATCTGGCGTCGGTCGAGGTTCAGCGGCTCGGGCGCGGTGACCATGAAGTTCAGGTCGCGCAGACGGCGGGCCATGAGATCGCGATCGGCCCTGGGCGTGATGAGCGACGCGACCCTGGCGTAGTCCTGCACGCCGATGACCAGGGCGCGTCTGGACGGCGCCTGACGTTCCTGCGCCCACGTCGGCAGGTCGGCGAGGGTCTGGGCGGACGCCGCCGTGGCTCCCAGAAAACCGCAAAAGGCGGTGCCGATGATCCGGCAGGTCCAGGATCGGACACGCCGCCGCGTCACGGCGCGGGCGCCCCGGCGCCTCGGTACGCGCTCGCGCAGGCGCGGATCGCCGTCGTGTCGGCGCCTGCGGCGTCCAGACAGGACATCAGGGCGACGTTGAGCCGATCCTGGATGACGGCGTCGATGGCCGCCGTGTCGTCATTGATGCGCGTGGAGCGGATATCGACGCGAACCGCCACGGCCTTGGCGAAGGCGTCGGCGAAGGCGTTGAGCGCGAGCAGAGGCACCTTGACGGCGGAAGGAACGGCGCCGGGGCGCTCGCTGGAGACCGAGATCAAGGCCCCGTCCGCGAATTCATAGGCGTGATGGGTGCGCACGAACGGTGAAGCCGGGAGCGACAGGCGCGACACCGGTCCCGCCTGGGGCAGGATGAGCACGGCGGCCAGGGCCGGAACCCCCTCCACCTGAGGTGCGGGATCAACCCGAACCGGCGGCGCGGCGACCCGCGGGATCTGAACCGGTCCAGAGACGATCTGGGCGCCGCCGGCGTCTCCACCTGCATTTTCCGCACCTGCGCCTGTTCTGAAGGTGCGGTTCAGGATCAGCAGGAGCGGCGCGGCCGACCGGTAGAATACGCCTTCCGCCACCTGGGCCGCGGGCAGGGCCGCGTCGGTCGTCCGATCTCGTGAGATCGCCGGTCCATCGATCTGGGCTGTCAGAAAGAAGGGCAGGTCATTGCTGGTGAGCTGGAGATTGACCTGGTCGATGGCGGCGGCCTCGGCGGGGTCGAAGATCGTGGCCCAGACCGCCGGACCCGGACAACCGTCGTCATCGGCGCCGCCACCATCCCGGCCGACGCCCGCCGCGGCGCCGGCCACGCCGGCGAGGTCGACGAGGATCTGGCCTGTCTGGTCTACGGCGGTGACATCGCCGGTCGTCAGCAGGCTGGTCGGCGTCAGGCCAATCTTCAGCGTGTCGTCACGCAGTTCGTTGTGAACGGGCTGAAGCGCGAAGCGGCGGCGTCGATCCGCCTGCACCGGCAGCAGGTCGATGGTCGGGACAAAGGTGCAGGATTGTCCGTTCACGCTGGCCGCGTAGATGTCGCGCGTGACGGCTTCGACCGCCGCATTGGCGGCCGTCGCGGCGGTCTTGGCCTTGTTCTCATCCGCCGTCGCCGTTTCGAGCGCCCTGGTCAGGTCCGCGCGGTTGGCGGCCGTGGCGGCGTTGAGCGCGGTCTGCGCCTGTTCGCGCTTGGCTGTCGCGGCCGCAGCGGCCGCCCGCGCCGCAGCGCGGGCCACGATCTTGTCGTCCCGATCGGTGATCAAGTCCGCCAGGCTGACGGGGGTCTGGGTGATCGTCAGCCGCGCCAGCCGCATCGGCAGGAAATAGGCGATCCCCGTCGGTTGGGTGTCGAACCGATGATCGGGCGCCGACCGAACCGTGGCGCAGCCCTGAAGACCGATGAAGCCGAAAAGCGCGACGACCCATGCCGCAGCGGCCCTAGTCAGATGCGTTGTCATGAATGCCCCCGTCGTGATGACAGCGTATTTCGTAGAACGGAATTATGTTCCATTGGGGCGTCACTTTTCCTGTCGCAACCCTCGATCGCGACGGCAGGTGTTGGTGAGCTTGGCCCGCCCCCTCGTCAAAGGGTCGTGGCGCCCTTTGAGCCGCTAGGCGTCGATGCGTTCCCAGGCGCCTGTAAGGCTTTCGCAATAGAGCTGTTTGCCGGTGGGGGCTTCGCCCTGGCCGTACGACACCACGGTGGAGACATAGCGACAGCGTCGCTGCGCGGTCTGTTCCGGGGCGGTTTCGACGACGTGTCTGAGCGTGGCCTCCTTGCCGCTTTCGCCCCGCACCTTGCTTTCCAGGTTCTCGCCCCGCGTCGCGGCGATCTGTTCGCTTTCCAGGATGACGGCCTGGTCGCGCTGGGCCTGTTGCAGGATGGCGCACAGGGCGACGCCGCCCGCGGCGCCGATGGCCGCGCCCCTGCCAGCGCCGCCGCTGCCCGTATTGTTGCCGATGACGGCGCCGAGGGCGGCGGTCAACAGCACCGTGCCGGCGCATCGGGCCACGGCGCGATCCAGCGAACTGCCGCCGCCGCCGCCCTGACCCGTGGTCGCGCACGCCGACATCGCCAATGCCCCGGTCATCGCCAGGACTAGGCCCACCGTCTTCGTCATTTCCTTTTTCCTTTCAGATAACCATTGCAAAACAAATGTATACTGAGTGGGTGACTGTCGGGGCCGACAGCATTCAGGGGCTGATCAGCCCGCCGACGTCGGCTTCGTAATTCAGGGTGACTTGGCGGCCTCCGACGGGACGGCGGCTTCGATCCTCGGGGTAGTGGCGGCTGGAACGGGCCGCCTCCAGAGCGGCGGCGCCGTAGCCCGAGTTGCGCGGCTGTTCCGACACCAGGCGGCAATCGCTCATGGCGCCGTCGTCTCTGACGATGCAGGCGACGCTCGCGCGCAGCGTGGAGCCGTCGGACAGGTTCAAACGGCTGGGCAACCGCGGGGTGATCCGCAGCCGCCAGTTGGCGTCGGCCTGGGAGATCGTGCGCGGAACATCCATCGCCGCCGCATCCGCCGCCGCATTGGCGGCTTCGTTGGCGCGGCGGCGGTTTTCCTCCGCCGCAACCCTGGCGGCGTCTCGGGCCTGGCGGGCCGCCTCCCGTTCGGCCTGGCGCTGGGCCTCGGCCTGTTCGTCGGGGCGGAAGACCTGGGCCGGAAGATAGCCGACGCCGCCGCCTTCCATCTGAACCTCGACCTGATCGTCGGCGACATAGGCCAGCAGGGTCAGCCGGTCGCCGATCTGAACGCCGTGCTCGACGAACCGCCCGTCCTGACCTTCCCGCCGCAGCACGCCAGGTCTCAGGACCTGATGGGCGCCGTCGAGACGTTCGATCAATGCGGGGCGCGGACTAGGCGACAGATTGCCCGCCCAGACCCATCGGCCCTGATGCGGCCCTTCGGACACCCGCAGCCATCGGTCGCCGTCTCCGCCGCCCTGGATTACGCCACGCAGGACCTCGCCACGCTCCACGGTCCCGATCTCGCGCGCCCGGACATCGGGGCGGACATTGGTCTGGCGCGTGACATAGAGGGTCACGACCACGGGGGGTGGCGGTTTCACAGGGGAGGGCGCGGGTCCGACGCCTGCGCATTTCACAAGCAGGACGAGGATCGCCAGCAGGATGGCCGCGACGCCGCCCCAGACGACCGGGGCGGGCGGTTGATCCAGGTCGAAGAACTCGGGGTCCCTGTTCGATGCGGCGCGATCGACCGTTTCCGGTTCGAGACGGCCGTCGCCCTCCACGCTCTTGGAGGTGGGCGGGGGCGTCGCCGAGACCGCCTCAGGTTCAAGCGCACTCGCGGTGTCGGAGGGGCTTTCGGCGGCGGCGGTTTCAGCGTGCGACGCCTCGGAGATTTCGGCGTCCGCGGCCTGTGTCTGCGTCTCCGTCTCAGACTCTCGGACCGACAGGGCGCCGATGATCTCATCGAACAGGGGGGCGAGTTCGGGCGCGGCGCCCGCGCGCAGGGTTCGGCTTTCTTCGTCCCGGATCAGGGTGACCAGTGTTTCGCGGGTCAACAGTCCGTTCTCGATGGCGCGGCGAAGCGACCGGGCGGAACTCAACTGATGGGCGCCGCCGCCCTCGGAGAACAGCAGGCTGAAATCGAGACCGCTCATCGCCGTCACGCGCCTCCGCCTATGCGGCGGGCCATGCCCCGCACGACGGTGAACAGCAGAAGCGCCAGGCCGATGACGAAGGCCAGACTCGCGGGCGGGTAGGCGCCGCTGAGAAGAAGCCCGCCGATCAGAAGGGTCCAACCCCAGGCGACCAGCCCACAGCCTCCCGGTTTCGCCGAGGCCGCGGTTCGATACGCTGGGGGGATGGACGGGGGGGCGCTCGTCCCGGTCGTCGCCGATGAGAAGGCGGCCTGCACGGCCGTGATCTGCGTCGCCCGGGGCGCGACGACAGGGTCGGTCTCGGCCGAGATTTCATCACTGGCGGCCTCGATGATCGGCGGATCGACGACGGGCGAGACCTTTTCGTCCACGACTTCGGCCTGGCCGAACAATGGACGAAGCGCCTCGATCTCGGCGGCGCGTAGTCGGCGGGTCGATCCGTCTAGGGCGATCAGCGTGACCAGGGTGTCGATCTTGAGGACGCCGTTCTCCACCGCGCGCCGCACCGAGCGAGCGGTCTGGAGTTCGACCACGGTCCCGCCGTCATCAAACATGATGGTCTCGAACGCCGCCAAACCCCAGTCCCCCAAGCCGACTGAATTAACTCGGTCTTCACCTTTACATTAGGTTGAACGATGTTCCATAGTTCAACCTATGGGGGCAGGCCTATTGAAGAAACTGGTCGTGGGAGCCGTCTGTCTCGGCGCCGCTCAAGGGGTCGTCGGATGCGACCGCTGGACCCCGGCGAAGACTGATGGCGGCCCGCCGTCGGTCGCGGACGGCGTTCAGGGCGCCCGGGGGTGTTTTCCCGCTGCGGCCAGACCCTGGATACCAGTCGACGTGCACGCCGACGTCGTCGCGGCGGGCGGGAGCGGGGCGGTCGTCTATCTCGATCGGTCGGCCAGTATGCAGGGCTATCTGCGTGCGGGCGGGGCGCGGGAAAGCTTCATACCCGACCTGCTGAGATACCCGCCGTGGGGCGCGGACCAGACCGGATACAAGCTGTTCGGCGAGGGCGAGGCGATGACCGAGGCGCCCGCCGCCGATCTGGATCGCCTCATGAGGGCGCAGGCCTATGACGCCAAGGCCAGCCACATCGACGCGGCGCTGGAAGGCATGGCGGACGAGGCGCCGAACCGGCTGACCATCCTGATCAGCGACCTGTGGATGGACAATCGGCAGAAGGCCGTCAGCGACGCCGCCGCCCTGGGCGAGCCGTTGCGCCGGATCATGGCCTCTGGCCGTGGCGTCGCCGTCTATGGTTTCAACCTGCCCTATCAGGGGCGAATCCTGGACAGCCTTCCCAGCGGTCGCAGGAATGTGGAGGCGCGGCGTCGACCGCTCTATCTCGTCGCCGCCGGGCCGCCCGATCGCCTCGCCGCGCTGGATCGCGAACTGAGGGCGGCCAACTATCTGAAAACCGCCTTCAACGAGGGCCGCGTACGCCGCACCCTGTTCAACCTCGATCCGAAGCAGGCGGTCACGCCTCGACCGGCGAAGCTGGAAGGCCCGCTGTTCCGCGTCGGCATGGAAGAGGCCGCGATCCTGCCGCGCGTCGATGTCGGGCCGATCGCGCAATACACGTTGAAACGTGATGGCGGCTCGGGCGCCAGCGCCCCCGCCCTTCGCCTGATTTGGCGCGAGAAGGGCAGAGACGTCGAGATCGCGCGGCCGCTGGATGTGGGCGCTGCGACGGCTTCGGTCTGGGTCAAGACCG
Source organism: Caulobacterales bacterium (assembly GCA_017302335.1). Lineage (GTDB taxonomy): Bacteria > Pseudomonadota > Alphaproteobacteria > Caulobacterales > Caulobacteraceae > Brevundimonas. The sequence goes on along the minus strand of JAFLCT010000001.1, from coordinate 17,088 downwards.
GGGGGCGGGCCTGTGCGCCGGGCGCCTGGCGCCTGCTCGGTCGGCTGAACGGCGACTGGAGCCAGGATGAGGCGGGCGACGTGGTCTTCCGCTTCGATCCAAGGGCGGAGTCCCGCGGGCTGCCGAGTGAGCCGCTGCTGATCGTGGGCGAGGTTCCGCTGGCGCCGGGCCGAGGCGCGGGTTCTGCCGCGGCCTGGATGCGGAGCGCCGACTGGACCTTCGACTGGTCGGTCGAGTCCGAACGCGCCGCCCTGGATCGCGACGACGGCCTGGCGCCGACCCTGGGGTTGGCCCGCTTCGCCGAGGCCCTGGAAAGCGCCCACGCCCGGGCCTTGTCCGCGCGCGGTGAGCCAGGCGCGGGGGCGGGCTTCGCCTTCATCGTACGCACGCAAGGCTAGGGGCGGCGGCCGGGGTTTGATCATTTTGAGAGGGGATGGCGTATGCGTTTCTTGCGAACAGTGCTGGTGCATCTTCTGTTCTGGGGCGTCGTGGCGATCGGTCTGTGGCTGATCGGCGGCCGGGAAGAGTCGCTGAACTCGGGCTTCATGGAGACAGCGTCCAGTCGATTGCAGATCGAACTGGCGCTCGGGGATCTGCGACAACTGCTGCTGCCCCTGGCGTCAATCGCCTTCGCGCTCAGTGCGTTGATGTCCCTGGTCTGGGTGTGGATCACCGTACGGGCCGATCCGATCAACGATCGCCAGGCCGAGGCCTATCGCGGCGCCTGGGCCGGTCTGTTCGTCACGGTGCTTGCAGCCGTGGGCGGCGAGGCCTGGTTCATGCTCTGGAGCCGCCCGCTTCAGGCCGCGCTTCAGAACCCTGCGACCCTGGCCCTGTCGGTCGGCCTGACGATGGCCGGGGTCGTCCTGGCCTATTATCTGGGCACGGTCTTTTCGACCCGCCCGGCCATGGCGGCGGCCGTGCCCGGCGCGGCCGTGCTGCATCGCCTGGGGAGGCGCTGATGACCACCAACGTCCTCATCGGCGTCGGAGGAACCGGCGCCAAGGTCGTCGAGGCCGCGCTCTATCTCTTTTTCGCGGGACTGGGACCCAGCAAGGTCGTCGTCGGCCTGGTCGACCAGGACAAGGCGAACGGCAATCTGACGCGCACGCGCGAACTGCTCTACGATCTGGTGAAATTCAGGAGGGATTTCAGCGCCGATAACCGGTTGGACTGGACCCGCACCACGCTCGGCCGCGTGCAGATCGAGCCGTTGTTCGGCGACGATCCCTATTGGCGGCCCTCGGCCGACGGGCAGGGCAGTCTGGCGCAGATTCTGGACCGCGGCGGTCTGGACGCCGACCGGCAAGCCTTGATGGATCTGCTGTTCCTGGAGGGCCAGGAGGAGCAGGACATGGGGCTGGGCCAGGGCTACCGCGGCCGCGCCCACGTCGGCGCCGCAGCCATGCTGGCCAGCCTCGAACTGGGCGACGGCCAGTTCAAGAAGCGCATGATCGAGCTGATGAAGAACGCCACCATCGACGGCGATGTGCGCATCTTCCTGGTCGGCTCGGCCTTCGGGGGCACCGGCGCCGCCGGTTTCCCGATCCTGGCGCGGCGGATCAACGCACTGCGCAAGGAGGCCCGCAACAGCGACAAGGTGAAGCTGGGCGGGGCGCTGATGCTGCCCTATTTCAGCTTCGCGGACCCCGAAGACGAAACCGACAACGTCGTGCTGGCCGCCAATCTGATGCCCCAGGCGCAGGCCGCGCTCCAGTACTACAACCAGTTGTTCAAGAGCGAGCCGGTCTTCGACCACATCTACCTCGCGGGCAGCGACAAGATATTCAAGCTTCCGCACCACTCGCCCGGCGACAACGACCAGATCAATCCGCCCCTGCCGTCAGAGCTTCTGGGCGCCCAGGCGGCCATCGACTTCTTCAACGCCCCCGCGATTGAAGCCGCCGAAGAGGTCGGAACCGCCGTGAAGGTCTGCGCCCGCGCCAAGCCGGGGGTCGTGGGCTGGGGCGACCTGCCGGGCGCGGCTCATGCACGGCATCAGGACACCTATGATCGGTTGGGCCAGTTGTTGCGCACGGCGGTGTGGTGGCGGTTCCAGGTCGAGCCGGAACTGGGTCGCCGCAATCTCCTGGGCCGGCTGAAGGCGGGCTGGCTTCAGGATCTGACCCGCGACGTCGACTTCCAGGTCACGGAAACCGATGACGCGAGGAAACGCCTGATCCTGCTGTTCGACAGCCTGTTGATGTGGTGCGGCGCGATGCGCCTGTACGCCGAGGATTCAGGTCTGAAATTCCAGCTCTGGAACACCGAGGCCGTTCAGGAACAGGCCGATGTCCGCCAACCCAGGCGCCCCATCAAGATCGCCGACGGCCTGACGGATCAACGTGCGAACGAGGCCTACAACGCCGCGCTGTCGCCCCTGGACCACAATGAACCCCCGCGCAGCGCCGCCGCCCTGCATGACGAGCTGACCAGCCGCGCCCTGCGCGACACCCATGCCGCCGCCGGGCACAGGGGCTTTGGTCGGCTCGCCGCCATGGTGCATCACGCCGCGCGCGTGCCGACCAAGGAGAGGGCCGAATGAGCCGGACCTACAACCTCCCTCCGTTGAAGGCCCGAGGATCGTTTCCCGATCCCGACCGCGCTGGCGAATGGATGCCGTCTCCGGGCACCCTGGCCGAGATGGGGGCGCGACTGGACGTCAAGACGGGCGGCGGCGTTCAGGACGTCAAGTCCGTGCCGGACGCCTGGGCGCAGCCGCGAACCTTCGCCGACGCCCTGATCACCGCCGACCATCCGCTGGAGACGGACACGGTCGAGAAGTGGCGCGCCCTGTTGGCGTTGTTCGCGCTCGAACACCTGATGGCCGACTTCTACAAGCTGTCGGCGCGGCCGGTTCGGCTGAAGGCGGACGGGCCGCGTCTGGATCGGATTCTGCTGGCGCTTCTGCCCACCCAGACGCTGCCCCAGGAGGCGGCGGCCGCCCAGGCCGACTGGCGGACCCCCTGGCTGATCCACATCGAGACAGTGAAGGGTCGCAACAGCCAGGATCGTCGCAACTATGACCGGCCCCGGCTGATCGGCGCGCTCAGTCCCGCCAGCCTGGTGTCGCCGGGGCGGGCTTGCGATCGGACGCCGATCCCCGTCGTGCCCTGGATGGCGGGTTCGCACTGGATCGACCCGCTGAAGCTGAAAGGCGATCGCGCCTTGTCGGCAGTGCAGAGGCGCGCCTTGCAGACCTATCTCGACAATCTGGCGGCCGGTCTGGAGACCCTGACCACGGATTACAACGATCCCGTCTATGTCAGTCTGCGGGATCGGGTCACCGATTTCGCCGACGCCTGCGGCGAGGCGGACACGCCTTACAGGCTGAAAGTGCGTGCGGGGCCGCGCGACGGGGCGCCGACCCTTTATGAACTGGTTCGCACCAGCGTCGAACTGGGTGAGCAGGACGACCTGGGCGCCCCGGCCGAACTGTCCGAATGCCGTGTGGCCCTGCGCGCCGATTTCGACGCGGAGACGGCGCCGTTCAAGGGCGTCATCCTGGTCGATCCCGCCATCGCCGAGGCGCGCGGCAAGCCCGCGCGCGATGTCGTGGTCTGGGGCGCCACCACCTTAGCCGAGGTGCTGGACAGCGAGGCCGCGCTGCTGAAGGTCCAGACGGCGGCGGCCGAGGCCAACTATCTGGTCGCGCGTCCGTCGGCCCTGTTCACCCGCAAATTCCTTCGGCTGGCCTTGAAGGCCGTCGTTCCGGGGCACCCCGCCGGTTTGCGCGACGCCCTGTTGCCGCTCACCCCGCTCGCCCTGCTCTTGATGAAACCGACCGAACTGGCCGAGGCGATAGAGGTCCGATCCGAGGGCGGGTCCGGCGAGTCGGTCTCGTTGAAGCTGAAGCTGGAAGGCCACCGCTCCCAGGCGCCGGGCCATGCGGACGGATGGGTGGTCAAGCCCGCCGAGTTCACCATGCGGCGCGTCTACGCCGACCAACCCGAGCCGGGCCAGGGCGAGCGCGTCGACGAGGCGGAATGGAACTATGGCGGGGCCGCGGTGTGGCCCGACATCGCCAGCTCCAAATGGAACTGGTATTTCGCGCGCCTCAACTACTCCACCAAGATGGAGAACAACATTCGCGCGCGTTTCGCCGTCTCGGGGCGGGCGTTCGCGGAAATGCTGAAACCGCTGGCGCCGCTCCAGAAAGAGGCGGCCTTCCGCCCCCTATGCGCCGACGACGACATCGTCAGCGAGGCCGAACCCTATGCGGGCAAGGGCTTCGCCTCCGCCTGGAACAACCGGGTGCGTCCCGACAACGATGCGGTGGTCGAGGAGCTTCAATCCTCGCCCTTCGCCTTTGAAGCCATCTTCTTCGCCTATGCGGAAAGTCAGGGCGCGTCGGCGGAACCGGCGGGCATGACCCTGTTGCGGCCCACGGTCATCGAGACGGCGAACGAAGTGGGCATTGCGGCCGTCGACTTCGGCACGACCAACACCGTCGCCTGTTTCGAGGACGGGCTGCCAGTGGTGTTCGGAAAGCGCACGCTGGAAGCAATCACGTCCAGCGAACCGGCACGGAATGCGGCGGCGGAGCGGGGCTTGCGATGGCCGTTCGCCGAGATCTTCTTTCCGCTGGTGGAAAAACGCACGCCGACGCCGACCGTCGTGGTCCAGCGCGCGGGCGTCAGCGAGGATGACCACCGCACCCTGTTCTCGTCGCTGATCTATTTCCAACCCGATCTCGAACTGAAGGAAGACAACGACGACGAGAAGAAGTTCCGGGGCGTCCTGACCCGCGCCAGCTTCAATCTGAAATGGCACCATGGTTCCGAGACCGGATCGACTGCGGACTTTGGTCTGAAGGCGGACCCGTCGCCGCGGTCTCGCATCCTGGCGGGTCGTTTCCTTCGCCAGATGATGATGATGATCGGGGTGGAGGCCCTGGCCCGCAACAAGGACCCCGATCTGCTGGAGTGGCGCTTCTCGCGGCCCGATGCGCAAAGGACCGACGGCGGCGAGTTCCTGGAGCTGTTGAGGCGCGAGTTGCGGGTTATTCGACCCGCCGCCGAGGCTCGCATGGCCGAACTCAAAACCCAGCCGATCCGCGGCCTGTACTCCGAAGGCCGGGCGGCGGCCAACTATGTGCTTAGCGGAGGTCTGGGCGATCACAGCTTCGTCGCCAGCGATCTGAACATCGTCCTGGACATTGGCGGCGGCACGACGGACGTGGCGATCTGGGCCGACAATCGGCCGCTGTGGCGCGGTTCGCTGCGTCTCGCGGGCCAGGACTTCTTCACCGCCCACGTCATCAAGAACCCGGCCCTGCTGCGCGACCGCCTCAACCTGGGGGCCTGGGCCAAGATCCTGGCGGGCGACGAGTCCGAGGGCATCGGCCGAGATCGCCTGCCCCATGTCGGCGAACTGCTGTTCAGCGGCCCGGTGCTGGAAAGGGCGCTGGACGATCATTGGCTGCACAATTCGGGCACCGAGGAATGCCAGGCGCTGACCCGGTCGGCCTTCACCTTCCTGGGCGGGGTCGCCTGGTATCTGGGCCTGGTCGCGCGCGGCCTGATCGCCCAGGGCGATCTGCGGCCGGAATTGCTGACCTCGTGCGGCTTCGCCCTGTGCGGTCGCGGCGCGGGCCTGTTCAAACGGATGCACGGCGATCACACCGATGCGCGCGCGGACACGCCGGTCAGCCGCCTTCTGACGCTGTTCAGCCTGGCGGCGGACGGCCAATCCCGGCGTCCGTCCGTCTTCATGTCGCCGATCCCGAAGCTGGAGGTGGCGAACGGCATGGTGATCCGGGACGCCGCCATCGTGCTGGAGGACAATGAACGCGCGGCTCAGGATTTCGAACCCTCGGGCCTGGCGGTGCAGATCGGCTCGGTCGTCATGGGGACCGAGACGGACATCATCGATTTCCCGCATCAGGGTTCGGTGTCCCGCCCGGATCTGGCGGAGTTCGACACCTTCCTGAAGGCCCTGGCCGAACACAGCACCTTTGCTCTGGATATCCAGGGCCGGGGCGATCAGAGCGCGGCGGCCAATATCCGCAACAAGCTTTTGGCCTCGGTGCAGAAGGCGCAGGCCCGTGGCGAGGTCCCGTTGGAACCCCTGTTCGTCAGCGCCCTGCGGCATCTGCTCGGCGACCTGACGACGCCGGGCTACAACAACCGCCTGTCCGTCGGCGCGCCCAGTTCGGGTCTCAGTCGGCGAGAGCGTCGAACGCAAGGCGCCACCCAATGAAGGGCGCGGGCCTTGCCGCCTGGGTGGTGCTGAGCATCGTCGCCACCCACGCCCAGGCGGCCTCGTTCATGGAAGCGGAGACCGCGGCGGCGACCCGCACCGCGCCGCGTCCGCCCGCCGTCGCGTCCACGCCGGACAAGGCCCCGTCTTCGGAACTGAGCGCTGCGGCCGTACCAGAGGCGCCGAGGGCGGGTTCGGTCGACCGACGAATTCCACCTGAGGTTTTGATTGTTAGGCAAAGCAATCAAGAGATTAACCCATCCGAAACGGTCGAGGTCCAGTCTCCGATCGTGGCTTGGCTAGGCGCTGACTGGGCTTTCTATCTTCTGGGCGCCCTCATCCTGCTGCTCCAGGCCGTTGTGATCTTCCTGATGTTCTCGCAGAGACGAAGGCTGGCCATGGTCGGATCCCCGCAGACCCTGATCGAAGCGTTCGCCGACGGTCGACATACCGAAATGCTGGCGCAGCAGCGCGCGGGCTTCATCAACCAGACCCAGGCTCTTTCGCGGGGATCGGCCACGACCCTGGTCGATGTCCTGGTCGCGCTCTATCGCCAGGTGGAAGAGCTGAAGTCGGAAGTCCGCCAGTTGAAGGGCGGCGCGCCCGACGGCGGCGCGGCCCCCGCCCAGAGGTCCGACGCCTTCTACGATGAGGCGCGCGGGGATCGCACATTCGGCGGCGCCCTGTCGCGAGCGGAACGGGACGCGCCGAGCGAACCCGTCATTCAACCGCGCCGCATCCGTGTCCATGACGATGCGCCCGACATCTTCGCCTCCAGCGCGCCGTCACAACACGCCGGGGCGTTGCAGGCGCTGATGCCGCATTACGCCGCCGCGGTGCGGTCGCGTAAGAGCCTGGTCCGTTTCGCCGAGGAGCGTGAGGCGCGCTATGTCGCGGACAATCGCCTGGTCGAGGACGCCTCCAGCGCCATGCTGATCGCTCTGCCGCTGGGCGGCGACGACTTCGCCATCGTTCCGGGACCGGAACTGGCCTCGAATTTTTCCAGTATGTACGACGCCGAACGCTCCATGCCCGAGGATGCGCGGCGCGCCTTCCACTTCCAGGCCGACGGCAGCCGCAATCCCAAGCTGGAACGCGCGGGCCTGGGCCGCTTAAGCGACGGCCTGCTGGTGATCTTGGAAAAGGGCGTCATCGGCGGTCTGCGGGACTAGGCGCAGCCTCGCGCCGAAGGCGGAAACCGGTCTTGACGCCTCGCCGACCTCAGGCGTGGTCGCATTGACGGCGGTGAAGGCCGGGTTTGACACATGACAAGGGTGATCCCGTCCCGACCCGCTATGGGCGGGCCATGATGTCTTCGACGATGAACCCGACGGCCGCCCCTGAGATCGCGACGGCCTTCGCCCAGCAGCATTTTCCCGGTGCGCGCTCCGAGCACGCGCCGTGGCTGCGCGACGAGATGCTGGCGATGTTGGATCACTGGTTCGACTGGCGAAGATGTCGGTTCCAGTCGCCGGGCGACGCCGTCGGTTCGGTTGCGACGGGGGACGGGCATGAGCGTCTCTCTGAACGTCTGGCGGTCCTGCGCGAGGCCTTGACCGAAGAGACCCCGACCTTCACGCCGCGCTACATCGCCCACATGAAGTCGGACCTGTCGCTGCCGGCCATCCTGGGCTGGTTCGCGGCCATGCTGCACAATCCCAACAACACCTCGCGCGAGGCCAGCCGGGTCGGCAGCGTGATCGAGACCGAGGCCGTCGCCCATCTGGCGACGATGCTGGGCTATGACCCCGGCCAGGCCCAGGGGCATTTCACCTCGGGCGGTACGGTGGCCAATTTCGAGGCCATGTGGCGCGCACGCTATCGACTGGACCACTGGCTGGCGATGGCGCTGCACCTCAGCGAGACGCGCGGCGAACGGCTCGATCCGTTCGCGGCCGCGCACATGGGCTGGGACCGGTTCCGCGACCTCTGGCGAGCGCACGGCGTCACCGAGACCGCGCTGAAACAGGCCAGCGCCATGGCGAGCAATCCGCTGGATGTCGGCCGCCGCATCAGTCGGGCTTCGGGGATCGACTATCTGGGACCGGTGGTGATCGCGCCGGGCAACCGCCACTATTCCTGGAACAAGGGGGTCAATCTGTTCGGCCTGGGCGCCGAGGCCCTTTGGAGCGTGCGGCTGGATGCGCGCGGCCGAATGGATCTGGAGGATTTCGAGCGTCTGGTGTTTCAGGCGCGCGACCAGGGCCGTCCGGTGCTGATGACGGTCGGCGTCGCGGGCACGACCGAGATGTCGGCGGTCGATCCGATCGACGGCCTGTTCGATCGCCTGGACGAATGGGAGCGGCAGCACGGCTGGCGCATCTGGCGGCACGCGGACGCCGCCTATGGCGGGTTTTTCCGCGCCCTGCTGGACGGCGCCTCCGAGACGGCGTTGAGACCTGATGTAAGCACCGCCCTGCGGGCGCTGCCGCGCGCCGATTCCATCACTATCGACCCGCACAAGCTGGGCTACATCCCCTATGCCTGCGGCGCGTTCCTGACGTCAGACGCCCAGAGCTACGCCGTCTCGGCCTTCGATGCGCCCTATCTGCATCGACCCGAATTGGGCGCGGGAAAGTGGGCCTCGACGCTGGAGGGGTCGCGTTCGGCGGCGGGCGCGGCGGCGACCTGGCTGACGGCTGAGACCCTGGGGCTGGGACCCGATGGCCTGGGCGCGGTCCTGGCCGGCACGATCGAGGCGCGCCGCGCGCTGGAGGAAGCGGTGATGCGGGCCGTGCCCCAGGCGCGATTCCTGCCCGCCGACGCCAACATCGCCTGTTTCACCCTGGCCGAAGACGGCGAGCGGCTCAGCGTTTCGAACGCCCGAACCGGGGCGGTCTTCGCCTATTTCCAGGAATCTCCGGCCTTCGCCGTGTCGCGCACCACCCTGGGCCGCGACTGCGCCGCATTGAAGACCGCCCATCTGGCTGGTTACGACGGCGTCGACGACAGCGAGGAGTTGTCGGTCATCCGCCTGGTGGTGATGAGTCCCTACTGGTGCGATCCTGTGATGCGCGATGAAATGGCGACGCTGTTCGTCGCGGAAATGGCTTCGGCCCTGCAAGCGGTCGAGACCGCATCGGTGAAGGACTGATCAAGATGATCCGGCTCTCGGTTTCCTTCTATGGCGAGATCGCCGACCGACTGGGACGCGAACGGGCCATGGTCTTCGCTGTTGATGACGTCACCGTGGGCGAGATCCGCGCCGAACTGGCCCGTCAGGACGAGGCCGCGACGATCCTGCTCAACCCCCAGATCCGGGCGGCGGTGGATGCTGTCGTCGTCGACGACGACGCGGGCGTCAGATCGGGCCAGGACGTCGTCTTCTTCTCGATCGTGTCGGGGGGCTGATCGGTGGCGGTCGAAGCGCGTCTGGAGACGGGCGGACTGGACGCGGGCGCGGAACTGGCGGCGTTCCTGTCGGGGCGAGACGCCGACGGCGCGGTGGTGTCCTTCACCGGCCTGGCGCGGGGCCGGGGCGCGGACGGCGCGGCGGTGGAGCGGTTGCGGCTGGACTGGCATCCGGTGATGACCGCGCGGTCGTTGTCGGTCCTGGCCGAGGCGACGGCGGCGCGTTTCGACGTCAGCGACGTCCTGGTCGTGCATCGCGGCGGCGAGATCGCGCCGGGCGAGACCATCGTCTTCGTGGCCGTCGCCTCGCCGCATCGGCGCCAGGCCTTTTTCGCGGCGGATTATCTGATGGATCGGTTGAAGACCGAGGCCATGTTCTGGAAACATGAGAGCGGTCCCGACGGCGGCCGCTGGATCGAACCCACCGAACGGGATCGCGCCGACCGGGCGCGTTGGAGCGACTGATGGCTGGAATACAGGCGGACCTGCCCTTCTACCCCCTGAACATCGCGGTGCTGACGGTGTCGGACACGCGCGACGAAATCACCGACACCTCCGGCGCCCTGCTGGCCGAACGGCTTCAGAGCGCTGGTCATGTCCTGGCGGGCAAGGTCATCGTCAAGGACGAGGTCGAGGCGATCCGCGATCAGGTCAGGCTGTGGGTCGAGGATGAGCGGGTGGATGTGGTGATCACCACCGGCGGCACCGGCTTTTCGCCGCGCGATGTCACGCCCGAGGCGCTCAAACCCCTGTTCCGGCGCGAGCTGGACGGGTTCGCGGTGGTCTTCCACATGGCCAGCCTGAAGACGGTCGGGGTCGCGACCTTGCAGTCGCGCGCCTTCGCCGGCCAGGCCGAGGACACCTTCGTGTTTTGCGTGCCGGGATCGACGGGGGCCTGTCGCGACGCCTGGGACATGGTGTTGGTTGAGGAGCTGGACAGCCGCTTCAGGCCCTGTTCCTTGGTCGGCCAGATCCCGCGCTATCGAGGCATCTGCCCATGAGTCTGACCCATCTGGATAAGGACGGTCGCGTGCGCATGGTCGATGTCGGCGCCAAGGCCGCCACCCGCCGCATCGCCGTGGCCGAAGGGCGGGTCGAATGCGCGCCCGAAACCCTGACCCTGGTCATCGACGACGCGGCGCCCAAGGGCGCGGTGATCGCCGCCGCCGAGATCGCAGGCGTCATGGCCGCTAAACGGACGTCGGACCTGATTCCGCTGTGTCATCCCCTGATGCTTGAGAAGGCGACGGTCGCGGTCACGCCAGTGGCCGAGCCGCCCGGCTTTCGGGTCCGCGCCGAGGTGCGCTTGACCGGCGTCACCGGCGTGGAGATGGAGGCCCTGACCGCCGTTTCGGTCGCCTGTCTGACGCTCTACGATATGCTCAAGGCGGCGGATAAGGGCATGGTCATCCGCGACATTCGCCTGATCTCCAAAACCGGCGGCAAGTCTGGCGACTGGACCGCGCTGATCTAGACCTTCGGCGCGTCAGGGCGGCGTGGCTGACGACGCGACCTGGGCGAGGGGATCAGGAGAATGGGAATGAGGCGGCGACAAGGAACTCAAACTACCGTCATCACCGCCCCACCGTGGCTGGCGCGGGAGCAGGACCCGACCCAACCGGTCGTCCAGGCTCGGACCGGGGATGGAATCGAGCGCTCGACGATGGACAAACATTAGCCGTCGCGGCCGGACAGCGCCGTGATGAAGGTGTGATCCCCGCTTGACTGAAGACAAGCGCCGAGGCGTCCCGGGGACCTCTGCGGCGCACATTTCCGAAGGACGACATATGATCTCTCTGGACGAAGGGTTGTCGCGGCTGCTGGCGCAGGCTCGTCCGCTGGGCGATGAGCCTGTTGGGCTGGAAGCCGCCTACGGTCGCGTGCTGGCCGCGCCGCTTTCGGCGCGCGGCGATGCGCCGCAGGCGGCGGTGTCGGCGATGGACGGCTATGCCGTGTTCGACGCGGACCTGGCGACGACGCCCGCGCGCCTGCCGATCGCCGCGCGGATTTTCGCCGGGGCGGCCGATCCGGCTCCGCTGGAGCCTGGAACCTGCGCGCGCATCTTCACCGGCGCCCCGGTCCCGCCGGGTGCGGATCGGGTGGTGATCCAGGAACAGGTCCGGCCGGACGGCGACGCGGCCGTGTTCGAGGCGGCGCCCGGCGCGGCGCGGCACATCCGTGCGGCCGGATCGGACTTCAAGGTCGGCGATGTTCTCTTGGAGCCGGGACGGCGGCTGGACGCACGGGCGCTGGTCGCCGCCGCCGCCGCCGATCGGGATCACCTGTCGGTGTATCGTCGGCCGCGGGTCGTCATCCTGGGCACCGGCGACGAACTGGCCGAGCCGGGGCGGGCCTTGGAGACGCCCGGCGCCATTCCCGAGAGCGTCTCGTTCGGCGTCATGGGCCTGGCTTGGGCCTGGGGCGGCCAGGTGATCGGCCGTCGTCGACTACCCGATGAACCCGCGGCCCTAGAGGTCGCGGCGCGCCAGGCTCTGGACGACGCCGATGTGGTGGTGGTCACCGGCGGGGCTTCGGTCGGCGAGCGCGACTTCGCCAAATCCATGTTCCCAGACGGCGCGTTGGACCTGATCTTCGCCAAGGTGGCGATCAAGCCGGGCAAGCCGGTCTGGTTCGCCCGCGCGGGCGCCCGGCTGGTGCTGGGCCTGCCGGGCAATCCGACCTCGGCCATGGTCACGGGGCGCCTGTTCCTGGCGCCGCTGCTGGCCGGTCTTTCGGGGCGCGATCCTGTCGAGGCCCTGGCCTGGCGCGAAGCGGTCCTGGGCGCGCCGCTGAAGCCCGCCGGGGATCGCGAGACCCTGGAGCGCGGCCGCATTCTGAACGGGCGTGTCCAGGCGCTGAGCGATCAGGATTCCGGCGCCCAACGCGCCCTGGCGGCAGCCGACGTGCTGATCCGCCGCTATCCGTCCTCGCCGGCCGCCGAGGTCGGCGAGATCGTCTCGGTGCTGGATTTCTAGACCGACGGCCGTCGGCTGAAACGTGGAAACAGCACGTCGTTCTCCAGGGCGATGTCGGCGTTCAGACCGATATCGAGCTGGGCGCAGGCGGCGTAGAGGGCGCGCCAGGTCGCGCAGGCGTCGGGGGGCGGGCTGAAGCCGTCGGTCAGGGCGCTCAACCCCTCTACCAGGCTGACCAGACCATCGTGATCCCGGCGCATCCGCGACAGCGGCCCGGCCAGCGATCGCGCCGTGTTCGACAGCATCAGCGGGAACAGCACGGCTTCTTCTTTCTGCTGATGATCCTCCAGATCGTCGCTAATCAGCAGCAACAGGTCGACCAGACCATGCGGGCAGGCGTCGTGGACGCCATGGGCGCGCTCCACCCGCGTCGCCAGTCGGATCGCCTTGGCCAGAAGCCGCCGATTGGCGGCGTGACGCCGCACCAGGATGTCCGCGATCAGGTCCTCGGTCGGCGGCGGAATTTCAGTCTGGATCGGGACCAGGAAGGCCATCGAGCGGCTCCTTTCGCACCCAGATAGGCCCGAAACGCGCGATCTGGATTGAGGTGGATCAAGCCTCGTCTTGACCGACGTCGGGGTCTCACCCGTGGTGCGCATCTTCACGGCGCCGCAGAGAATCAGAAAGCCTTCGATCTCTTTCGACGGGAGCGAGACATGGCGTTCGACAACCCCTTGGCCGGTGAAATCTGGAACGGGAAATACCGTTTCAATCCGCGTGAAGGCGGTGGGGACGACACAGTCTCGGCGACCTGGGACCGTATCGCCGCAGCCCTGGCCGAGGCCGAGCCGACCAAGACGCGGGCGCGTTGGCGGGCGCGGTTCCGCGAGGCGCTGGAAGGCTATCGCTTCCTGCCGGCCGGGCGGATCATCGCCGGGGCGGGAACGGGGCGGTCCGTCACCCTGTTCAACTGTTTCGTCATGGGGACCGTGCCCGACGACCTGAACGGCATCTTCGAACATCTGCGCGAAGCCGCCGTCACCATGCAGCAGGGCGGCGGGGTCGGCATGGACTTCTCGACCGTGCGGCCTGCGGGCGCGGCGGTGAAGGGCGTCGGGGCCGAGGCGTCCGGTCCGCTCAGCTTCATGGACGTGTGGGATTCGATGTGCCGCACCATCATGTCTGCGGGCCAGCGGCGCGGGGCCATGATGGGTTGTCTGCGCATCGACCACCCCGACATCGAAGCCTTCATCGACGCCAAGCGCGATCCGGCGCGGCTGCGCAATTTCAACGTCTCGGTTCTGGTCACGGACGCCTTCATGGCGGCTTTGGCGGCGGACGCCGATTGGCCGTTGACCTTCAAGGGGCAGGTCTTCCGCACCGTGCGCGCCGCCGATCTGTGGGCGCGGTTGATGCGCGCCACCTATGATGCGGCCGAACCGGGGGTGATCTTCATCGACCGGGTCAACGCCGCCAACAACCTGGCGCACTGCGAAACGATCGCGGCCTCCAACCCCTGCGGCGAACAGATGCTGCCGCCCTACGGCGCCTGTCTGTTGGGTTCGATCAATCTGGCGCGTCTGGTCCCGTCGCCGTTCGAGGAAGGGGCCGCGCTGGACGAGACCGCATTGGCCGATCTGACCTGCACGGCGGTGCGGATGCTGGACGACGTCATCGACGTCTCCCGTTTTCCGCTGCCGGCCCAGGAGGCGGAAGCCAAGGCCAAGCGGCGGATCGGACTGGGCGTCACCGGCCTGGCGGATGCGCTGATCTTCTGCGGCGCGCGCTACGGGTCGGATGCGGCGGTCGCCCTGACCGAACGCTGGCTGGGCGTGATCCAGCGCGAAGCCTATCGCGCCTCGGCCGAACTGGCGGGCGAGAAGGGGGTCTTTCCCGATTATGATCCGGTGATGCTGGACCAGCCCAACCTGGCCCGGCTGGACGAGGAGACCCGCGAACTGATCCGTCGCAACGGTCTCAGGAACGGCTGCCTGACCTCGATCGCCCCGACGGGAACCACGTCACTGCTGGCCGGCAACGTCTCGTCCGGCATCGAGCCGGTGTTCGCCTTCGACTATGTGCGCAAGGTGCTGCAACCCGACGGTTCGCGGCGCGAAGAGGCGGTTCAGGACTACGCGCTGTCGGTCTGGAAACGGCTGAAGGGCGATGCGGCGCCGCTGGATCCCGCCTTTGTCAGCGCCCAGACCCTGACGCCCATGGACCATCTGCGGATGCAGGCCGCCGCCCAGGGCCTGGTCGACAGTTCGATCTCCAAGACCATCAACTGCCCCGAGGACATCAGTTTCGAAGCCTTCGGCGATGTCTATGTCCAGGGCTTCACCATGGGCTGCAAGGGCCTGACGACCTATCGGCCCAACGCCATCACCGGCTCGGTGCTCAGCGTCGCCGAACCGGCCGCCGCCGCCGCCGTGGAACCCCCGCCGTTGGAGCCGCGTCCGCGACGCCTGACCGGATCGACCTACAAGGTGCGTTGGCCGCTGGATGCGCACGCCGTCTATGTCACCATCAACGACATTCAGGACGACCGGAACGGGCCGCGCCCGTTTGAAATCTTCGTCAACTCCAAGAACATGGCCCACTACGCCTGGACCGTGGCCCTGACGCGGATGATCTCGGCGGTGTTCCGGCGCGGCGGCGATGTCGGCTTCGTGGCCGAGGAGTTGAAGGCCGTGTTCGACCCCGCCGGCGGGGCCTGGATGGAGGGCGCCTATGTTCCGTCGATCCCGGCGGCCATCGGCGACGTCATCGCGCGTCACATGGGTATCGACGATCAGACCGCCGAGGCGCCGCCCGCCGCCGCCGAGACGCCGTCGACGACATCGCGCCTCGCCTGTCCGCACTGCGGCGCGCCCGGCCTGTTGCGCAAGGAGGGGTGCGATACCTGCCTGTCGTGCGGCTATTCCCGCTGCGGATAGTCGGCGGCGGGAAACGACCAGTCTTGATCGACGACAAGGAACCGGTTCGCGCGGGTCAAGTACGATTGCGACCCCATCCTCTAGGCTGAGGAGCCGCCATGAAGGGACGCCGCTCATGAACACCGCCGCCGCGATGCGGGCCTATCAGGGACCCGCCTTGTTCAGCATCGGCCTGAGACCCTTCTTCCTGTTTTCGGCGATCTGGGCCGCCGTGGCGGTTCCCCTGTGGGTCCACGCCTTCGCGGCGGGCGGCCCGGTGGGTCTGACCTGGCACGTCCATGAAATGCTGTTCGGCTATGCGGGCGGTGTCATCGTCGGTTTCCTGATGACCGCCGTGCCGAACTGGACCGGTCGGATGCCGGTGGTCGGGGGACCCCTTATGGCGATGGTCGGGCTGTGGCTGGCCGGTCGGGCGGCGATGCTGGCGACGGCGTTCAGCCCGGAGCTGGCGACGGCGATCTGGCCATCGGTGATCGACAGCCTGTTCCTGCTGGCCATGGCCGGACTGATCTGGCGTGAAATTCTGGCGGGCAGGAACTGGCGCAACCTGCCGGTCGCCGTGATGGTCAGCCTGTTGGCCCTGTCCAACGTCGGCTTCCACGTCGAGGCGCATCTGTCGGGCGGTCTTGCGCCGGTCGCCACGCGCGCGGCCCTGGCCCTGATCGCGATGCTGATCGCCCTGATCGGCGGGCGGATCACGCCCAGCTTCACCCGCAACTGGCAATTGAAGCGCCAGGGACCGCTGCCCGCAACGACGGGGCGGTTCGACGCCCTGACCCTGGCGGTGACCGGCCTGGCCCTAGCCGGTTGGGCGGCGGCGCCGAACCAGGCCCTGGTCGGTTGGGCCATGGCGGCGGCGGGGACCTTAAATCTGGTCCGGCTGGCGCGCTGGCGGGGCGAGGCCACGGGCGCCGAACCGCTCGTGCTGATCCTGCACCTCGGCTACCTATGGCTGGCGGTCGGGCTGGGTCTGATCGGCGCCTCGGTGCTCTGGCCGAGCGCCGTCTCGCCCTCGGCGGGTATCCACGCCCTGACGGCGGGCGCCATCGGGGTGATGACCCTGGCGGTCATGACGCGGGCGGGGAGGGGCCACACGGGCCGGCCGCTGACGGCGGGCTGGACCGGATCGCTGATCTACATCCTGATCAACGCGGCGGCGTTGACGCGGGTCGCTGGCGGGCTGACCCCGACGCTGTATCAGCCGCTGCTGATCATTTCGGCGGGGCTGTGGTGTTCGGCGTTCCTGACCTTCGCCGTGGTCTATGGCCCGATGCTGGCCTTGCCGCGTCCGCGTGTTCAGGCGTAGCGCGCCGTCGCCGTCGCCTTGACCAGAGCGACGACCTCGCACCCCGGCGCCAGGCCCAGGGTCTCCGCCGCCTGAACCGTGACCAGGGAGGCCAGGTCGAAGCCTTCGCCCCGGAGGCGGACGAGTCGTCCGTCGCCCCAGGGTTCGATCGCCTGGACGCGCACGGCCAGACGGTTCTGGAAACTGGCGTCGGTCGGGGCTTTCAGGGCCAGGGCGACGTCTCGCGCATCGACCACGATCCGCACCCGATCCCCGGCGGCGACATCCAGCCGGGGCGTGTGAAACACCGTTCCACCCAGGTCGACGGCGGCGACCGGCCCTGCGCCGTCCGCCACGGCGCGCCCTTCGATGACCGAGATCGGCGCACCCAGACCGGCAG